>JANODD010000057.1:0-41421 GCA_031412515.1 Planctomycetia bacterium | reverse complement strand
TTGTGATAGTCAAAACCAACGTAACAGAACCAATCGGTTATACTTAGCATGTTCGTCACTCCAGACTTAGTTATGGGATTAAAATTCTCGTCACCAACTATAGGTCATGGAGTGACGAACTCTTTTCATCCCATCTGGCTTGCCCCACAAAGTCTGGATTTATATCGGACTCTACGGGGCAAGGCCAGTGAAACGGAGTAGGTAACTCTAATCGCTGGTTCCAATGCCAACGCTAACTCACTCGCCATGAAAGGTGTCGAAGTTTGGACGCAGGTAAAATGCAATCCATTCCAATACGTACATCACCGCGGTGGTGGATTTCTGCGTAGTAACCGCCGTTACGTGCGACGTTGATTACGTCGGTGACCATTGCACAAAGCGCCCAAGCATCGGAAGGAAACGTTTTTGATCGAACCAATACGCTTCGGTACACTGGCCTTTCCCAATCGCATCCGGATTCCCGGATGCGATTGGGAAAGCCAGTGGCACACAAAACCAAATATGCGCAACATAACAAGGCGCTAGCCGTTCTTCGCAAATCAAGATCGGTTAGCGCCTCAGGCTCAACAAAAATTCAATACATTCTAGCGGCTACCTGGCTAAACGATCAAAAGCGGCAAGCTGGAAGCATACCCCACTTTATTTAATCGCATACAGGGCGTTGTAAGTTCGCAGGTAAAGAACTCCGCCGGCGACCATGGGTGAAGCTGTTATAGGTTCACCCAAGTCATTAGACGAAACAATAGAAAACTCGCGGCCCGTTTTGACAACTGTGCAACGTCCATCTTTAGCACACAAGTAAAGATTGCCGCCAGCAATTATCGGACTCGCGCGGTGCTGCGCAGTGTGCGTCCGCTCAAAGTAGACTTCCTTTCCGGTTTCGAGATCCATACACTGCAACTTGCCGTCTTTGTGCAAGTGATAAATCAGTCCATCGGCAGCGACAGGAATCGAGACATCGGGTGAGTTCGCAAGCGTCCAGCGAACAACGTTCTTTTTGTCCGAGACATCGCCTTTCAATTCGTCGCTAACGTTGATCGCCAGTGTTGGACCTTCTTTGCAAGTTGGAATGACGATCAAGCCGGGCACGACCAAAGGCGATGCAACGAAGCGGAAGGTAGGGTCATGTTGCTTGCTGTTGTGCTGAGTTGGTCCGTTGAGCTGGCCAAATCGCCACAGTTCTTTTCCATCGTCCAGCGAATGACCAGTCGTGCAATCCGCGCCGTGGATCACCAGGAACTTGCGTTTGCCATCTTCGTAGACAAACGGCGAAGCGTACGAGTGTTTGCATTCAAAATCGGCATTGGTCACGCGGTCGACTTCCCAAACGGTCTTGCCGGTTAGTTTGTCGAGCTTGATGACTTTGCCTGTACGTGTGTCGTCGTCGCGGCGCATCGCACCGTGGATCAACTGAAGATAAAGGTTATCGCCGTACAGTACAGGAGTCGACGTCATGCCGAATTGGATGTCGAGTTTTCCAAAGCGTTCGCCAACGTCGAACTTCCAAACTTCGTTGCCATCGAAATCAAAACAAGCCAAAACGCCGGTTCCAAAGAAGACCCACACGTGCTTGCCATCGGTTGCAGGAGAAGGTGAAGCCGAATTGCCTTCACCAGCGCGAGCGTCTTGATTGCCAGTGGCAACTTGCTTTTGCCAAAGTGCTTTTCCGTCTTTGGCTGAGATGCAAATAAGAACCAGCGCATTGCCGTCCGCGGAGGTCACAAAGAGCTTGTCGCCCCAAGCGGCTGGAGTTGCACCACCTTGTCCCGGCAGAGGTGATCGCCAAGCGACATGATCGGTCTTGGACCACGTTGTGGCTACCGATTCTTTTGAAACACCATCGCCATGAGGCCCACGCCACTGCGGCCAATTATCTGCTTGGACAAACTGAGCCGCGAAACATACTGCAGCCAGCGACAAAAAATTCTTCAACATCATTCGCTCCCGTCCCTAGTAAACAAACCGTTAGGCGAGCGATTATAGCACAAGCTTGTGAGGATCGTTGGTCTGGTTTTGTTTCCGAAGTCGTCTTTCGCTCTGCGAAAGTGGCGCATACTAACGCTACTTTTGCGTAACGAAAGGCGACTATTGCAAGCTGGACGCATACACCACTAAGCCCGTTTGGCAGGCTGTTGGATAAACTGTTTAGGACGCGGCGAAGTACTTGGAGTATTGGTTGTCGGCTTTGGCGCTTCGATGCTCGGGCTGTTCAGTCGAGGTGGTTGACGCCCGGACTGGGAACTAACCATCGGAGCACTGACGGTTTCGGACTGGGTGGCTGGTGCGATCAGTGATGCCACCGGTGGTGCGACCGGTGGTGCAGGAGTGAACGAAGAAGCGATTGGAGACAGACGGGTGGCTTGGCCTGCGACAGAAAATCCTGATGGGCGAGAAACGCTTGGCCAACTCGTGCTCGGGCTCGCTGCGTTTCGATCCGACTGATGCGCACTAGGTGGATCCCAAGCGACTTGGCTAGGAGACAACTTTTCATCGGGCCATTGCTTTACGTGATCTTCGAATTTGCGAAAGGGCTTATTACTAGCAAGTGCACCGGAGTCTCGCGGTAATACTTCAGGGTTCGACAGTCGGGATGGAACAGAATTCCACCGCGTATCGGGATTGGGTGCATTAAGTGCGTCACCGCCAACTAAGTCGCTGGGACGAGGGGTGGCCGAAGGATCTTGCTTGGCTTTCATGCCGTGTCCCATCCAAGGACGAAGCGGGTCGATCGCAGCTGAGCCAACTGGGGCCGCAGGGGGAAGCGGTTCAGCCCGAATGGAATCGTTCACAAGTTGGTCGACTCGTGGGCCGCGATCAGCCCAAGCGGGCAGTGGCGTTGCACTAGTGCTTGGCAAATTCCCGGTCACCTTACGAGGCGCAGAACCAGCGGTCGACTTTAAACGTTCCAATTGAGCCCAATCCTGGACACTGAGGTTCGAAGTGACTTGGCCAGGGGGAGTAAGTGATTGCTCTCTAACATCGGGCCACGACTTCTTGGAGAAATCGACTTCCAATGGATTGGCAGCAGCGTCTTGAGTTGGAGCTGGATTTCCTGGATTGCGTAGAAAGGGGGCTGACAACGCAGCACCACCGGCTAAAACCAAAACGGCCCAATTACGTGGGCCCACTTTGTGAGTTGACTCTGTCATGGCACGGTTCTTTGGCTAAGCCCAAAGAGGATGTCCGCAGTGCCACGTCCGTGCGAATAAAAGCGGTCGACATTTACCGAGCTGCGTTAAATCACCCTGCACAGCTCACGATCTCAAACTTCGTCTCACTGATGCTGAGACTCGACTGCTCATCGACATCTTTTTGCAAAGATTCCAGTGTGCGCAGAAAACATCCAATGGAATGACTTAGGCAAATTGAAACGCCGTCAAAGTTTAGCTATCCGCACGACTAGTCTTTCGTCCAACTTAAATTTTTGGATTCACTTAATCGGCGCAGTTGCTTGCGTGATTCGGGTGTTGTAGCAGTGAGCCGTCGGCGCTATCCGCGGGTTTCGTAGTGATACTCTATCACTACAACCAGCCCATTCAAGCGCAAAGCCAACGAACAAACAACGGCATGGGATAGGCAGCTCGCAAATTCAACCGCCCTACTTCGAGACCTGCAGCTAGCGCTGACGGCTCATATTACATCTTTAGTCTCGCGTCCTTTGCCTTTGGTCGGTCATGGCGCCAAAGCCCAATATTAAAGCTGGATGGAGCACTAGCTAGTGTCTTACTTAAAACGAAAAAAGCGGCCGCACTTTTAAGGTGCCGCCGCTGTTTAAACTAAGTATTAACCCGACTTGCTCGAAGTGGCTTGACGTGCAGTTCGGATACTTAGCTGGAGGATGAATTGTGTGGACTCATTCGCCGCTCGTACGGTTCTTAGAACACGTCGGTTAGGAAATGATGCCCTGAGTGGTATCGTCGAGGACTTGGATATTCGTTGTGCCAGTTGCGGTTGTAGACCGGAATCTGCATTTCGGGAGCATAACGATAGTACATACTGTCGCTGCTCTGATACGATTCGGCACTGCGGAAGTTCTGTGGATAGAACACGTATGGATAGTGGTAAAAGCGATTGCAATCACGGCTGTTTCCAGCGGAGCCCCAAGAGTATCCAAAGGCCTTAGGCGTGTTGGATGGATAACCACCGTATCCGGCGGCTCCAGGAGCTGCGTTCGCATACGATGGCGGACAGTATCCGTCCGATTCGCTTTGCACGGCGCTGGTGAGCTTAGCTGGAGTCTTCTTTGTTGGTTCTTCACCGCGCACGGAGCTGACCACATTGGCCAAGCATGCGACAGCGATTATTGCTGAAATGGTTTGTTTTCGGATCATGATTCTCTATTCCCCTGCGGCATGTGGCGATTAAACTTTGCCTACGGAGCTTCGAATCGGCACACGGCAAAGGTAGAGTTGAAGGAATATCCATCACATCCCGCATTAAGCCAACGGACAATACACTGCGCAAACTTTGCGGCTTAAATACTGGGCGAATAGTGAATGCTGGCTTTTTATAAAGGCCAAGTTGATTGAAAATTTGCTTCCAATGCAATAACTAGGGTCAACGCACGAAGTACGAGAGGAACTTCCTAGCGCTTCATCCAACTTTAACTTTGGGATCAACGTCAGTGAGCCGACGGCGCTAGCCGCGGGTGAACGAAGTGGTTGTCGTGCAAGATGAAAAGTTTGTCCAACGTTAATCTGTCGACCGCAAATCGGCGGTCTTAGATTGTTAGTAAGTTACGTCGAGTCAAGTACTTCGTTCACCCGCGGCTAGCGCTGGCAGGCGGCGTTTGGGGAAGAATGCCGCCGATACAGTTGAAGAATTAGAATAATCAGGAACTGATGTCCATGATTGCGAACTACAAACGATTTTTGCTCTTATCCCTGATTTGTCTTGCAATCGTTCTTTCGCTGGCTTGGCTGCGATCGCGGCGAGCGGTTGAAATTGCACCGTACCCAACGGATAAAATCCTGCGGAGTGCAGCCATTGACGGTATCCAGTACAAACTTACCAACGATGGAAACGTCTTTCGGGTAATTGATGAGCGAAACACCTGGTCATGGGTAGATCGCGTTTTTGATCCGGAGCAGATCGCACGTGAGTATGTCAAAGAGGGTGATGATGTCTTTTTTGTAGATACAGAATCAGATCGCAAATATCTGATGCTGAAGCACTTCGAAGAAGGATTCGAGGATCTTCCAGTCGAGGTCGCAGGACTAAGAGCTATCATTGGAGAGCAACGTAAATGGACCGAGTTCACGTTGCAGACGCCTAAGACGCCAAGAGTCATTGATTACGTGGCGCTGCGAAATAGAATATTGAAAGAAAATGGCGATTTCTTGGACGCAGTCGTCGAACCAACGCAGGTTCAATCCCACTCAGGACATCAATCACTCAAATGCTTCTGCCCACCGAAGTCTGCAAGGATGGTCTGCGCCAAAGCCTCCATTGGAAGCAGCTTCTTCTACTTCGAGCAAGGCGATGATGTCTGGTTCCACGCCTATTTTAAGATTGACGGAGAGTCTCGTCCCTTCACTCTCGCCGACATTGAAGGTCGACACGTCAAAGAATCTCCCGGGATACGACTAATGCTATTCGGTGACGGTGAGCTTGGTGCCGAACTGAAAGCGATGGACAAACCCCAGTACCGCCAAGCTTCCGACCGCAGAATAATGTTTCCGACGGATGAATGGGTACAGGTAACGTGGCATCTCTATTTGCATCCAGACGATGGCAAGCTCCGTATCTGGCAGAATGATAGTCTGGTGGTAGATGCAGTTGGGCCAACCTTGCCCTTCGCAGGAATGATTCTTAACAGTGTTGAAGTCGGGATTTCCGCTCATTCGTTTGGCAACAAGCCAACCACGCTTTTCGTTGATGATGTCATCGTCACCCGATCTCCGCTAAAATCTGTTGTGCGGTAAGTTGCTGGCCGCGAGCCGTCTCTAAGCCGCTGGAGAGTGTTGACTTAATAGCAATACTCAAACGTTCTCAGAAGCCCACGAAAGTGGATGACCGGTTTTTCGGAGCGCGGGCGTCCTCCCCCGCTCGGGACTAAGTTACTTGCAGGTGAGTTTGACGAGCTCACTTTGTAGAAGGTAAACGGGTTCTTTGCTGTCGCCGCTAGTCACCTAGCGGGTTCAGCGGGCGGGGACGCCCAATGTCACTCACTTTCTAATAAAAGCTGAGTTCGCAGCGTAGGCTCCAGTGCCTGCTAACATTGCACAAAAGTAGACCGGTTTTCAGGAGCGCGGGCGTCCCCGCCCGCTGGACCCGCAGGTTAACTCGGGCAACACTAATGAATTGGCACTTTGTCTACATAGCGAGAGCGCCCCCTCACGGTAGCGAGATTGCGAGTCCCGTAGCGGGCGAGGACGCCCGCGCTCCGAAAAACCGGTCATCCACTTTGGCTAGCTTCTGAAAACGTTTATGTATTGCCATTAAGCCAGCCCTCTCCGCTGTGGCTGTGGGTCAAAAGATGACTGGTTCGCTATACTGAATCCCTTCCAACGCTGCCCAAAACTTATCAGTCACTGCGACAGTTTTCATTTGGTAAGGGATATTAACGTGTTGCTCTACCATCACCCTGTATTCGCTCAACATGATACCGGCGCTCATCCTGAATGCATCGCTCGTATCGAACGCGTCAATGCAATGCTGGATAACAGCGGATGGCTGACGCGTTCCAAGTGTCCTATTTGGAACGCAGCCTCTCGCGATTCAATTTTAAAAGTTCACAAAGCGGCCTACTACGACCAGTTAAAAGTGTGGTGTGAACAAGCGGCTGGTCATATCGAAGCGGACACGGTGGTCAGTCGCGGGTCATGGGATGCAGCTACCCAAGCCGCAGGTGCAGTCATGGATGCTGTCGAGCGCGTCGTAAGCGGAGAGGACAAGCGAGCCTTTTGCGCCGTTCGGCCGCCCGGTCATCATGCGCTCGCCGGTGGTCCGATGGGGTTTTGTTTGTTCAACAACGTTGCCGTCGCGGCTCATGCAGCTCTTGCTGCCGGCTTGCACCGCGTGATGATCATTGATTGGGACGTCCACCATGGTAATGGAACTCAAGACGTCTTCTACGAAGATGGACGCGTTGCATTCTTCTCGATTCATCGCAGTCCGTTCTATCCAGGTACTGGCAAAGTGACGGAAACCGGAACGCGAGCCGGGTTGGGTTGGATCGCAAACGAACCGGTTGCAAAAGACATCACGTTGAAGAATTTCACAGAGCGCTTTACGCGCGGCATCGAAGCGCTAGCCACGAAAGTCCGCCCAGAGCTGATCCTGCTGAGTGCCGGCTTCGATGCGCATCGATCTGATCCCGTTGGTTCACTCTGCTTGGCCGACCAAGATTTCGGCGATCTGACACGTATTGTCAGTGATTTGGCCGTAAGTCACTGTGATGGCAAGATCGTCAGTCTGCTTGAGGGAGGCTATCATTTGGAGCATTTGCCCATGTCGGTTAATGCCCATTTGGAAGAGCTGGCTAGAAGCTAGAGCGTTGTTAACTGACGACCTTCTGCGTATACTCAACTGCGCACGTTCTGAAGTTTGCCCCGACTTTATCTGGAAAATAGCTATGGCCCGCACGTTAATACTAAGTTTGGTTTTGCTGAATTGCGGCCTTCCCATCAGCGTTTCCACAGCACAACTTTTTCGTGGCAATGTCGCTCCACCCGCCGCCCGCGAACCGGCTCGAGCTGGATTACTGGGTGGTATGCGCGAAGCTCGCGACGAACGATTCCGACGCGAAGAACAAGCCGCCATTGCAGCGGGGCGGGCCGCTGCTGCACAGAGAAGTAGTGCTGGAAATGCGCCTGCAAATCCACTTGCCGGTGCCAACCCCTCGGCCCAGCAGCCTGCTGGGGCTTTGAACAACAATCTCCTACGTCGCGATGCACCGAACACTGCAATGCAGGCGGATGCCAATAGTCGCACGGCAAATTTTCGCGGCGCTAACGGAATCAATGCAAGCAACTCGTTGTCGCGACCGACGCCTGTGACTCCTGCATCTGCGTCTATTCCTGGACCGGTTAGTTACCGTGGACCTGGTGTGGCAATCCGGTTGCCTAAGGAAGCTCGTAGTGTCGTAAACTACTTAGTGGATGAATCCGAGGCCGCCGCCATCCGACCAGGCGAACAACAGGTGCTGGAGGAAAAGGGTACTTACGTTGTACGATACTCGCGCGGAGTTACTGCTGATGGCAGATCATTCGGTGAATCGCGTTATACGATCACTGAAGGCCGTTATCGTTTCGAACTGACCCCAACCGGCTGGGAACTCTATCGTGAGTCGGGTGCCGACACGAACCTTGCCCCGCCCAACCAGTTAGAGATTGCAGAAAATCGCGTGATGGAGGGGCAATCGCTTGAATTGCCGATCCCTCAACCTTCAATGCAGTCTGAATTACAGCGCCCGCTTGCCAATCAGTCCGCAACAACTTCACCAAGGCCTGCTGAAACGCCGCGAAAGCCACTCTCCATTGTGCCCACTGCCAATGATCCCGTTGCCAGTGAGCCCGTTGTGAATGAGGAAGTACTTCCTGCACCGAAACCCCGTTCGATTCTTGAGTGACGTGTAAGTATCTTTGCGCTCCAACCATCGTGTCTTCGAAGTTAGTATTAAATGCGCCAGGTCGCTCTTTCAAACCTGCTCGTTCTCGAACCCATGTGTCACCATTGAGGCCTTGTTCCACCGAGCAGGATAGTTTACCGATAAAGCAATTGCGGCTTTGACCGGGAACGCTACACGTCACAACTTGTCGCTGAACTTCGACCGCGAAATCGCCTACTCGTCGCTTGTTGATCTACACGCAAACAGCTTCGGCAGTTTTTCGCGGTTGAACCCTCGTCCAAGTATCGACAACGCTAACATTCGTTGAAGCGTAAACTCTGGCATCAATGTCAGACTACAGGCCGTTGGCCCAGCCACAGCGTGGCGACGTATTCATTAGCGCTGGCTCGCATCAAGCGATGCAGACAACGTAGGGTCAATTTTATATGGAGAACATGCGGTTTCTCATGAAAGGTTGCGGCTAGTGCTTTGTCCGACTTTCATTTTGGGATTAGCGCGAAGAACATGGAACGGCAGAACGAGCCTAACCTGATAAAATGTAAAATGCACAACTGATGTCCGAAATTTGTTTCAGTTGCAAGGTTCTTCGAGTAAGGGGACTGTGAGCCGACGGCGCTAGCTAGCCTTGTCTTTACCCACTACTTTTTGCGCCACTATAGGGAAACCTAACGTTTTCTTACTCGTGCTCAGTCCGCAGGACGGTGCTCGTGCTCGTGCTCGACCGGTCGGGGCCTTTCGAGCACGAGCACCATTTCATTGAGCACGAGCACGATTACGGGCAACGAATTAAGGGTAAAGACAAGGGCGCAAGCCGCGGGTGAACGAAGTGTTCGTCGTTCATGACCAATTGTCCAATTTAAGCCTACAGACCACGAGGAAACAAAGTCGTTGGCTAGTCCTTGGATGTCATAACGCCCCACTTCGTTCACCCGCGGCTAACGCCGTCGGCTCGCATCTACGACCCCCAAATTAAAGCCGGACAAAGCACCAGGTTCTACACCCTATCTAGTCGCCCTTGCGGTCCAAGCGTGAATTCAGTAATGACAACAGTTGATGTTAGAGTTACTGATGGAAGGTGAATATTATGTCGACAGTTGTTGGGAATTGTATCCCGCTCGAGCGACTTAAAGAGCTCGTCGGGGATCCATTGGAAGCCAATAAGCAGTTGATTGCAGTGCTGCTCACGATGCTTGACGAGAGCGAAGAGGTTCGCGCTTGGGCAAGCGACGCTTTGACCAATGTTGAAGAACCTTCGAGTAAGTGGGCACCGCAGCTGGCAGAGTTGACCAGGCATGTAAATCCCGCGGTCGCGGGTTGGTCGTGCAAACTGCTCGGGCGGCTAGGTGACGATGCGACTCGATACCAATCTTCGCTTTCGCAAGCCTTGTCACAGCACGCCGAAAAGTCGGTTCGGCAGTTGGCAGCGTTGGCTTTGAAGTCAGTCCCGAATTTATCTAAAGAATCAATAGCAGCCCTGAAAGCCGCGGCGTCCGATGCTGACCCGCGACTCAGTCGACTAGCGTCCGAATCGCTGTCGGCTCAAAACGAAGCTTGACCGAGTCCTGGTAACAGTGCACAGCACGAGGCTGTGCGATGCATCGGTTTCATCAAGCTTTTAGCATCACGTTTTAATTTAAACAGTTTTCCCAAAGCATGGAGGCGATGGGATGCGATCGATACCGTTCTATCCGTTAATGGTTGTCTTGCTCGTTGGACTCGGTGGTTATTTGGGTTGCGATCCAAACAGCATCGAAATCCCCAATGGCTTAGCACCAGCATCAAATATTGAGAAGGGGACCGCCAGCGGTAACTTCTTGAATCCGCCCGCAAAATCGACTGTTAATGTATCGGTGATTCCAGCACGGACAACCAATACGATCATCGTCGGCAGTTTTAATATGCAGCGCCTCGGACCTAGCAAACTGGCAGACCCATGGGTGATGGAGCGTTTTGCCGAAATCATCCGGCAGTACGATGTCATCGCGCTTCAAGAGATCACCAGTACCGACCAGCGGACGTTGCCAATTCTTATCGAGGAGATCAATCGTACCGGCGGGCGCTATAGCTATACCATCAGTCCACGAATCGGCCGCCAGTCAACGGGCTATTTTGAACAGTATGGTTATGTCTTCGATACTTCAAGAATCCAAAGTTCACCCGAAGTTAGTTACAAGGTTGCCGACGAAGCCGACGTACTTCATCGAGAACCGTTCTGCGGTCGGTTCCTTACGATCACACCTGGTGCTCAACCGTTTAGTTTCACGCTGATCAGCATTCATACGGATCCAGACGAAATCAGTCACGAGTTGGATGTACTCGCCGATGTGTACCGAAGTGTTCGCCAATACGAGTATCCGGAAGACGATGTGATGCTACTGGGCGACCTCAACGCACCACCAAATGGACTTAAGTCACTTGGACAGATTCCAGACTTGGTGCCAATCATTCAAAACGTATTCACCAACACGGTCCAGACTAAAACTCTCGATAACATTCTGGTGGACAGGGTCCATACTCGCGAGTTCACTGGGCGCGCGGGTATTATCAGTCTCGAAAAGATGTTTGGTTTACAAACCAAAGATGCCGGACGAATATCTGATCACGTTCCCGTATGGGCCGAATTCACCATCACCGAGCAGCCAAGCGGTAACGTGATGATTGGCAATAATCCCAGCAACCTAGTGCGTTAAGCTCAAGCTGCGTCAGTTGCACCAGGGTGCGTTTCCTTCCAATGCTGGTAAGCAGGTTTTATGCTGCGCATTGCCAGCCACTTACCATGCGTTTTTGTTGTACTCGACATAAGAGTGTCCGGTGCGATATCCCCCTTGGTGATTCGCGCCAGCAACTCCATTTCACAAACTGGACCAATGCGTTTTTGACGGTGGAAAAACCCCTTTTTAATGAAATACCAATCCGCAGACATTTGAATTGCTCCCCGTTATTAGGCAAGGCAGAAACGATAGCAACTCGCGTGGTGCCACATCTGCCTATTTATGTTTTCCGCCTCTTCGAAACGAAAATCAAGAGAAATCCTGGTGGAATTTTCTAAAGTAATACTTGGGTATTAGTCTCTGGTAACCCAATGGAGGTGTTCAAGGACAGCAAGTTGCCTGTCAATACCACATAAACACCGACTGCAGGTCCAGAGTGTCGTTATAACAAGAATTAATCTCTTGTAACGTAGCAACGCATTTGAACGAGTGACGTAGGATGGACCATTTGTCCCGTTCTTCTAGTGCTTCAACTTTAATTTAGGAATCAACATTAGTGAGCCGCCGGCACTAGCGGCGCTAGCCGCGGGTGAACGAAGTGGTTGTCGTGCAAGATGAAAAGTTCGTCCAACGTTAAATTGTCGACCGTGAATCGTTGGTCTATTGATTGTTAATAAGTCACGTCGAGTCAAGTGCTTCGTTTACCCGCTGCTAGCGCCGACGGCTCACATCTACGACCCCCAAATTAAAGTTGGTTTAAGCATTAGTCGTGAGTTGAACTTAATGAACGCTCGGGACAAATGGTCCCAAGCTACGAACGGGAAAACGAGGCTAACCTGAAAAAAAGTAAAGTGCATAACTGATGTCCGAAATTTGTTTCAGTTGCAAGTTCTTCGAGTAAGGGGACTGTGAGCTAGCCGCGGGTAAACGAAGTGGGGCGGTTTGATACATCCAATGTCTAGCCAACGACTTTGTTTCCTCGTGGTCTGTAGGCTTAAATCGGACAATTGGTCATGAACGACGAACGCTCCGGTCACCCGCGGCTAACGCCGTCAGCTCACTGGGTTCTGTTGCTCGAATTACATAGCAATTTACACGCTAATGCGCAACCGACTAATGCTACCGTAGTTTCCAAGTTGTCGAACTTTTATCAGATCAGCCTCGTTCTCCCGTTCCATGTTCTTGCAAGTCCCTTGCTGTTGAAGCACTAGAAGTAGTTGTGCTTCAACTTTCCGTTTTCTCATCATAGAGGACCGCGGCTGCGTAGCCGAGTAAGTCATCTCGTTTGCGACAGATCGCTCGCATCGATTGGTATTCGCCAATGCCTATACTCAACTCGAGCATTGTGGGAGCGATGCCAAGCAATCGGCTGCCGACCGGCATGCGGAGATCGAATGCGCGAAGGGCTTCTTCCTTGCGTCCACATCGCGACAGCAAATCGATTAACACTTCGACTGCAACGGTACCGAACTGGCTTTGGTCAACCGAATCAGCCTTTTGCGTGAAGTAGCGAATGCCTTGATCAACTTGTTGCCCGAGCAGCGCGCGGAAGAAGGCTGCAGAACTTGGATACAGATCCAAGAACGGTTCTTCACCAGCGTATTGAAACTGCGGATGAAGATGACGACCGTAGACGGTCAGATCAAGTGCTAGTCGAACGTCATCTGGGTTTTCAAGCACCCTCGCATAACGAACCGTCGATGCGAGATGGCTAGTGTCCAGATGATAGGATCCATCACGCATCAACTCGGGTCGCGCCTTCAGTAATTCTTCAGCCGTTTGTTCAGTTGGCTCCTTGCCCTCACGCTTAGCGATATCGCGCCGAAGATTGGCGAGCAGTTCTGTATGCACATGCTTCACCAGCAACGTTGCGCCGACCTGTTGATCGGTTCGCGGACGAGCGCCCAAAGCTGATTCAAAAAGCGTGATGCTATTGCAAGTACCAAGGCGATCGAGTGCCAGTTGATACCCGCGCGCGATATCGACTCCTTCATGCAAAAGCACTTCCAGCAATTCGTCGACATTTTCATCTGTGGCAGAAACCTGTTCCAGCATTGCGGCTGCGGCTGGACGATCACCCACCGGACGCATATACATCCATCCCTCACGGATTTTTCCTTGCTTGAAAAAGCCCTCTCCGACGCGACGACACGAGTCAATTAACCCGTGTTCTAGCTGGACCTCCAACTCAGGGCTCAGTTTTTCGTTGCGGTCTAACTGGGCTGCGGGAAGGCCTAACTTTAGACGTAGTTGCATCTTGAGAGCTTCGAACATCTCATGAAGTCGACCTTCCGACTCCAAGTAAGTAACCAAGCGATCCACGGCAGCTTGCGGCCCCGTTTGCTGGCGAATTAGTTGGATTTCGTCGAAAATGGCGGCGTTTGCTTCGGAATTCGAATTCATATTGCGGTCGTTCGATGTTCAAGCGGGGCTTATGCCCCCTGGCGGGGATTGGCGGAAAAGGGGAAAACAGCGTTCGCTGCCATTGTAACCAGTTTCCAGTTTTCGACACTGGTGAGCCGCCGGTCCTGTACGGGTAATTGAACCGACGGCACTAGCCGCGGGTTCAGTGAGCCGACGGCACTAGCCCGCGGGTTCAGTGAGCCGACGGCGCTAGCCGCGGGTTCAGTGAGCCGACGGCGCTAGCCGCGGGTGTCGAAGCGATTGTTCCTGCGCGACGTTTTTCTTTCCAATGCCCTTGAACACTAATCAATTGGGAATTGGAAATGCCGGATTGGAATCAGGCATTGGAACGTTGGTTGGTAGGTTGATGACAAATACTTCGAGACCCGCGGCTAGCGCCGTCGGCTCACAACCCGCGGCTAGCGCCGTCGGCTTACAACCCGCGGCTAGCGCCGTCGGCTTACAACCCGCGGCGAGCGCCGCAGTAGATAAATAATCCGCGGCCATCTCCATTGGCTGACACCGCCTAAAGAAACATCAATATGTCTGATGAAACAACATCGTTTGCGGGATTGCGTGTGGCGGCTCTGGAAAGTCGTCGACGGGATGACATGGAGCGACTGATCGCGCGATTCGGTGGCAAACCATTCGTTAGCCCGTCGATGCGCGAAGTGCCTATTGACTCGAATCGTGAAGCCATCGATTTTGCGTATCGCGTCATCACGGGCGAGATCAATATTGTCATTTTTTTAACAGGTGTTGGACTCAAGCATTTGTTGACCGCGATCGAACGGCATGTGGATCGCCAGCGGTTCATCGATGCACTCTCGGATGTGACGACGGTGGTCCGCGGACCAAAGCCGGCTGCCGTGATGCGTGAACTGGGACTGACGCCGACGATCAAAGTTCCTGAACCCAACACGTGGCGAGAACTGCTGAAATCAATTGACGAACATGTTCCCATTACGAACCAAAAGATCGGCTTGCAAGAATACGGAAAGACGAATTCCAGTTTAATCGGTGGCCTAGAGGCTCGTGGCGCTGAAGTGATTCGCGTACGCGTCTATCAGTGGGAACTGCCGGTCGACTCGGGGCCACTGGAAGCGAACGTGCGGGCGATGGCCGCTGGCGAGCGCGACGTGTTGCTACTGACCAGTGCCCACCAAGTGGCCAACATGCTTCGCATCAGCGCCGATTTGGGACTGGAAGAACAACTACGATCAGCATTCAAGAATATGATCGTGGCATCAATTGGACCAACCACCAGCGAAATGCTCAAGCAGAACGATTTGCCGGTCGACCTAGAACCAGAGCATCCGAAAATGGGGCATCTGGTGCAAGAATGTGCCGCGCGAGCCGCTTACCTTTTAGCCGGACGAACGGTTAGCGCTCAAGTAAAAGAAACAACTGGAAAGTCAGTAATGGATAAACAAGCCGCTTGGTACGATGGGCCTTTCATGCGAGCCTGTCGCCGCGAGTCCTCTTCAGTAACGCCCATTTGGTTGATGCGACAAGCCGGTCGTTACATGGCCGAGTACCGCGTGATTCGTGACAAGATCAGTTTCCTTGATCTATGCAAGGACCCGGCTCTGTGCGCAGAAGTGATGTGTACCGCAGTCAAACGTCTGGGCGTCGACGCTGCCATTATCTTTTCGGACCTTCTGCCAATCCTTGAACCGATGGGCATGGATCTTGAGTTTGCAAAAGGTGATGGTCCGGTCATTCACAATCCTTTGCGAGTGGCAACGGATGTCGACCGCGTGCAAGAGTTGACATCGATGGAGTCGCTGAACTTTGTGATGGAAACGGTTCGTTTAACACGCCAAGAATTGCCTGCCGAGATTCCTGTGATCGGATTTGCCGGCGCTCCATTTACGCTCGCAAGTTACATGATTGAAGGTGGCGGTAGCCGCAACTACATGCACACCAAGATGCTCATGTATCGCGATCGCGGAGCATGGAAAGTGCTGATGACTAAACTCTCGCGTAGTATTGCTCGCTACTTGAACGCTCAGATTGCGGCCGGTGCACAGTGCGTGCAGCTGTTCGATTCTTGGGCGGGTTGTTTGTCAGTGCAGGATTACACTATCTATGTTTATCCCTACGTAAAGCAGATCATCGATTCGATTGCGCCTGGCGTGCCAGTCATCAACTTTGCAACCGGCAATCCTGCTTTGCTACCACTGCTTCGCGGCGACAATCGAACGGTCGTTGGCATTGACTGGCGCATTCCGCTCGACGACGCTTGGAAGGTTGTCGGACATGACCGTGCCGTGCAAGGCAATTTGGATCCGCTAGCGCTGCTCGCTGACCAAGAGACTCTACGCGAGATGGCTTCGGATGTGTTGCAACGAGCTAGCGGACGATCTGGACACATCTTTAATCTTGGTCACGGGATATTGCAGCAAACCGATGTCGAACAAGTTATTGCCCTGGTCGATATGGTTCATGAAATGAGTGCTAAGTAAGTCGTTTTGCTGCTGGCCACGGGGCAAAGTTTGTGGCGGGCGTTTGTGGCGGGCCTTTGTGCCGACTTTGGGTTGGGCTAGAGGCAATTAGGACCGTTACGACCCGCTCGTATTTCGATCTGCAAGCCGCCCCTACGCCGCTGGCTGCGGGTCAAACGAAGCACACAGTCGCGGTTGATCGTATAGCAATCGCTGCAGGGCCATCAAGCGTTCTTGCTGCTTGGGCTGTAGCTTCTTGGCGATAACGAGTTCGTCGACGTTCCAAATCGACGTGTCGATTATTAGAACAGCTGGAGATTCGAGGCCCAGCAATCTTGCGAGATGCTCAAGTTGTCGGCGCTCAGCACCGGATAACTCATGAGCATGGCACAGTTGCTTGAACAACTTGCGTGGGTTGGCGACCCGGTTGGCTGACAACTTCTTGGTCAAGTAGACACAAGTCCACGTGAGTCCTAAGCCTATCAGAGCCAGCAGTACGACAACGATGCCGTTATAGATCTCAGCGTTGCGCGGCGAGCGAATGAAACGCAGAACCGATTCGAGGCTGAGATTTACAGCGATAAGATTGAATGCTTGGTGGTCCATAATGTCTTTGCTTTCTCGAGTTTCGTTCCTGCGGCTTCTTTTCCCATTCGAACTCAGGCTTCATTGTGCTCAGGCTTCATTGTGCTCAGGCTTCGTTGTGGCACCGCAGGTTGTCCCTGTCCCACCACTTGTTCTTGTCCCGCCTTTGTTCCGGTCCCCCCTCGCCCCGTACTCGGGGAGAGGGGGCTAGGGGGTGGCATGGATAAAAGTCGTGGATGAATACCGTAGCGGAAGCCGTCAAGGCTTTCGGAGATTGAATTTGCAGGGCCGAAGTCGCATGAACGAAATGCTTGATGCATTCCGCTACCGACTTTCAGCCATCCCAGCTAGGGGGTGAGGGTAGGTTCCCTCTAGTCAGCACCACTTTGAGTCACTTCGTAGATCTAAAAACCCTATCTGTCCGCTGGTGCGAGTGCTTCCGAAGGCTGAGCTTTCTTTAACCTGTCTCGACGCCGTACGACTCGCTTCGCTGCTTCTTGAATGTCCGTATTCACATCTTCAAGCCACCCTGGAAGCATTCGGTCAAGTACATCCGAACCGAGTTCGCTAAGTAAATCGATTACCCGAACGCGAACTTCAAGTCGTGGGTCTTCAAGCATCGGCAGCAAGTACTGCGAGACCGTTTCCGCGCGGGCCAGCATTTGCGTTGCTCGCAAAGCGGCCATCCGTTTTTTCGGAGAGGGACTTTCAAGCTCTTTGACCAAGACACTCGTTAAATCGCTGTTCAATAGACCGACAACATGAGCCATCGCCTTACACATCGAGGTAGGCCAATGTGAGATCTGTTCAATCAAACTGTCAACCGTGAACTTTTCGAACAGTTCGTGCGCCGCTTGTTTCAATGGCACCGATGGGCTCTGAGCCCATAATACGGCATCCAGCAAAGCGGGGCCAGCCGAAGTTGGTTTGGCGAGACCGCCCAAGGCACTCTGTAGGTCACCGACCATCACATCCAATTCGGGCTTGTGACAGTTCTTTACGATCTCAGCGGCGACTTGGCGACTTTCAGCACTACCCAGCTTGGCGATTTGCACTGCACCGCGAAGCACTTGGCCATAATCTTTTCCGGAAACTGACATCAACAACCAAAGACGCTTCTTGTCGGCGAGGCTGCAATCTTGAAAACCATGTTCAAGTGTTTGCAACGACGCCAACATGGGCAACTCTTTTAAGCGTCTTTTGAGTGGCACCCAGTTAGGCGTATCGACCATAGAGGCTAGTTCCACTGCTAACTGCGGGTCCGTCTTTTCACATACCAGCGCATGAATTGACTTTGGCGCCGTCGCGCGAAGCAGATATCCAGCGAGTAGCTTCAACAAATGGCTGTACTGAGTTGGATTGCTTGGCGTTGCGTTGAGTCGATCGACTACGGCGCAAAATGCAACGTGTCCTCGATCACCGATGAGGCCGCGCTGCAGTGAATCATCCCAGTGAACCAGTGCCAGCCAAGCGTCAACAACTTCAAGGCATTTGTGTTTGGGGAACTCTAGCAACGACGCGTAGATTGTTTCCAGCATGGGGCCGCGAACACTCGGCACATCCTTGTCCGCTCGTGCTTTCTTACCCCAGTCGGTGCAGATCGTCAGGAGGCAGTCGTTAGCAAGCGATTGCAACGCGTGTTCTGGTTCAATGACTATTTTTATTACTGCGGACAAACAGCCGGATAACTGAAGCTGAGAGATTGCCGCAAGCACCAACCGTTGTTCATTGACCGAGCCGTTCTCTAGTATGTCCAGTGCCGCAGATTGGAAGTAAAGTGTGTTTCCACGAATGGAATCAACCTCTACTTCAGTCAGCTTGTCCCACGCCAAAAGGATTAGCCGCCGGGCGTGAATTTCCGGACGGCTCAAAAGCAATCTTAAGCATTGCAAACGTACTTCGACTGAGGGCGACGCAAGGCCGGCGACCAGCAGAGCTAGAGCAGCTTCGTTGGTTGACTTCTCAAGAGTTTCCCAAGTAATTTGACGCGGCATTAGCGCTGACATAGATTTCTCCCGCCTAAAGATAGCTCAACGCAAAAACCGCCTGCCTCGGCGTCACTGTTTGGCAAGTGTTTTTGGCTCGGTAGACAGGGTTGTTTAACGGTTGTGTCAATTCTTACCCTGCACGCCGCAGCAACTTACTTCCACACTAAGAATTGCACAGCCAATGAGCCGAGGTCGGGGCAGTTGCTCAAATCGGCGCAGGGACGACAATCATGAGTGTCGCACAATTGTCCCAATTGTTGCTTTGCCAATTGTTGCTCATCTGCATTATCGCCGCTTCCGCCCGCCTACCTACCACCTCGCTGCAACCAAAAAACGCCGAATTTCCGAGACCTTTCCCACCGCTTACGCGTTCGGGTTAGTAAAATACGTCAAAAATCCAACAAAAACAAAATGGAGAATGCGCATGAGAAACGCTGAACAAATTGTCGAACAAGAGTTTCTGCAAGTTCGCGCAAAAATTCTCGAGATCGCTGCTTTCCTCGATCGACTTGACCCAGAAGATAAAAAGGGCGTTTCGCCTGCCAACGCCGAACGGCTAAAGCTGCTTCGCGGTGGCTGTGAACTATTGCTCGATTCGGACAGTGACAAAGCCGCTCGACTGCAACTGCTTTTCAGTCGCCAGTATGACGACCAGTGGCGTAAAGCGATGGGTGTTTAAAAGAGTTTGATTTGTAGTCACGGTTCTCGCCAAGCAGCTTCGGAGCTTTATCTTGTATTTTGTCGACCCACACATTCACATGGTTTCGCGGACAACGGACGACTATGAAACGCTTGCCAAGATGGGTTGCATCGCACTTAGCGAACCAGCCTTTTGGGCGGGCTTTGACCGCGGTAGTGTCGAGAGCTTTCGCGACTACTTTCGCCAGTTAACTGAGTTCGAACCCAAGCGGGCGGCGCAGTATGGCATCCAGCACTTTACATGGCTTTGCATTAATGCGAAGGAAGCAGAGAACGTTTCGCTGTCGCGCGAAGTGATCGCGATGATTCCTGAGTTCTTGGATAAACCCGGCGTCCTCGGCATCGGCGAAATTGGGCTCAACAAAAACACTAAGAACGAAGCCACCATTTTTCTTGAACACATGGAATTGGCAATTAAGTATCAACAGCAAATCTTGATTCACACGCCGCACCTTGAAGACAAGTACCAGGGTACACGAATGATTCTCGATATGCTGAAAGGGGATGCTCGCATCGACCGCAATCGCGTTCTCGTCGATCACGTTGAAGAGCACACCATCGGGCCAGTCTTGGAAGCAGGCTTTTGGGCAGGCATGACGCTCTACCCTGTTACCAAGTGCACGCCGCAGCGGGCCGCTGACATGATCGAGAAGTATGGACCGGAACGATTGATGGCGAACTCGGCGGGCGATTGGGGCCCGAGTAAACCGACCGCTGTTCCCGACCTGATCTTGGAACTCCGCCGCCGCGGCCACACGGAAGCCGCCATCCGCCGCGTTGTACATGACAACCCAATCACATTTTTCTCCCAGAGCAAGCATTTTAAATTGCTCAGGAGTTAACCCGCGTGGTGGACGCTGCCAGCGTCAGCTGACGTTGCGCATTTCGATTTCGTGTGCCATCTGGCTTTCCCAATCGCATCCGGGAATCCGGATGCGATTGGGAAAGCCAGTGTACCGAAGTGTATGGGGTCGAATAAAAACGTTTCGTTCCGATGTTTGGGCGCTTTGAAAAATGGTTACTGAAGTGATTAGCGTCGCACTTAGCGGTGCCTACGACACAGAAATCAAACAACGCGGTGACGCATGTATTGGAATGACTGAGATTTCACTTGCGTCCAAACTTCGAAAACTTTCGCGGCGAGTGCGTTAGCGCTGGCACCCGTAAAGGCAGTTAGAGTCACCTACTCCGTTTCACTGGCCTTGCCCCTCAGAGTCCGATATAAATCCGGACTTTGTGGGGCAAGTCAGTGGCACACAAAATCAGCATGCGCTACATCAATACTGACATGTTCGGGTTAGTATGAGCCCGACAGTCGCATCCGGTTTCTCACGAAACCAGCTACAACAGGGGTTCACTGAATCGCCTTCTTCCCGAGCAAAGACCCACCGTACAACTTGGACGTGCCCGCGCGTGGGACCGCCATCGGCTTACCTTCGATATCAAACGGGATCTTGTCGAGCGATTTTACGGATTTGACCTTCGTCATTGCCTGGGAGGATGTGAGTTTCGCGTCGACGCTAGTGTAGCCACAGTACTCGTCCAGAATATGCCGAATCTCTGGGCTGATCTGTGTTTCTCCATTGGGGAGTTGAGGACCCAATTCGTCGAAACTTCCGATGGTGACGTAACTCGCATATCTGTCATGAAACTCGTAGGCTTCGACACCTTTTGCACGCAGTGCCGTGGTTAATTTGTTCGCATTGTTGGCCGCGTGGTCCAAGTTGTCAGACAGTTCTTTGGGCGTCGAAGCGGCTCCGCCGGTCCCGAAATCGGTAACGGCTTTGCCTTGAAAAGATGCAACTCGCACAGTGTATCGCTTGGTGCACTTGAGCAGCGAATGCTCTACATTTCGATTTAGGTCCAGAACGATTTCATCGACCTTCGGGGCTTGAAAGAAGTCGTCGGGCAAAAGCGGATTACGCGTTACGAACGCCGCGCCCATTTTGCCTTTGTTTTTGACCGATTGGCGGTCTGTTCGCGACCATAACACTTGCCGAGCCGAGGATACCAGCCAATTGCTACTTTCCGCTTTCGATGGGTCTTTGGTCTCAGCGGCATCTTTTCCTTCCAACGCGACAGGATGTGCCGTACGAATCTGTTGGAGTAGGTCTTTAATCGCAGGGTCTTCCAGCGAAGCAAAGTTACCAACCAATACCGCACAAACTCTTTCGCTGCTTTGATTCGCCATCCGTACTCGTCGCGACTCGACGGTGCCACTGACGATGTCGACAGTTTGATGTCGGTCTGTTTTTAGCATGCTCCCATGATCAAAAGTCTTGTCTAAAACGTAGCAATCGACTTTTAAGTTCTGCTGCAATTCACGCGCTAGCGCTTCAGCCTTCGTTTGTGCGTCACTGCCAGACAGCGAAGCCGCGAGAATCATCCACGGTCCTTGGTCAGCGCTCAATTGAAACCCACTGCTGGAAGTTGGTTTCCTCTTGAACATCGACAGCAGTGATGGCGGATCGGCTTGAGCGGACTCGACGCAAATAGCAAGCGGTAATGCTCCAAGCACAATACTGAGGCCAACAATCGAACGGCGATTGGACATTTGTCGATCTCCAAGACTCACAAGGATCTGTTTGATAATCAGCGAACAACGATCGGGTCGATTACATTGCCGATCAGCGGACTAAACCAGAGCTGAGCCGCGCTGGATTGGCCTCCAAGGGTGCTGTACCAAAAAATCACATTACGATCGAGGGGAATTTAGTAGAAATATCATGGCTTCTCACTGAACACTACCAACTGGTTCCCAAGCTCTGCCTAGGAACCGGGGGAATTGCAGGCTCTGCCTTTTGTCGCTACGATCGAACTAAGCATGCTTGAGGCGGAGCCTCGGAGACAGTGCGTTCCCAGGCATGAGCCTGGGAACGAGCGTACGAGTTACTAACAATGCCTCGCTAGCAAATAACTTCCTTCTGCCTTCATTGCTTGACATAGACAACCGTTCTTCCAAACTGGAGATGTCGCAGGCGACTCTCCCAACCTGGTGGCAGATGCTCGGCGCTACCGATGACTAAAATCCCGCCAGGGTTCAAGCAGTCGATCATTTTGTTAGAGACAGTGATGCGAGCCTGTTCGTCGAAGTAATACAACAAGTTTCTGCAAAATACTAAATCGAATCCGACCAAATCCGAAACATTTTGGAGGACGTTCAACTTGCGAAACTCAACCATGCCTTTCAACTGAGGAACGACTTCCCATTTTTTGCCGTTGGGAACAAAGTATTTCGCCCTCTGTTCTGGCGAAATTCCGCGACTCATTTCTAACTCCATATACGTAGCCAAACGTGCGACATTCAACGCCCGTTCAGAGATGTCGCTGGCCAATATCCAGAATTGATCGCAAGTTATTTTCGTGCCACCGAACTTTGCAACGGAGTCGGCAATAGCCATGGCAATACTATACGGTTCTTGCCCCGTGGAAGCCGCGACGGACCAAACGCGTACTTTGCTAAACGGAATTCCCTGGCGTTGCATGCGTTCGAGCTTGTTGGCAATAAGCATCGGAAGTACGTTCGTTCGAAGGGCATCGAAAGGATGCGTATCGCGATTGAAGGAAGTCTCATTGGTAACCATCGCTTCCACAAATTCATCGCGCAGCTGACTTTGATTGTTCGCTTGCACTCGTTCAATCAGTTCCGCGAATGATCCCAGGCGGTGCTTGGTCAAAAGCGGCAGAAGTCGCGACTGAGCGAGGTAGAGTTTGTCTTGGGTTAAGGAAAGCCCTGAGTACGCGTTGACCAGACTGCGGATGCAATCAAATTCCTCTTTGGTCACATGCATCACAGGTGCTCCTGTTTAAACCAAGGGGTAAGCCACGAAGCCATTTGCGATAGCGGTAACACTTCATCCACACTTCCAGTCGCGATCGCAGCTTTGGGCATACCCGCCACCACACAGCTTGCCTCATCCTGGACAATAACAACTCCACCGGCTCGTTTTACAGCGCGAACGCCCGAGGCACCGTCATCTCCCATGCCGGTCAATATTATCGACAGCAGACTGCCACCGTACACGGCCGAGGCGGAAGTTAGAAATACATCGACGGCTGGTTTGCAGCCGCGTTCAGGTGGTGAATTAGATGTCCCAAGTTCGACGACTGTTTCGCGCCGACGAACAAGCATATGACTGCCCGCTTTGGCAAGATAGATCCCGTTCTGTTGAACAACCTTCCCATCAATTGCTTCAACG
Source organism: Planctomycetia bacterium (assembly GCA_031412515.1). Classification (GTDB taxonomy): domain Bacteria; phylum Planctomycetota; class Planctomycetia; order Pirellulales; family Pirellulaceae; genus Aureliella. The sequence continues at coordinate 17,817 of JANODD010000057.1, read as the reverse complement.
ACTTGTCGGCCGCATTTACGCGTGAGACTTTCAGCCAAATAGTGGCTTAGCCCTTCCAGGATATGCTGGACAATAAAGATCGGAACGGGGCAACTGGCCGCAATCGCCGGCAGGAGCAGCCCCAGTGCCTCTGGACCACCCGTAGAAGATCCGATCGCAATCGCGCGAAACCGTCCTACCGCTGGCTGCGAACCAACTCGCTTCATTGCAGGCGTCGAGCTGACGCCACTCGTTGCAACTTTACGTCGCCGCAATCGTACAACGGCAATCTTCTCTTCCATCGACCTGCGAAGCGACACCAGATTGTTTTCCAAGTCCGGTCCACTGGGCTTGCAGATAAAATCTAGCGCCCCCAACTGCAGCCCCTCGACAGTCTCACGCGAACCGTTTTTCGTCAGAGCGCTGACTAAGATCGTATCGACAGGTGGAAGCGGAGCCCGCTGGCGATTGCGTTTGGCAATCTCACGCAACGTTTCCAGACCGCTCAGTCCAGGCATTTCAACGTCGAGCGTTACGAGGTCAGGCGGCGAGCTTTCGATGAACTCGAGGGCCTTCTGGCCATTAAAGACCGACCCGATAACACGCACATCCGGGATCTGCTCCAAAACGGTCTGGAGCATGCCGCGAAAGATGCGAGAGTCATCAACGATCAGTATTCGAATTGGTTCAAGCGTTTCCATCACGCGTTATCTTGAACTTGCCAACCAAATTCCGCAACTCCTCTGCGACTTGATCGAGCTGTTTGGCAGATTGGGTAACATCCGTTGCCGAAGCATTCGTTTGCTTGGCTGCGGAACTGACTTGGATCACGCTTTGCGAGATTCCGGATGAGGCGTGCGCGGCTTCGCTGACATTGCTCGATACATCCGTCGCTCCTCGAGAAGCTTCGGCGATGTTGCGAGCCATATGATTGGCCGTTGCGGCAACTTCGGAAATCGAACGTGCAATATGGCCGACTCCTTTGTTGGCTTCATCAATGTTCATCGAAATCGTCTGAGCGCTCTTGTTTTGGTTTTCCACTGATTGCGAGATCCGACCAGCCGACTGATGAATTTGCTTGATGACATCTGCAATCTCTGAGATGACTTTGACCGCTTGACGTGTACCATTTTGGACTCCTTCAATCTTCCTGGCGACATCCTCGGCCGCCTTGGCGCTTTGATTGGCCAGCTCTTTGATTTCATGAGCTACAACCGCAAAGCCCTTGCCTGCTTCGCCAGCCGAAGTGGCTTCGATGGTTGCGTTCAAGGCCAACAAGTTGGTTTGAAGCGCGATCATTTTAATCGTCTCAGTGAACTTACTGATCTCTGAACCCGACTGATCCAACTTGCGCATGGTCTGTTCGGCGTTGTCTGCCAATTGAGCTGCTTTGCCGGCCACGTTCGCACCTTCACGTGCTTCGGCGAGCACCTCGTCAAAGGATTTGGAGATCACTTGGACCGCACCGGCGACATTGCCGACATTCGAAGCCGTCTGATCGGCTGATGACGAGATGGCACCTACGGCTACACTCAGTTCTTCGGTTGCTGAAGAGATCGAAGAAAAATTCATACTCATTTCTTCGGCCGCGGCACTCATCGAACTGATGTTGGTCGAAAGCTGTTCGACGGCTGCCGCAGCGCTCGATGATCGCGATGAAGTCTCTTCGCTTTGGTTGACCAATCCGCTGGCGATTGAACCAAGATGTGACGAAGTGCTGGCAAGGACTTTGGAGCTGCTTTTAATTTCGTGTACGATTTCCGAAATCGCGTCAGCCAGCGAATCAGTTGCGTTCGCTAACTCGCCGACTTCGTCCGATTGCTTGAGCCCAATTCTTGACCGGAGATCCCCGGTGGCCATCATGCGGCTGGCATCGCGCACCAGGGCGATCGGGCGTGTAATCGAAGTCGAAATCCAATACGAAGTCCCCAATCCTAGAACAATGCCTAAACCACACGCTAACAAAATGTACCTCAAACTCTGTTCGAAGATGCTTCTGCTTTCGAGTACATCTTTTCCGGCAGTGGCCTCATAATCCATAACCAAATCATCCAGTTCGCGAATCGCGACGTCGGCGCGATCCTTGACTGTCGTCATGCTCAACTCATATGCCTTATTGTTGGTATCTAAAGCGGACAGTCGAAGGACTTCACTAACACTTGTTCCGAACGTGCTCATTGAACTACTAAGTTCACCCGTGGGCACATTGGCTGACTGGCAGATTTCTTGAAAACTGGCTGAGAGTTTCTGAAGTTGGTCCATCAACTCCTTCGCCCGCTGGTCAATCTCAATGAAGTGGCTGTCGCTTACAGGAGTTGCGACGTGCTCGCCAACGACACGAGACACCTCTTGGATGTGATTTGAAAGTTTACGACAAGCATTGACTCCGGCCAGCATTTCAGAGGGCTCTTCTTTCTTCGTATTTTGAATTGTCGTCTCAATCAGATTGAGTGAAACCAGAGCTCTTTCAAGAGTGTCAGTAGCTCTGCCGTAGAGTTCCTTGTTTGCTTTAAGAATCGTATTTTGAACAGCCAGCGCCACGCAATCTTTATTTGCCTTGTCGTACTGTTCGACAGATGCCTTACACGAATTCAGCTGCTTGGATTCCTCATCGCCACTTGAGCGTGCGAATTGGGAGTCGATCATCTTAAGCGCCGATACAATCGTTGCTTTCGATTCCTCTGCATACCGCTTCGAGTCTTCGTCCGACGTTGATATACAGGCATTTTTTTGAGCGCGAATGGACGCCAAAACAAGGGCGCGCGTTTCACCAGCGTCCACAAGCTTTTTGACCGCTCGATTCCCCATATGTTGCACCTTGGAATCAAGGACCTGGAGACGGCTGATCCCGACCCAAGCAATGATGCCAGAGAGAGCCAGTAACAACAGAGTGAGTACCAGTAATTTTCGGCCGAGATTTGCATTCTGCATGATGTGACTAGTTGTGACCTGCGAAAAGTCGTGAGTTTAAGAGTTGTTGTTCAAAGTGGTTCTAAAGGATTGTTCGATGCGACTGAGGAACTTGCGTGGATCAAGGACGATCAGCACTTGGTTTTCAAGTTTGCAGACGTGAGAGACAAAAACCGCTTGGTCATTTGCATCACGGCTGATATCTATGCCCGTGGCGAATTTCTCTGACTGGGAATCGTCGACACTAATGATTTCGCCGACTTGGTCCACGACGATCCCAAATGATTGCCCAACCGAGGGTTTGAAGACAATGAACTGGGAGTTGGCTTTCACCTCATGTTGTTTGTAGGCAAGCAGAGATGCAAGGTCGATCGAAAGGAAGATTTGCCCTCTAATGTTCACCAAACCTAGGACTTCCTGCGGTGAATGCGGGACTCGGGTAAAGGTGTTATGGTTCGTCACTTCCTTAACATCCAGCACTGGGACGCCAAACAGACGACCGGCTGAATGAAATGTACAGTACAGTGAATAACTCATCGGCCAGCCAACCTTTCCGCACTGTGCGAAAGCCAATATTGAATCTTGCCGCGCAGCCGATCGTGATCAAGTTTTTCTTCAAAATCGTCAAATCCACAGGACTTTGCTTTCTCTTCATTTTCAATTTTTGCCAACGAAGTTAGAGCGACAAAAGGCATACGAAAACCTCGCTCACGCGCCAAATTGCAAAACTGCCAACCATCCATGACTGGCATTTCGATGTCGGAAACGACGAGGTCAAAATGATGTTTTTCAAGCATTTCTAAGCCCTGCCTGCCGTCGATCGCCGTTAGAATCTCAACGTCGGCGGTCGCTAAGTATCGTTTGACGATCTCGCGAAAAAACGTGGTGTCGTCAACAAGTAGAATACGTTTTACACCAGGGTTGTGGCGATCGAATGACTCTTGTTTTTCATTTCCAGCGGGTTGATGTTCGAGTTCTTTATTTGATCCAAAGATGAACTCACGCAACTGCTGTACATCCAAGAAAAGTGATAGCCTGTCGCGCACTCGAGCTGTTCCTAAAACACCTCGTTCGCATCCATTGGATTGAAGGTCAATCGCAAGCGATTCGGTATCGACAATGCGAGTTGCCAAGATCCCCATCGGCTCGGGGATAAACTTTGGCAGAATTAAGAACATAGTTGGAATGTCTTCGCAGGTTGATACTTTTAGCATATCGCTCAACCGCAAAATACGAGTCGGGCGTCCAGCGATGTCGGCGAATTCACTGTCGCCAATGCGTTCAATTCGGTTGGTGTCGAGCAATTCGACTCGCTGAATCTGTATTAAGGGAAGAGCGAACTGTTCTTGGGGACCGTGTTCAAACAAGAGCACGCGATGGACTTCGTCGGGATCGCGAATCGTCGCCTTGGTTTGCTCCTCTGCCACGGCACCTGACAGCCGAACGTGCTCAAGAATACCATCTACATCTGCAATCAACGCCACTCGACCATCACCCATGAGCGTTGCACCGGAGAAGATCGTAACGGGTTTGAGTGTCGCGTGCATCGGTTTGATTACGATCTCTTCACGACCAAGCACTCGATCGACGAGTAACCCAAAACGTCGACCACTACTCCGCAGAACTAGTACATACTCGATCTGGTCAGCACCGTGCTTCGTGACCGAGTGGCGGCGAAGTATTTCCTCTTTATCGGTAGCCGTAAAAGGACGTGGTCGAGATAACAATTCGGAAAAGCGGACTACCGGTGTGAGCGAATTGCGGAGCCGCATCACTTCGCAATCAATCGACTGCTCAAGCGTCCACTTGCCGTTTGCGTGTAGACAAACAATTTCTTCGAGGGCTCGTTGCGGAACCGCAAACCGTTCGTCGCCGACAGTCACAATCAGGCACGGAACGATTGCCAGAGTTAAAGGAACTCGCAACTGCATCGAGGTGCCTTGGCCAAGCCAGGAGTCGATAACGAGCGAGCCTTCAAGGTCTTCAACGTTAGTACGTACAACATCCATGCCGACGCCGCGCCCCGATACGTCGGTGACTTTTTGCGCAGTGGAAAACCCGGGCAGCAGGATCATTGCAAACAGCTCGCGATTGCTTAATCGTTCGATCTCGCTCGGAGTGCGAAGTCGCATTGCAATCGCTTTGGTCTTAATGGCTGCGGGGTCAATGCCGCGTCCATCGTCGCGAATTTCAATGCAAACTTGTCCATCAGCGGGTGTCGCGGTAAGCGTGATTTTTCCAGCTCGCGGTTTGCCGGCCGCTTCACGTACGGTGGGCAGTTCAATGCCGTGATCAATGCTGTTGCGAATTAAATGACTCAAGGGATCGGAAAGTTGCTCGAGGACTGTCTTGTCGAGCTCCACTTCTTCACCGACGGTAATAATCTCGACTTCCTTTCCCAGTTGTCGCGCCAAATCGCGGACCATTCGAGGGAATCGTCCAAAGAGGTTACCAACCGGCTGCATTCGAGTTTGAAGCACCGTATCTTGCAGCTCGGAAGTGACGCTGTTCAGTCGCTGGATGATGTTACGCGATTCCCCCTCAGCTCCTTCAAAAGTCACTAGCGTCTGGTTCCGCACGAGTGTCAATTCGCCAATCAAGTTCATCATTCGATCGAGCAAGTCGACATTGATTCGTAGCGAACGCAATCGGTCCTTGTCGGTTTGACCAGCCGGTCGCGCCGGTGGCGTTACGATCTCCTGTCTAACTTTTTCTTGAACTATGGCAGCTTCTTGAAAGGTCGGCGTCAAAGGAACAACAGGTAAGTTTGTTGGTGCGATAGATTCAACAACCAGTTCAATCGGTGTGCGAGCTTTGGGAAGTTCGAAGCCTAAGTCCACCGTTGCTTCCCAAACCAATGGCTCTATCGGCATTCCATGGTCCAAAGCGACCGCACCAAATGTCAGCTTAGGCGTACGAACATCACCGTGCAGCGTCATTTCGCGAAACAAGTCAACCAATGAACCGGTCTTGGAATACCAATCGGAAAGTGAAACCTGCACAGTTTTTTCATGCGATCGTTCTGCAGTCGATCGGACTGTTTGTATGGCGGTTTCACCCGCTAGCCACCTTTGAACAGACTCCTCTGTATGTTGGGTTTCAAGTGTTCCGGTCAGACGCAAATGGCAATCAATTTCCCAATCGTCTTTTAATAGGGAGTGATGAGCGATATTCAATTGAGGATCTTGCAGCGAGCCCAGCCAATCCAATTCGTGAAAGAAATTCATCACGGAGGGATTGAGATGAGTTGCAAGCCAAGTTTGAATGGATACGTCGATAGATATTAATGAAGCGGCACAGGCATCGAGCGACTGCAAGCGGCTGATCATTTGCGCATTGCCATAATCATTCGGATGGTCCAAGTCCTCCAGCTGTACAACCAAAAGATCGCGCGCGGCTAGCAGGGCTTCTACAATTTCTGAACGTGGACTTTGCGTACCGTCGCGATAGTTTTCAAGCACGTTTTCGATACTGTGTGCAAGATTGCTAACTGCCGTGAAACCGAGAAAGCCTGAATCGCCTTTAAACGAATGAATGGCCCTCAGTCCATCTTCTATGAGCGCTTTTGAAGCTTCTCCGCTTGTAGCCTTTTCAAGTGCAAGAAGTGACTGTTCAAAAGTCGCTAGGTGCTCGCGGGACTCGACAATGTAGTCGAAATTCTGGTCGGTCATGATGGCGAGATTCCAGACAGACGAAGCACCAGCTGAACTTCCTCTGACACCGGACTGAACTCCAGACTTGCCAAAGTAAGTTCATGCACCTGCGCTCTTGAAGCTGCCAAAAAAGCCAAGCCGACTGGATCGAGGTCGGTTGTTTTAGACAAATCGTAGCGAACACGGTCAGCACCCGATTGCAAAGCTGCCAACAACGCGCGCCGCATTTCGTCCGCATGCACGCGATCGAGCGTTTGGCCAAACGTGAGTACCGTGGGTTCAGCGTGATTTACCGCGGGCGCGGTTGCTGCTTCCGTAGGAATGACGCTGGGAGTGGAATCGATGAAAGAATGATTTTCAACCGATGCCGACTTTGGCTTCGCTACGACTGCGTCTGTATCTGATTTCGCATGAGCAAGCGGAACCTGAGCGATAGGTACACCCGCACGAATGCTTCTTAACTGTCGAACGCACTTTTGAACTTTGTTCTCAATTGAACTCCACTGGGCGTCGTCGGTCTTGGTGGCTTCGGAAATCTGTACTAGTAGATCGACTCCTTCTAGTAGAACATCGATATCACTAGGCTGGATCGACAATTCACCGCGTTGGGCAGCGACTAGGCAATCCTCCATCACATGAGCGACTTCGACGGCTGCATTCACACCCACGATTCTGGCGGCACCCTTGAGTGAGTGGGCTGAACGCATTATGGTTTCCAAGATAATCGAATCGGCCGGGTCCCGCTCAAGAGCCATTAACGATGTCGTCAACGATTCAGAATGGCTTTCCACCTCGGCGCGGAAGAGCTCAATCAAGGCGTTCGGTTCATTGCTCATCCTATTCGCCTTTGTCGTCGGGTAACCCGGGGCCGAAGTTGCCGATTGGGTGGAGTCTTCTAGATTTCTTGGATTTCTCCAGTCTAAACCCCACTTCTTTGGATTCAACCGATTTCTCCTCTAGACAGTTACTAGATCTTTAAAAATAGTCGTAACTGCTAGGACGCCATTTGTTCTTTCAGCTTGATAACCCCTCCTTTCGGTATTTGCCATGTCGTCTTCGTTACGATCGATTCAACGAAAGTGCATTGTATTGCTGGTCGACGACCAAGCGATTGTCGGCGAAGCGGTGCGTCGCATGTTATCTGAGATTCCAGAAATCGAATTTCATTTTTGCGTCAATCCCTTTGAGGCCATCGAAATGGCGATCAAAGTCAAACCCACCGTCATTCTTCAAGACTTGGTTATGCCCGAGATCGACGGTTTGTCGTTAGTGAAATTCTTTCGCGCTAGTTCGGCCACTCGCAATACGCCCATCGTCGTTCTTTCATCGACCGAAGAGCCCGTGATTAAAGCGAAAGCGTTTACCGTGGGCGCGAACGACTATCTGGTAAAACTGCCGGACAAGCTAGAGCTCATCGCTAGAATTCGTTACCACTCGCAAGCCTACACGCACTTAATCGAACGCAATGAAGCCTTCGAAGCGTTGGCTATCAGCGAAAAACGGATGGCTGATGAGATGGAAGCCGGCGCGAAGTATGTCGCTTCACTAATTCCAGCTCCCATCAGCACCCCAGTGCAAGTCGATTGGCGGTTTATTCCTAGTGCCGAGCTGGGCGGAGATTCACTTGGCTATTTCGCTCTGGACGAGGACCGTTTTGTGTTCTTTCTGCTTGATGTGACTGGGCATGGACTGGCGAGCGCATTGTTAGGTGTATCGATTTGTAATTTGCTGCGAGCCCGCGCGCTCGCAGGAGCCGATCTTTCCAAGCCATCTCAAGTTCTTACAGCCCTCAATCGAAGTTTTAAAATGGAGGATCAAGAGGGGCGGACGTTTACGATGTGGTACGGAGTTTTTGAACACGCGACACGCAAACTTACCTACTGCGGCGGTGGTCACCCTTCGGCATTGCTTTATCGTGGAAGCGAAGGAGCCCCGATTGAACTCGAGTCAATGAATCCAGGAATTGGAATGTACGAGTGGGATGACTTTGAAGAAGGCATAGTTGAAGTGCCCATCAATTCAAGACTGTTTCTCTATAGCGACGGAGCGTTTGAGATTCATAAATCCGATGGTGGAACTTGGACTTACCGTGAGTTCTTGCAATTCATCTCGCAACCCGACAGCGCCGAAGAGCACATCATGGACAGCCTCATTCGTCACGTGCGAACCATGAAAGGTGGCAAGATCCTCGACGATGATTTTTCCATCATGGATGTGCGGCTGTAATTTCGTAGCCTAGGCATCCTGCCTGGGTAAACGCGCCATCCACTTTCCCAATCTTAGACTCCCATTTTGCATTTTGTATTTTGCAAATTCAAAGAGAATTGAAAACAACGGACGGGACAAATGGTCCCATCCTACGGTTCGCGATTGCGGCTAAATGAGCGGCGGGCTGCTTCGGGGACCGCCCGCTTGTAACCGGCCAGCGAGGCGAGTGCGTCGAGAAAAGCGAGCAAGATGCAGACGAGCAAAGCGACCAAAATCGCAAACCAAAGAACCAACCATGCATTGCCTCGCGGCAGCATACCGCTCGCTGCGATAGCCGCGCCGATTAGAACCAATAGAAAATTGTTCGATCGGCGAACTCGCCCTTGAAACGCCGACCAGCGGGCCACCGATTTCCCTTCGTCAAATTCAGGATTCACGTCAGCCGCCCAATCAGGCGGAGCGAGTCGCGACAAAGCCAGACCGCTTATTACAAGCGCCGCACCAGCGAGCAAACACGTATACATTTCCACGATGGTTCCCCTGCGATTCAGAAATTGGGGGTTAGCTTCCAGCTGGTATTGCGAAAAGTCGGTAGCGGAATGCGTCAAGCATTTCGTGCTTGCAACATTGACCCTCAAAGTGATCCCCCCGAAAGCCTTGACGGCTTCCGCTACTGTATTTATTCCCGACTTTCCGCCATCCCAGCTTCCAGCTTGCCAATGCAACTGCTTTTTCACTTGCCATTAATCTACGGATGATCATTTAAGCAAGTTTTATCTCAAGACATCAACAATATACCAACGCCTTTTCAGTTTTCCGACTTGGCAGGCTTCAATTCTAGCAACATGCCTGGCAAAAACACTTCAGGCAAACTCTCCAAATCGCGTGTGTCGTGGATCGTGACCTGCCAGCCGAGTTGCGGGCCAAGTTCCTGAATGCGCTGAATTGCACGTTTCGCCCCATAAGCCAGCATTACTTGCCCGCCCGCTTGCAGGTGCTTTTTCGACTCTGTCAAAATGCCTTCCAGCAGCTTGAAGCCCGGATCATAAAATGCATAAGCGGCGGGGGAATCAACGGGTGCATCTTCCCAAGGTGGATTGGAGATAATAAAGTCGAACTTCTCATCGGCTGCGATCACTTCAAATGGCCCAGGGTGAGCCGCGTTGACTTGTCGTACCTTCAGTCGCTGCGACACTTTGCAGAGTTCTGCATTGTAAGTTGCGTTGGTAACTGCGGCAGGATTGATGTCACTCGCTACTACACTGCGAGCACCCAATAGCGCGCAAGCGATCGAAACTAAACCGGTCCCGCAACCAATTTCAAGTACCGAGGCGTTCTTCAATCGATCAGATTGCTTTATCCAACTTCGTAACGAGCTGGTATCATCCGGCTCCCAAAAGACAGTTTCCATCTGAGCGATCGCAGCTGGAAAATCCTCTACGTGATGCCAAGTTAGAATGTCAGGCGCGTCAGGCTCGGGCTTAACGAACGAATAACTATCGCTCTCTTCATTCGGCTTTTGAACAGCACCGAACCAGATAAAAACACCAGCGACCGTGCACAGACTTAAAAAGAACAAGCCGATCGAAATAGCGGATGTTTCGCGACCACTTCGGCGCTTCAACGAATACGAGCGAAACTTCATCTACTTCTTTCGTTCTGAGACCGTGTAACTGGTTTCGTGAGAAACCGGATAAGTGTTGTTGGTTTCGTGAGAAACCGGCTGTGGACAAGTGGTTAACACGTTCAGCCGGTTTCTCACGAAACCAGCTACATTAATACTTGGTGTAACGTCGTTAATGCGTCGCGTTGCGAGGGTCGGTCTCGGTAATGATGTCGCTGATGCCTTTGGGGTTGAAGCCTTTATAGCCTTCGCGTCGCTGGAGAATTTCCAAATGGGAACCTAGCGTTCCTTCACGCACGAATTTCTCGGCTTGCTCGGTTGTAATCCAGCCGGCTTCCACAGCTCGCTGCCCGCGGCGCGGACACACAGGCCAACGCTGCCCCACTGTAAACGCTTGTCGCAGGTGGTGCAAATCGGTGAACGGATTCATACTGGCGACGCCTTGCTGCCCGAGTTGGGCGCGTGCAGCGTCGAAGTCAAATTCGCATTCCAAATGGTGCAAACCCGCTTGTAAAAACGCTTCACCGTGCAGAGCACACCACAGGCCGACGGTTCCCAGCGTATCGCGCCGACTCATCGGTTGATGGGCGAAATCTTGTGAAATCTCCTCAGCGCCAAGATCGACGTCGGCAAAGACGACTACACCACAAGCCGGCTGCTCCATCACCTGAGCTCCCCAGCCTGCTTCGCGTCCTGCGTAGAATCGCTCGCGACATTCCATGCCCAGCAGTTCCAAGGTGCGAATTAAATCCGGAAAACTCGCACGACTCGAACGATAGGTATGATGATCGTGATTGGCCCAGCCCAAACCTAGACGACCTTGCCGCATGCGCTGAATCCGTCCGGCGTCATTTCGATTTTGCCAATAATTCCTTTCGGCTGCGAAAAATAGATCAGCGGTATGATCGCGACCAATCTCTTGGATAGCTTCAGCGATCATGTCTCTCGCATGCTCGAACCCAACCACGTCGCTGTCATAGTCACGACGGCGCAATCGAAAGCGTTCGGCGTGCCAAACAATCCGCTCAAGTTCTTCGGCTGGCACATCAGACACTTCCCAGCGGACGCTTCCATGACGCTCAACGATCCAGACTTCGGATTCGCTATCGCAATGAATGCAGCACTTCCTCACCTGCGAACCAGGAGACCCGAGAATCTGGTGCCGCGAATCCATGCGATGTGTTTCTAGGAAATCGACGACCGATTCCACCTTGATCGCCAACATTTTTTTTCCGCAGTCCTTCACCACTGTGGGCAATTGAGCGCGAGGATGCTTGAAGCAATCGTTTCCACGGTCCTCGCAAAGTTCAAAACCGCACTGCATCAGTTCATCGGACGAAAGGTCAAGCGTTAATCGGTCGGTCCAATTAAGCAGTTCAGTGCCAGTCTCCTTGAGCATCCTTTCGCCGAGCTTTTGCAGCATCGGCACCGCTTTTTCCAGTTCCGCAAGTCCATCGCAGACTAGTCTAAAAGCCTCGGGGTGAGTTTTCCAAGTTGGTTCGTGCGGGGCTGCAATTGCGTTTGTCATCTTTGATATCCATTCTGAAAGAGCTCAAGATTGCTTCTCTGATGTTATTATATGCCTTAACAATATCGCCTGCCTACGACCAAGCGGTCGCGCGAGCTATACTATTGCAGCCTTAGCGTGCGACGCCGTGAAGCATTTTCTTAGGAAGGTATCTGGTATCGTGAGAAACCGGATGCGGTAGAAAGATCACCGGTGCGCCCGGTTTCTCACGAAACCAGCTACACATGCTCGCCAAAATGCTTCACAGCGTTGCCTAGCGTGGGCCGCTCATGCCGAGTGCGACCACCTCAATTTCCTCGCGTACGGCCTACTCGGCAAGAGCGGTCCACATGAAACCAACTGCAATATGAAACCGATGATTGACGTCCCTTCCAAACTGGCCCAAATTGTCGATCCGAGCCGCATTTTGTCCGATCCGAGTGCGCAAGCGGCTTTTCAAAGCGATGGACTGACTGCGTTCGCCGTAAAGCCACTGGCGATTGTCGTTCCCCATACACAATCCGAAGTGATCGACGTCGTCCGCTGGTGCAACGAAAACGCAATCCCCTTCGTTGCTCGCGGCAGTGGCACAAGCCTATCCGGCGGTTCGCTGCCATGCTCTGAAGGGATCGTAATTAGCCTCAATCGTTTGAACAAGATTATCGAAATCGATATTCTCGGCCGGTCTGCAATCGTCGAATGCGGTGTTATCAATAACAAACTTACGGCAGCGGTCGAACATGCGAAACTCTATTATGCACCGGACCCAAGCAGTCAGCAGGTATGCACCATAGGCGGTAACGTCGCATTCAACTCCGGCGGCGCCCATTGCCTCAAATACGGTATGACCAGCAATCATATCTTGTCGATGAAAGTTCTCTTAGGCGATGGGACCATTGTTCACGTCGGCAGTGAAGATGGCGAAGGTGTTGGTCCGGACGGGCTCGGCCTAATGGTCGGCAGTGAAGGACTCCTCGGTATCGCGCTTGAAATCAAAGTTCGCTTGCTGCCTAAGCCGGAAAGTTATCACACGGTTCTGGCAGGCTATAAAACACTTCAAGACGCAGGTCGCACAGTTGCAAAAATCATCGCCAGTGGATTGTTGCCGGCTGCGATGGAGATCATGGATCGCCTGAGCATGCAAGCTGCCGCGGCCGCAGTTGGAGCTCGCTACCCGGAGAATGTCGAGGCGGTGCTGATCGTCGAACTTGATGGTAGCGTTGAGAATGTGACCGCCGAACGCCGACAACTCGACGAATTGCTTGCCCAGAGCGGAGCGACGGAAGTGTTGATCGCTGCGAACGCGGAAGAGCGTGCAAAGATATGGAAGGGACGCAAGAGTGTCTTTTCAGCCGTCGGTCGACTGAGCCCCGACTTCATCGTGCAGGACGGCGTCGTCCCGCGCGGCAAGCTTGGTTTTGCGCTCGAGAATATACAGCGAATGAGCGATGAAGCCGGTATCAAAGTTGCGAATGTTTTTCATGCAGGCGATGGCAACTTACATCCGCTGATTATGTTCGATGGACGCAAGCCTGGCGAACTGCATCGCGCCGAAGAACTGGCGGCTAAAATAGTGCAATTGTGCGTGGACTTAGGTGGATCGATCACCGGTGAACATGGCGTTGGCATGGAAAAACGCCAATTTCTCCCTAGCATGTTCTCACCCGACTCGATCGACTGCATGAAACGGCTCAGAATCGCATGCGACCCACTCGAAATCGCCAATCGCGGTAAGATGTTCCCCGACGCCGAAGCTCCTGCACTGACTTTTCAAGGTCTACACCCGCTTGAAAAGAGCGGGATCGCCAGCCGAATGTAGACTCGCAACATGACTTATTAACTCGTTCAAAATCGTAAGGACAGAATGAATGGCCAATGTACTGGTGACTGGTGGAGCAGGATTTATCGCGTCGCACATTGTGAGCGCATTGGTAAAGCGAGGCGACAAAGTCAGAGTGCTCGACAATCTCTGTACTGGCTTCAAACGCAATCTGCATCCTGACGCAGAGTTCATGGAAGGCGATGTCGCCGACGAGTCCGCAGCGGCAAGAGCCATGAAGGGGATCGAGTTAGTCTTCCATCAAGCCGCCTTAGCCTCTGTGCCAATGAGCCTCGAAAAACCGCTGGCGACAAATCATGCTTGCGTGACAGGTACAGTGAATGTACTTCATCAAGCAGTGAAGGCCGGCGTGCGACGAGTTGTTTATGCGGCCAGTAGCAGTGCTTACGGTGATCGTCCTTACTCAGGGAAACGTGAAATCGACTTGCCTCAAGTGCTAAGTCCCTACGCGGCTGCAAAGCTGGCAGGCGAATTGTATTGCCAAGCTTTCTTTCACAGCTTTGGACTTGAGACTGTTGGCCTTAGATACTTCAATGTCTTTGGACCACGCCAAGATCCGGCCAGTCCGTATTCAGCCGTCATTCCACTTTTTGTTACCGCGATTCTCAGTGGCAAACCACCGATCATTTACGGCGACGGTGGTCAATCTCGCGATTTTACGTTTGTCGAAAATGTTGTTCACGGCAATCTTCTTGCAGGCGATTCCCCCCAAGCTGCAGGGCAGATCATTAACATGGCCGATGGACGGCACACAACGCTGCTGCGACTTCTAGAATTGCTTAGTCAGATGTTGGATATCAAGATTCAACCCAACTTCCAACCTGCCCGCGTTGGCGATGTCCGCGAGAGCCTGGCGGATATTTCATTAGCGCGTAAGTTGCTGAATTATGAACCCGCCGTAACGCTCGAAGATGGCCTTAGTAGAACGATTGATTACTACCGCGAGCAAGCTACCCAGAAGCTTGCTAGTCGAAGTTAGGAGAGCACCCAAAGATTTGTAGCTGGTTTCGTGAGAAACCGGATGCTAAAGAGATTTCTTGCCAGTTCGGCCGGTTTCTCACGAAACCAGCTACCCTAATCACTGAACCGGTTTCTTACGAAACCAGCTACCCTAAATACTGAACCGGTTTCTTACGAAACCAGCTACATTGAACTTTGGCTTACTCGCTGTCGTCGTCGTCTTCATCGCCTTCAAGGCCGGGCGGGAAATAGCATTCCGTCTGAGCGCCTGGATTAATAAGCAGTCCACAGTCTTCGGGCAAGCCATCAAGTAAGGTGTTCCCGTCCAACATCACAGCCGGATAGTTCTCTGCGTCAGGAAGTTCGTCTTCGACGTCGTGCAGAAACTCGGAAGCGAACTTTTCTTGAGTGAACGCAACGACGGCTGTGTCTTCCTCGACTTCAACCAAAACCACATTAAAGCTACCGTCGTCGTTCTCGCTAACCTCGCCCGTTTCAGGATCGAATTGTTGCAGCACCATGAAGTCGTGCGAGCGTATGATTCGATGCGCTTCGGCAAGGTCACCCTGATCATGGGCCATGACGAGCGCTTCGCCTATCACATCATCTGCCAGATCGTCATTGTCCATCAATACTTCGCTTTCGATACATTCAAAGGGAGGTGCTACCAGAGCCCGACTGTAGGCCTGTCAGCAGTCGTTTTTAACCTGCTTTTGAACTGCTTACTAGTAGACCAAACGAACAAATGAACACCGCTGAAAATTAACGGCGTAGCGAAGAAAGCCTATTACTTGGCGGGTTTGCGGACAACTATCAAAACATGGGAAAGTGAATTTTCCTCTTCGTCCGTAATTCCCGTTCTAGATTGCTCAACCTGACGCGAAGAAGTCGCAAGATATTGAGCAGGGCGAGTACCCGAAAACTGACTGACTGCTTCCAAGCCAGATTTGTCTACATTTCCATTACCAACGCTCTCAACGACAATCGGCGTTGCAATCGCTTGCTGGCCGTTCGCGTCGATCAACTTCTCAAATAGCTCCTTGCCAGGCAAATCAAAAGCCAAATCCATAAGCACATGTGGGAACGAGCCCACATCTTCCATTATCTGCTTGATCGCCTTCTCAACTTGACGTCCACTGGCCGTGACCATGACCAATGCAAGTTGTTCATCGCCCGCTTTGGGTAGCCCTCGGCTAATAGATCTCGTATCATTTAGGACTCCAATCACTTCATCCGAAACGTTAACTGGTTTTGTCCAAGCGATTCCAGCATCGTTCAGCGCCTTGGAAAATTCATTCTCATTCCAAGCCTTTAGAGACGGCTCAATTTCCAAAATCGTCAAAATGGGGAAACTTGGAGAAGCAATGCGTTTTCGCAAGCCTGGATCGTTGCGAACAGTCGACTCATTGATCTTTTTCGATTCGGAGGAACTGATGGACTGAGAATCAATCGCTTTAGAAGCTGAGTCACCAGAAGCGAACTGTGTTAGATCTTCATCTGACGCCGAGAACCGTTGCGACACAAAAACAGCGAAAAGTAAAGAGGCGGCCAAGGCGACAGCAACGCCGGCAACCCGCCACCCATTCCTGCGAGCGTGGTCGACAACTACTTCCGGTTTTGAGTAAGGCAGCCGCACGGCTAGAGACTCATTCACTGCCAATTCTTGCTGGACTGCCGCCAATACTCGATCTGCAAACTTTGGACCCAAGGTTCGCTTCGGCAAGCTTCGAAGATCTGCGCCAAGCTGTCTAAACTGCTCCAGTTTTATCGCCAATGTTCCGTCAGCGGCCATTGCACTTTCGAACATGTGCAGCTCTTCCGCAGACAACTCCCCATCAAGGAAGCCGCTTAGCAATTCGTCGATATGCTTGTTTGCGGACATAGGAAACTCGGTTAGCCTAAACTCTCAGCTTTTGAACACCAATCTTTGGCATGACATTTTCGATGGTATTAAAATGCCTTTAGTTCCCGATAGGCCGGTAGGAATCTCAATTTCGGTGTTTTTTTGCAATTTATGAGGACAGACTCGCTACATGAGGGGTTGTGTTGCGTCGTCAAGTGCTTCATTTTGAGAAACTGACATACGTCTCGACTCGATAAAGCCGCTTAAAATCAAAAGGGCCGCTAGACGGTCAAGTTGTTTCTTCTTTTTTTCCGGAGAAAGAGGGGTGTCTCGCAACATATGCCGCGCCTCAGCAGTCGTAAAACGCTCGTCGAACAAAGCAAATGGTAAATCGCTGACCGACTCCAACCACTCGGCAAATCGCCTCACCTCCACCGATTTCTGGCTTTCTTTGCCGTCACAATGAATCGGCAAACCTAAAACCCATCCAACAATGCCTTCGCGCTTGGCAAACTCGATAAAAAATGCGGTGTCCAGCCGATCGTTACGGCGTTGATAAGTATCGAACGGAGTCGCCCACCGTTGGCTTGGATCACACGTTGCCAACCCTACACGCACGGTCCCATAGTCAATTCCCGCCAATCGACCGCTGGTCGGAATCGAACTTGCGTCTTCTTCGATTTTGTTATTGCCAATCGTCATGCGTCATACGTCGCAGTCGTTTAAACCAATTTCGTTCAAAGACACTACTTTACCTGATATCGGTTGGCTAGTTCATTAAACCGCGAGATTCATTTGATCGGACTGCAGATTTCGGACCGCGGACGTCCCTTTTCTTGCATGCGGCACTATGTAACTTTCAGTCGCCAAAACCTTACTCACCTAGTGCTTAGTTCCGATTAGATTTTTGAGTGGCTCGCCCTCAGGCTTTGCGGCTTTGCGGAGGGCGTAGGTAAGCACACTCGAACACGCCCTTCGCAAAGCCTCAGAGCGTGCCACCCAAATACGACTAACGTTGATTTATAGGTGGTTTATCAGCCGGAAGGCGTTAGCCGACGGCTTTCAAGCCAGCATTAGCCCCGACTTTCTTCGAGAATTCGTTGTGTTGCGACATGGTTGCCACGGTTGCCACTTATCTTTGGAGGCTGCGGCACTTTGGGGCCGCGAATGTTTTTGCGCATAGCTTTTAAGTTGACATGTTTGGCTAGCCGCATTAAATACTGAGCAAATTGCTTGGTCGTTAGATTGGCATACTCGGATTCAAACTCTTCGTTGGTTACCGCGATCACCAGC
>JANODD010000056.1:0-57529 GCA_031412515.1 Planctomycetia bacterium | reverse complement strand
CAACTCGAACTAACCGATCCGCGTTTATTCGACTATCCGTTTCTGTACATGATCGAACCTGGCGGAATTGCTCTATCCACTCCTGAAGCTGAAGCGTTGCGAAAGTACTGCAATAACGGTGGCTTTATGATGGTCGACGATTTTTGGGGTGATGATGAGTGGCGCGACCTAGAATTTGCGATGCAGCAAGTTTTCCCGAATCGCAAATGGGAAGAAGTGCCGCTCGAGCATGAGATTTTCCAGATCGTCTATCCATTAAAGGAAAAGCCGCAGGTCCCTTCGATCCATTCCTGGGCGAATAGCGGTGGCCGAACGGATGAATGGGGAAAAGGTGGCGATACAACCACAGCTCATTATCGCGCGATCTTTGATGACGACCGTCGCATTATGGTTTTCATCTGCCACAACACCGACTTGGGCGATGGCTGGGAACGTGAAGGTGAAAATCATCAGTACTTTGAAGAGTTCTCAGTCAAGAAATCGTATCCCCTTGGCATCAACATCGTGACTTACGCCATGACACACTAGTGCTTGTCTTAAAAGGGGTCTGACCCTCTCCGGCAATGCCTAGATAATTTGCAAATTTGCTTTGCCTCCAAAGGGTCAGACCCCCTTGGGGGACAAGCACTATAAAAAGGAAAATGCGAGTGAGCATCGAACTGCTCTCTGACGAGCAAGAACAACAGGTTGTCGAGCACTTGCGCGCCAGTCGCGCTCGTATCGATAAAGAATTATCTAAAACGATCGTTGGACAAAAGGACGTCGTTCAGCAACTGCTGATCAGTCTTTTGGCTGGTGGTCATTGCTTGATAACCGGAGCCCCAGGGCTGGCAAAGACCTTGCTGGTACGCAGCGTAGCCAGAATCTTTCATCTGAATTTCCAGCGGATTCAATTTACGCCTGACTTGATGCCTTCGGACATCACCGGTACTGAAATCCTAGAACAGCGAAGTGATGGCAAACGCGAGATGATGTTCGTGAAGGGACCGATCTTTGCAAACGTAATCTTGGCGGACGAAATCAATCGTACACCACCCAAAACGCAAGCATCACTACTCGAAGCGATGCAGGAACATCAAGTTACCGTGGCCGGCAAACGCTATGTGCTCGAAGAACCGTTCTTCGTATTGGCAACGCAAAATCCGATCGAAATGGAAGGCACCTATCCACTGCCCGAAGCTCAGTTGGATCGCTTTATGTTCAACGTGTTGATCGATTACTTGCCACATAACGAAGAGTTGGATGTGGTGATGCAAACAACATCACGGCGATCTGAAGAGATCGAAACACTGTTTACAGGCGAAGACATTTTAAAATTTCAAGAAGTGGTTCGTCGCGTGCCGCTCGCACGCGAGACCGCTGATTACGCAGTGCGATTGGTCGAAGCGACTCGGCCTGGACGACCAGAAGCAACCGACTTTGTGAACAACTGGGTCAGTTGGGGTGCCGGCTTACGTGCGGCTCAAACGTTGGTCCTGGGTGCAAAGGCTCGCGCGCTGCTTGAAGGACGTTCGCATGCTGCGATCGAAGACATCCGTGCGCTGGCGCCACCGACATTAAGACATCGCGTGCTGTTGAATTATAAAGCCGAAGCCGAAGGTGTGTCCGTTGAGGATTGTATCCGTGCACTGCTGGATAAGATTCCGACATGAGCTAGATAAGATCCCAACATGAGCTAGATAAGATCCCAACATGAGCGGATTCAGAGACAGAACATGTGAGGATAACGGGCGCCATACGCGCCTCCCCCTCTCCCTTTTATTTAAAGGGAGAGGGGGTCGGGGGGTGAGGGTTTCGGTCTTGGTAAGAACTGAAAAGAACCCTCACCCCCTAGCCCCCTCTCCCTGAGTACAGGGCGAGGGGGAACCAGAGACAACGTGGATTGATAATGAAATTGATTTGATCGTCTAACTACAAAGTCATGTATGTCCAATTCGGATTCAAATGAACGATTTGCGGCGACCAGGCGTACGTTTATCGATGCTTCGTCGATAATGCAGATCAAGAATTTGACGATGCGGGCGAAGTCGATTGTTGAAGGCTTTGCTAATGGGCTACATCGTAGTCCAGTGCATGGTTTTTCTGTGGAGTTCTCGGAGTATCGACCTTATGTTGAAGGGGATGATCCACGGGGCATCGATTGGAAACTACTGGCTAGAACGGATCGTTACTACGTCAAGCAGTACGAGGACGAGACCAATCGTCGTTGCTACATCGCCGTCGATCAAAGCCAATCGATGGACTACGGATCCGTTGGTTACACGAAGGCTCAATATGCACAAACGATCGCAGCCACGTTCGCTTATTACTTGACGCTGCAACGCGACGCGGTCGGCGTGATGACTTGCGGCACCGCTTCAGCAGATTTTCTTCCGCCGCGACATCGACCCGGCCATTTGCAGCAGTTGATGCGGTTGCTGTCACTGGAGAGTCGCGGTACTCAGTCCGAGCTTGGTGAATCACTTTCACAGTTGGCCGGACTTTCACGGCGACGAGGATTGGTGGTCTTGGTTTCAGACTTGTTGACCGACCCCGAGTCACTGGCACAACCGCTTGGTTACTTGCGCGGTCGCGGACACGAAGTACTCGTCATTCGAGTGCTTGATCCGAGCGAAATCAATTTAGATTTCAAGCAAAGCACGATGCTAGTTGACGCTGAGAGTGGTCGCGAAATGTACATCGATCCCGAGGCAGCGCGGCGTGACTATCAGAACCGCTTCCGTGCTCATGAGGCACAGATAATAGACATTTGCCATCGTCGTTCGGCTCGACTAGTGACGATCACAACCGATGAACCACCCGAGTCAGCATTGCTCGAGTTGATTAACCGCAGGGCTACCATCGCTTCAGAGCTTAGTTCGCCGAACCGGGGCCGTCGCGGTCCCATTGTTTCATCTGGCTTAAAAGCCTCTGTGAGTGGAGGCTAAAATGGGTTTACTAGCACCTTTATATGCGCTGGCTGCGCTGGCCGTCATCGGCCCGATCATCTTTCACCTGATCAAACGTCAGCCAACGGGCCAGCAGCGCTTCAGCTCGCTGATGTTTCTCTCACCTTCACCACCAAGATTAACTCGCCGCAGTCGACTGGATAACATTCTCCTGCTGCTGTTGCGGGCATTGGCAATCTTGCTGATAACGGCAGCCTTCGCACGGCCCTTCTTTCGACAAGAGAGTCTGTTAGATCGGGCTCTAGATGGAAGAAACATCGCGTTGTTGATGGACACCAGCGCGAGCATGCAGCGAGCGGACGTATGGGCAAGTGCGAAGGAACAAGCAACAAAGTTACTCGACTCGCTGTCACCCGCAGACCGAATTTCGCTTTATACAGTTGACGATGCTTTGCATCCGATCGTAGCTTTTGATACTGAGCGGAAGACGGATGCAGCCAGCCAACAGCAAGCCGTCCGCGCGGCTGTTGCCGGTTTGGAACCCGCGTGGCGAGGTTCGAAGGTTTCTGAAGGCTTGCGGTCGTTGACAGATTCATTTCAAGCGGCCTCGATTGCGGGAAAGATTGATGCAGCCTCACAAAATGAGTTGGTTTTCATCAGCGACTTGCATGTGAATTGTGGAGTTGAATCTTTGCAAGGTTATCCATGGCCAGAATCGGTTCGAATGGATGTCCGACAGGTTCGCCCGAAGAATCCGGGAAATGCTCGTGCGACGTTGGCGGCTAAAGATGAAGATGCGAAAGAGGATGAAGAACGACTGAAGGTTCGTGTAGAGAACAACTCGGATTCCGTTGAGCAGTCTTTTGAGCTGAAGTGGATGGCTGGTAGCACACCGGTTGCGGGTGCGCAGACGACGTTGCAAGTGCCACCAGGGCAAGTGCGGTTAATCCCAGCTCCAACCCAGCCGACCAATGCGGATCGATTGGAGTTGAGCGGTGATAGCTGGGCTGGGGACAATGCGATCTATGTTGCCAAGCCGGTACCTAAGCGCGAGAGAATTGCATTTGTTGGTGAGAAATCGAAGAACAAGGAAACCGATCTAGCCTATTTTCTTGAGCAAGCTCCGCTCAGTACCGGCTTGGTCCGCCGCACCGTAGAGCGAGTGGCACAGAATGACCTAAGTGCATTTTTGGCCGCCAACAGCGCTACGGATGCAACCGTGGGCGAGAAATTACAAGCAGTCATCATCGAGCCTCCGTGCAACCAAGCGGATGCTAAAGCCCTTCGCGATTTTGCAAGCAAGGGTGGCTGTGTGATTGCCTGTTTGGCGCGACCAATATCGAATGCAAACGAGATCAGTCAGTCGATCGCGAGCTTGTTAGACAATGAACAAGTGACGGTCTCGGAAGCGGTAACGAAGGACTTTGCGCTCTTGAGTGCAATCGACTATACGAGTCCTGTGTTTAAGCCTTTTGCAGACCCGAGATTCAACGACTTTAGCAAGATTCGTGTTTGGACACATCGACGTTTAGAATTGAAAGCCAGTGCGGATTCATCGAACTTGGTGCAAACGGTTGCGAGCCTCGACGATGGCTCACCTTGGTTATTGCGAAATCCAGTCGGCAGCGGCAATGTGTGGGTTTTGACTAGTGGGTGGCAACCTGTATCAAGTCAATTCGGTTTGTCGAGCAAGTTTGTTCCGATCTTGTTAGGCATGTTGGATCCGACTGGTAAGTCGTTGAGTTCTCAACTTGTCTATTCCGTCGGCGACTCGATTCCAGTAGATGATTTACCCGATTTGGCAGTAAGTAAAGCCGATGGTTCGCCAGTCGAAGTGGTAGCGAGTGACGGAGCGATTCAGCTCGATTCGCCTGGACTTTATAACTTGCAATCGGCTGGCATTCGCCGGCAAGTCGCGGTGCAGGTCCCCGCCAGTGAAATTCAATTGACGCCCATGGATGTCGATGTTTTTGATCAGTACGGCGTCGAAATGGGTAAACTAAAGTCAGACGCAGAACGCAAGCAATCAGCCCGACAGCTCCAAGCGATAGAGTTAGAACAAAAGCAACGCGTGTGGCAATGGCTACTGCTTGCAGGTCTTCTAGTGTTGGCGCTTGAAACAGTTTTGGCTGGCTGGTTTGCCCGGAAATCATCCCAAAGTAATGTGAGGATCGAGCCACAAACGGCAGGATAATAACTATGGATACTCGACTTCAACATCGTCTGTATTTGGTTGCAAAGCGGATGTATCTATTCCAACTCGGCTGGAGCTTGGCAGCGGTTTGGTTGCTAGCCGTTCTAGTCGGCTGGGGACTGCTGCAAGTTGCCCAGCAAAGCGAATTACCGAAAAGCACGGCTTGGATTTGGTTAAGCGTTACTGCCGTGGCTAGTTTGGTAACGATGTTGTTGTTAAAGAGCCGGTATCAAGATTTAACGCAGATTGCTTCGCGAGTTGAAAATCAGTTTCCGGCTCTCAATCAACGCTTGATCACCGCCGTCAATCTTCGTCCGAGTGCACCCAACGGTAAATTTGGTTACTTGCAACGGTCGGTTATTTCGGAAGCCATTCGCCATGATTTTTCGAGTGGATGGTATTCGATCGTTCCTTCAAATCGCATGGCGATTTCCTGGTGCAGCAACTTGTTAGGCCTGGGCTGCGTGGCGGCAATGGCAATCGCGTTGATGAACGCGCCAAGTAAGACGAACGCGTCGGCAGCCATGGATTCTGTATCGGTCTCCAAAAGCGAGTTGCCAATCATCCTGCCTGGAAATACTGCGGTCGAGCGTGGTACGAGCGTAATTGTGACAGCCAAGTTTGAAAAGAAGGTCCCCGATGAAGTTTGGTTAGCCCATACAGGGACCGCTGGTGATGTACGGTTACCGATGAAGCGATCACTAAACGATCCAATCTTTGCAGCTTATCTTTACGACGTAAAAGACCCGCTGAAGTATCGGGTTGAATACGACGGCAAGAAGTCGGACAGTTTTGAAATAACGGTGTTCGAGTTTCCTGCGATGGTGCGAGCCGATGCGAAACTTGAATATCCTGGATACACAAAACTCGAAGCTAAGACGATTGCAGATACACGGCGAGTTTCGGTTGCGGTGGGAACTAAATTGACTTGGCAGATCTACTTGAACAAAGCGGTTGTCTCGGCGGAGTTGGTCGAAAGCGAGGCACCTGAATCCGAGGCAACAACTATTAAGCTGGTAACTTCGGCTGACCAAGCGGATCTTGTCGAAGGTTCGTTAGAGCTTTTGGAATCGAAGTCATGGAAATTGCGACTGGTGGATCAAGATGGCCGCAAGAATCAACAAGAGGTGACTTTACGCGCGAAAGCACTTCCAAACGAGGCGGCCAAAATTAAACTCGTCTCTGGTGGTGATGTGCAAGTCTCGCCGCTGCAGGAATTTGATGTAGGGGCGAAGATCAACGATGACTTTGGTGTCGAGAAAGCGGGAATTGGTTACCAATTCGCTGGTGGCGATATCGTTGAAATCGACTCAGCAATTGCCGCAGAGAGTGCCAAAGCAGGCAAAGAAGTTAAGCTTTCGAATCTAATCGACATGGAATCGCTCAAGGCAGAAACGAATCAGTTGCTGTCCTATTATGTTTGGGCGGAGGAACGCGATGAGACCGGAGAGCTTCGGCGTTCGGTGAGCGATATCTTCTTTGCCGAAGTGCGACCGCTGGAAGAGATCTTCCGTGAAGGTGAGCAGCCAACGAATGAAGAGCAGCAACAACAGCAGCAGCAACAACAGCAACAACAGGGAAGTGAAGAGACTGAAGAATTACTAGAGTTGCAGAAACAGATTATCGCAGGCACTTGGAATGTGGCTCGTACGGCTCGAAGCATTACGCTCCCGGACAAAGCACAAGCGGATCTTGAGCTTTTGGCCGATACTCAGAATTCAGCGATTGAGAAACTGGCTGAGCAAGCTGAGAAATCCACAGTTCCAGGCGCGGAGGAATTCATTGAGAAGGCCGCTAAACTTATGCAACAAGCCTCGGAGCAACTGATCGCGTCCGGCACTTCACTGAAAAAACCAGATGTTCAAAAGGCTTTAGGACATGAACAGGCGGCTTATCAAGAACTACTGCGATTACAAAGTCGCGAACACGAAGTAGTTCGTTCACAACGATCGCAGGGCCAACAACAGCAATCCAAACGCCAGCAGCAGCGTCAACAGCAGCTCAGTCAGCTCGAAATGAAGAACCAAGAGAATCGTTACGAAACTGAACGTAAAGCCCAGGAAGAGCAATCCGAAGAACAAACCGCGATGCGGCAAGTTATCAGCCGCCTGCGTGAGTTGGCAGCTCGCCAAGAGGATCTCAACGAGCAACTCCGCGAAGTCGAAGCGGCTTTGCAGGCTGCTAAAACGGAGAAGGAACGTGAGGAATTGCAACGTCAACTCGAGCGATTGCGAGAGCAACAACAGCAGATGCTACAGGACAGTGACGAACTGCAAGAAAAAATGGACAGCCAAGCAAATTCTGAAGCAATGCAATCGGCTCAGCAGCAGATGCAGGAGACTCGCGAGAACTTGCAGCAATCGGCCGAAGCATTGAACAAGGGGAACACCAGTCAAGCCTTGGCGTCCGGTACGCGTGCCGAGCAGCAGTTGAATGAAATGCAAGATGAAATGCGCAAGCAAGCCGCCAATCAGTTTTCTGAAGCAATGCAAGAGATGAAGCAAGAGGCGACAGAGATCGAACAGCGTCAGCAGCAGATTGTAGAGCAGATGAGCAAGTCGGAGTCGAAGCCAAGCGCGGGCCTGCGATCAACTGAAGAACAATCTGCGCCGAAGCAACAATTGGAGGAACAGCAGAAACAAGTTGAGAAATTGCTCGAAAACATGGAAAAGACAGTGCAGCAAGCCGAAGACGCCGAGCCTCTATTGGCTCAGCGTTTGTACGACACATATCGTAAAGCTCAGCAGCAAAAGATTGAAGACCGCATCAAACTCACTGAACAGTTGGTGGAACGCAATCTGGAACCTCAGGCACGCGAACAAGCCGGTCAATCGCTCAAAGACATTTCTGAACTGCGGAAAGAAGTTGATCAAGCGGCTGAGGCGGTTCTTGGAAGTGAAGTCGATTCGTTGCGGTTGGCTTTGGATCAAATCGAGACGTTGAGCGAGCAACTGGAAGATGAGCTTTCGCAAGCAACTGGCCAACCGCGCAGCGAGCGTCAAGGGAATCGCAATAGTCAAAATCCAAATCAAGCGGACCCCAATCAGGGCGAGCGAAACCCATCGGATCCAAACGCTACGGATCAAGGCAATGGTCAGCCGCGCCAAGATTCTCAGCAAGACCCAAACAGCCAGCAGGCGCAGCAATCAGGGCAACAGCCTGGTCAACAACAACCTGGTCAACAACAACCTGGTCAGCAACAGCAACCGAATCAAGCTGGCCAGCAGCAGGGCGAACAACCAGGTCAACAGCAACAGGGCCAGCAACCTGGTCAACAGCGAGAGGGCCAACAAGGTCAGCAAGGACAGCAACAAGGTCAGCAACAAGGACAGCAACAAGGACAGCAACAAGGTCAGCAACAAGGTCAGCAACAAGGACAGCAACCTGGTCAACGAGGGCTACGAGGTGGTGATCGCCAGCAAGCTCAACCGGGGCTGCGTGGTGGTCAAGAAGAACGTACAGCTTCCGAAGGCGGCGCCTTGCAACGCGGCCGCGAGGGCAATCAACCGTTTACTGGTGATGGATTTCGTCAGTGGAGTGATCGGCTGCGCGATGTTGAGGAACTGGTAAGTGATCCGGACTTGCGTTGGCAAGCGACTCAAATTCGTCAAGCGGCTCGTGATCTACGTGCTGAAGCGCAGCGTCATGCGAAACTGCCAGAATGGTCTTTGGTAGAAGAACTGATCGCTACGCCGTTGCGTGAACTGGAGAAGAAGGTTTCTGACGAATTGATTCGCAGGGCGGCGAGCAAGAATGAGATCGTACCGATTGATCGTGACCCGGTTCCGAGTGAGTTCAGTCGCTCGGTGCGCCAATATTATGAGAACCTTGGGAGCGGTCGTTAATGCCATCCACTTCGTTACTACCAACTTCAGTACTATCCACTTCAATAGTTCTAGGGGCTCGCGATTGGTTGTTGGCGGCCAGCATCATTGCCGCCGCCATTACAGTACTGGCCATCTGGAGCTATTCGGCTCGTGGTTCGGCGAAGTATTGGACCAGTTGGTTAGCGATGTTGGCCAAAACGGTCTCAGTATGCGCGCTGGCATTTTGTTTGCTCGAGCCGATGCGACGCTCCGATAGACCGATACCGGGTGCGAACATTTTGGCGGCCATCGTCGATAACAGTCGTAGTATGGAGATCAGTCCGCCGGGGCAAGCGAGCGACTACTTGGCTCGCTTCCAACGCTCGCTAAGCAAAGACGCGGCTTGGCAGACCCGATTTGCGCAGGATTTTGACTTGCGACGCTACGCGTTTGATCAGCGATTGCGAGCAGTAGACGACTTTAGTGAATTGGAATTCGATGGCAATCATTCTTCATTGGCTGAGGCGCTAACAACACTGCAAGCTCGATTTGCGGCGCGACCTGTGGCGGGTGTGATGCTGTTCAGCGACGGCTTGGCAACCGATGACATGACCAAATTGGAAGCGATGAAATTTGGTTTTCCGATTTATCCGGTCGTTAATACTCAGCGTTCTCAGTTGCAAGATATTTCGGTGTCAGACCCCGCTGTAGCGCTTTCATCCTTTGAATTAGCACCTGCGTCGATTGAAGCCACAGTGAAGTGCTCCGGATTAAAAGGAAGTGAGATTACCGTTAGGTTGTTTGATACTGAAGGTAAATCAGTGGACAAGCAAACGTTGGTCTGCGATGCGGATTTGTTTGAAAAGCGAGTTCGGTTTCAGTATCAACCCAAGGCGGCCGGTTTGCAATTTGCCCGTGTGCGTGCCATGTTGTCCTCGGAAGATACAGAAGAGGTCGCGAAGGCGAGCGTACGTGAAGTTACAACGGCGAACAATTCGCAATTGGTCGCCATCGATCGTGGCGGTGGGCCTTACCGCATTTTGTATCTTGCAGGTCGTCCCAATTGGGAGTTCAAATTTCTGCGACGCGCGCTGGAAGAAGATATCGAAATTGAATTATCGGGTTTACTTCGGATCGCAAAGAAGGAAGCCAAGTTTGTGTTCGGGGATCGCGGTGTCGATTCGACCAACCCGTTGTTCTCAGGCTTCACCGACAACGCTGAGACCACTGAGCAGTACGACGAACCAGTGATGATTCGTTTAGGTATTGAAAATGAAGATGAATTGAAAACAGGCTTTCCGAAAACGGAAGAGTCGCTGTTCGGCTACCACGCCATCATCTTGGACGACATAGAAGCCAGCTTTTTTACTCAGGCTCAGATGCTTTTGATGCGGCAGTTTGTGGCAGAACGTGGCGGCGGCATATTGATGCTTGGCGGTCAAGAGATGTTT
Organism: Planctomycetia bacterium; assembly: GCA_031412515.1. GTDB lineage: Bacteria > Planctomycetota > Planctomycetia > Pirellulales > Pirellulaceae > Aureliella. The sequence continues at coordinate 47,190 of JANODD010000056.1, read as the reverse complement.
CTTGGCGGCGGGTACAACGACACACCGCTGGGCGATGTTCTGCCTGTTTATCTGCGTGGTACTGAGGCCAAGCGAGATAACCAGTCGGTAGTCAAATATCGCTTGACGCGTGAAGGGAGTCTTGAACCTTGGTTGCGTTTGCGAGCTAACGAAGTTGACGAGAAGCAGCGTGTTGCCGAAATGCCTGACTTTCAAACGTGGAATACGGTGTCGGATGTGAAGCCCGGTGCTTCAGTGTTGGCTCAATTGACCACCGATAGCGATAAAGTCCAACCGGGGTTGGTCGTGCAGCGTTTTGGGAAAGGTCGAACCGGTGCTCTTCTGGTCGGCGACATGTGGCGCTGGAGTCTACGGAGAGCCCAAGAGAACACGGACGATTTAGCGCAGAGCTGGAGACAAATTGCCAGGTGGTTGACGGCTGATGTCCCTCGCAAGATCGAAGTCGATGTTCAGATTCCGGCCAGTTCTGCGGATCCGCACCGCGTGGTGGTTCAGTTGCGAGATACTGCGTTCAAGCCACTAGATAACGCGACGGTCAAATTAGCCATCACGCAACCAGATTTGAAAACGATTGAGTTAGCCGCATCGCCAGACCGCGAGCGGTTGGGAACGTATACAGTCGAGTATTGGTCGCAAGCCGACGGAGCGTATCGTTGTGTTGCCGAAGCGGTTGGCCCAGATGCTGAAGATTTGGGTAGTGCGACGAGCGGTTGGACTGCGCAGCCAAGTGCAACGGAATTTGCAAGTGTTGAACCCAATGTCGATCAGCTCGAGCGATTGGCAGCGGCTTCAGGTGGAGAGCTTGTCTCGCTGGACGACTTGGACGCATTTGCTTCCGCGCTTCCAACAGCAAAGGTGCCGATCACCGAATCGCATGTTGAACCGTTGTGGCATCGGCCGTGGTTACTCTTGGTTGCAATAGGTTGCTTGTGTCTAGAATGGGGCCTGCGAAGAGTGAAAGGTCTACCGTGAGTTTTGGTTTTTTTGCATTCATAAAAGATCGGTCGGATCTGTCTGATCCGTCCAATCTGTCTGATCTTTTTGGGCAATGCGCGACCCTCGTGCTGCTGTGTGCCCTTTGTGTCGCTACGTGCGCCGGGACAATCGTTCACGCCCAGGAACCCAAGCAAAAGACGACACTTATCGTGGTTGCCGGTGCCGCGGGTGAGCAAGAATTCGGCGAACAATTCCAGGCAAATGCAAAGCGATGGCAAGATTTTGCAAAGAAGCAGGACTGGCAATTGACTGCTTTGGGCACTTCAAGCAATGGATCGACAAGCGATCACGACTTGCTGAAGCAAGCGATTGAAAAGGGAGCGAGCTTACCGGCGGAGGCTGAATTGTGGTTGGTGTTGCTTGGGCACGGAACGTTTGCATCCAATGTAGCGAAGTTCAATCTCGTTGGTCCCGATGTGTCAGCCAATGAACTGAGTGAGTGGCTGAAGCCGGTTAAGGCCAAGTGCGTGATTATCAATTGTTCATCGTGCAGCGGTCCGTTCGTCACGGCGCTTGGCGGCAAGAACCGAGTTGTCGTCACTGCGACTCGGAGCGGCTCGGAGCAGAATTTTTCACGTTTTGGAACGTATCTTTCGGAAGCGATCGGTAGTCTCGCGGCTGATGTGGATCACGACCAGGAAGTCTCGGTACTGGAAGCGTTTTTAGCGGCGAGTTCGCAGACCGAGCGTTTTTATCGTGAGGATGCAAGGCTGGCGACGGAGCATGCGTTGCTGGATGACAATGGAGATCGTGTAGGCACGGGAGGCGACTTTTATCGTGGCGCAAGGCCTGCGAAAGAGCCGGAGCCGGGCAAGCAAATTGATGGTCGTGCAGCTTCGCGTGCGATCCTGTTTTCCGCTCCAGATGCCCCGAAGTTCACAAGTGAACAACTTGCCGAGCGTCAAAGGATAGAAGAGCAAATTGACGCGGTTCGGACAAGAAAGACACAGCTTACTGAGGAAGCTTATCTGGCTCAGTTGGAGCCGCTGTGTGTTGAGTTAGCGAAGATCTATCAAGCGGCGAGGGTGAACTTTGAGAAGTAGTCGATGGACGGGCTCGTTTGACCCATAGCCAGCGGCGAAGGGAACGGCTTACAGTTCGCATCACGAGCGGGTCTTCACGGTACTAGCAGTCGCCAACCCAACCCAAATCTACTCACCAAGACGACAATAGCACGCGGCTCTGCGAGTCGCGGTCAACCGAAACACGCGTTTTGTTTGACCGGAGGAACCTGTCGAAGTGGCCTACCGGGTGCCTGTTTGTGTTTGCGGGGATGGATTAGGATCGTGTAGACCCGCTCGTACTGCGAACTGCAAACCGTTCCCGTCGCCGCTGGCTATGGGTCAAACGACGGTACTTATGGCAGGATGGCGTTGTGGTAAACGTCTTGCACATCATCGCAATCGTTGAGCATGTTGATGAACTTCTCGAACATCGGTTTGTCTTCGGCGTTGATTGCGGTACGTGATTGCGGCACGAAGCTGATTTCGTCAACTTCCAATTCAACGCCTGGTAGGGCCTCGAGCAGCGCCGTTCTAGCTTTAAAGAACTCGTTGGCCGGCGCAAACAAGGTTACTTGGCCGTTTTCGCATTCGACATCGTTAACATCCACGTCGGCGGTCAACATGGCTTCGAGCACTTGTTCGCCGTTATTGCCTTTGAAGGAAAAGATAGCCAAGTGATCAAAGAAGTGAATGACCGCACCGGGTGCACCCATTTTGGCACCGGTTTTTGTAAAACAGTTGCGGATGTCGGTGATTGTACGATTGTTATTGTCGGTCAAGCAATCGATGATGATTGAACAACCGCCTGGTCCAAAACCTTCGTAGCGAGCGGAAACAAAGTCTTCGCCACCGGCTCCTTTGGCTTTATCGAGGGCTTTTTCAATTACGTGCGCGGGAACTTGGTCGCGTTTGGCTTTCTCAATCATGCTTCTTAGACTGGGATTAGCCGATGGATCTGCGCCGCCGTTCTTAGCGATAACGTAAAGCTGCTTGCCGTACTTAGAATACACTTTGGATTTTTGGCCGGCGGTCTTAGCCATCGACTCCTTGCGAACTTCAAAACTTCTACCCATAGTGTTTTCTCGTAATTAATTGCGTGCAGAGCATTAGCGGTACTGAGTTTAAGGGGTCAATTCTAGTCGATTAAACCCGTTAACAGAATGGGCGATTGGCATTCGTAGTTTGGGACCATTTGTCCCGAGCGGATGTTTTTTGCAGGAATCGAAAGAAGCAATAATTGAAAGAAGCAATCGGACGGGACAAGAGTCCCATCCTACGCATCAATCGCGCATCAGTCGCGACTCATGGCACGTATTTCAGCAGGGTGCAAGCCTTTGCCAAGCTCCGTTTCGAACTGCAACGTTTCATACGTTCGCTCGATCCCAAAATGCACCGCTTCGGAAACGTCCGCTTCGCCTCGAGCTAATTTGGCGGTGATGGCCGCGGCGAGAATGCAGCCGGTGCCGTGGGTGTGCTTAGTTTGAATTCTAGGCATCAGGATTCCAACATTTCCATCGGCTAGGCTTAGGACATGCTGTGACTGGCCGTCGATTTCGCCGGCCTTGATCAGCACGTGCCCGGCTCCGGTCTGCTGCAAACTGTAAATGGCTTTAGCAACGTCATCTTCGCTGTTTAGTTTCAAGCCCGTCATACGTTCGGCTTCAAAGCGATTGGGTGTTACGAGCAGTGCATACGGGAACAAGTATTGCTTATAGGCGTCGACAACATCATCGGTGGCTAAAGAGTGCCCATGTTTACTGACCAAGACTGGATCCACGACAATCGGGCAGTTTACTTTGCTCAGTCGCTCGCCGACCGCGCGGACAACTTCAGCGCTGCCGAGCGCACCGACTTTGATGGCTCGAGGACGAATGTCTTCGAGCACCGCGTCCAACTGATCCAGAATTAGCTTCGGAGAAAGTACTTCGACACGGCGAACGGATTGGGTGTTTTGAACAGTGATCAACGTGACGACTGACATGCCGTACACGCCCAATTGCTGAAACGTTTTCAGGTCGGCTTGCAGGCCTGCTCCTCCGCTGGGATCCGATCCGGCGATGGTGAGCGCGACGGCTTCGGCAAAAAGTGTGACTTGTCTCGAACCGCTACGCAGAGGCGTACTTTCATTTGTCATATTAACTTGCTGACTCGATCTGCTGTTTGATTTCGATCATAAAACCCTGGTTCTTCAATCGACCACCCAAGTCGCAGCAGGAGCAGTTGATGAACTGAGTGTCGCCGCGGGTGACGGTGCCAAAGTTGTTGATTCCGCGTTCGTCGTGGATGTGTCCAAAGGCGTGGATCTTGGGCTTGATGCGGGTCTCTACGTGCCGCGTTAGTGACTTGGAACCGACATGGACGGGCTGGCGAGTGTCCATGTCTTTGGTCACGTCCAAAATGCCTTTGGGAGGTCCATGCGTGATGAGTATATCGATATCATCGGGGATTGTTTGCCAAACCGCGTCGAGCTCCGAGCGTTCTTTCATGTAAGCCCAATCGAAGAACATTGGAGTGTAGGGTGAACCAAAAATCTTCAGACTTTGCCAAGTGACTTGGTCGTGAATGAGAAACTTGATGGCCGGATATTCACTGGCTCGTATCAATCCTTGTTCAATGGCCGTCGAGTGATTGCCGGGTACAAAGATCTTGGTTGGGATGTCGAGCGACGAGTACCAGGTAAAAAACTTTCTCGCTTCGGGTTCATTCAGCCATGCGTTGCCGGACTCAGATTCGTCACCACAGTGCAAGACGGCATCGACATTCTCTGGGATATTGAGCAGTTCATGTTGGCCATGTGTGTCAGAGATAAACCACAATTTCATATCATCGATCCACAGGGGGAGGTGGTGCACTACACCCACAAGAGCGAGTGCAAACCAAATATTGAATCGATTGTACACAAGTTTCGTGGATAGCTTGATGGCAATCGGCGGCGGATGGAATGCAGGTGGTACTTCATGCAGTTCCACAGCGACGTGGTTCGCGCTGGTTAATTGCATCGCTGCCCGCAATTCTCGCATCTGAGGGCCGCGTTATCGGCGGTCTTTGCATGCGAGGTATGCTCTCCGCAAAATCTTTTATGGCGGCCAGTCGTGTCACAAGCACGCGACACATATGACGACAATGAATAGACCAACGTGTTGTCGAGCAGGATTAGAAAAAACGGCAGGTGGATGTCTTCGTTGTCTGACGATTAACGGCTTATGCGAAAGGCAAGACAGAAGCCCACGAAGATAAAAATCATGCTTAGATGAAAGACGCTAGTTCCGCATAAAACTGGTTTCGTGCACATTTCATCGTGCGGCATGGGGACCTTAATAATAATTTAATACAATGAACATTTAAATATTCTAAAAACAGTTCTTGACAGCGGTAGAAAGCAGACAAGATAATCAGAGTCAAAACATTTAATGCGTTTTGTCTCGATCATTGATCTCAGGTTAAACAAGGAGTTGGCGATGTGTGACAAATTCGACATCGAAGGTATTGAGCAGAGTTCAAATGGCAGTGGGAAGAATGACCGGCCTGGCGATCCGCTTTTCCCTTTAATGCCTCGAGTTCTTGAAGCTCTTCGCGCAAAATCGATGGAGCGAGTTCGAACAGCTGACGAATCGACTCCCCAAGATGATTACGGATTGATTCTCGAAACAATATGCGGAGCCAACGACGACTCGCAGGCAGTGGAGCAATATGACGGTACACTTGGAGTTACCTCCGGTTTCGTCAGCACTCATCAATCGGCAGTTGGGCAGATACAATGGAACAACAATTTAGCATCGCTCTACACTAACCCAGGAAATGTCTCGGGAGCCCGCTGGTGTTCAGGCACCCTTATTACAAACGATCTTTTTTTAACTGCGGGACATTGCTTTGATCAAACTGGTGGGGGATGGCAACGTCCACGAACGAATGGCACTTCGAATATTATCAGTTCTGCAGAAATAGCGCAGAACATGCATGTGAATTTCAACTTTCAAGTTGATCCTGCGGGCAATCCAAGGACAGAGGCAAGTTTTCCGGTATTGCAGCTTGTTGAGTATCGATTGGGTGGACTGGATTTTGCAATCATTCGCTTGGGTGGAAACCCCGGCTCTACATGGGGTTCGGCGCAAGTAGCAGCAACGGATGCCACGACCGGGGAGATGCTGTGTATTATTGGCCACCCTGCGGGATTACCCAAGCGCATCGAGGCTGGTCCGGCGTTGACTCCGAGCGGTAGTCTGATTCGATATGATGATATTGATACGCTAGGCGGCAACTCTGGCTCTGGTGTACTGCGCGCAAGCGATGGGAGACTGGTTGGCGTCCACACCAACGGAGGTTGCTCTGCGTCAAGTCCAAACGGAACAGATGCCAATTTTGGACAAAGAATTGTCGCTCTCATCGCCGCGTCGCCGACGCTCCAAACCTTGTCACGTCCAAGTCGTAAAATCCTTGACGATCCTATTGCAACCACCATCGCGCGGGATATTGGAACTACGATTCGTGCTGCTGACGTGGGAGGGGGGACATTTCTTTCCGCTGACCTTGGAGGAACAATTAGCGCGTTTGATTTAGGCGGTACGAATCTTGCGTTGGACGTTGGGGGCACCCTCAAGTTTCGGGATGACGTCAAATTCCCGGTATTAGACAAACACCCATCGCAAGACGGAAAGTTCCCAGGATTCGATGGTCCTCCCGTTTTTAATCCGTCGCGACCGGTCGGCCAGGCTGGCACCTTTGGTGAAAGACCCTTTGTACTTTCAACTCCTCACCATTGCATGACCTGGGCCTCGAGCAGCACTCAAGACGCAGAAGTGTATGAAGCAGCCTTACAGCAATTAGCGGAACTCATGCAGCAACATGAAACAGCAATTGCAGAGCTTGATTCACAATACCGACAGTTGCTGACCGAATATCAAAGCATCGCAGGCAGCCAAATTCAATGAAGTCGACAGCCCCAATACTGATCATTTCGCACACGCATGACATTCATGGTACTCAAGTCTTGAGTCGACTGGAGCAGCGGGGTGCAGATGTACTGTTTCTCGACACGAGTCGAATACCTCGTGAAGTGAATGTTACGCTCGAGCATTTCGCGGATCGAGATTGGAAAGGGACGCTAGCGGTTGATGGACGAGCTCTTCAACTTGATGCAATCCGGTCGGTGTGGTGGCGTCGGCCGCAACCTTTTACTTTGCATTCAGAAATCGATGGCGCTGACGATCGTCACTTTGCATTGAGCGAGACGCACGCAGCAATGTCTGGCGCATGGTCGCTACTCAACGCGAGATGGATGAATGACCCGGATCGTGACGACAGGGCAAGCCGTAAAGCATGGCAATTGCGAGTCGCGCGCGAAGCAGGACTTACTGTACCTCGGACATGCATCACAAATGTACCTGACACGGCTCGAGAATTTGTAGCTGTTTGTTCAACCAACGTGATCTATAAGGCTTTTTCTGCCACGGAGAAAACGTGGAGGGAAACTAGAGTCCTAAAAGAAAGTGAGATAGGGTTACTAGAGAACGTTCGCTTCGCTCCAGTGATATTTCAGGAAAACATTCCCGGTCGCGCTGATTTGCGAATAACGGTTGTGGGTGACGCGATTTTTCCAGCAGAAATAGTCGTCCCGCAGCATGCATACAAGCACGACTTTCGCATGTCAATGGAATCTGCGGCTATAGTAAAACACGAGCTCCCTGACGGCGTTGCCACGTCGATTAAAGCTCTTATGAAATCGCTTGGGCTTGTTTACGGCGCGATCGACATGCGACAAACGCCAGGGGGCGACTATGTGTTTCTGGAAATCAATCCTGCAGGGCAATGGCTGTTCATCGAGCATCGCACAGGGCAGCCGATAAGCGAGACGATCGCTGACCAACTTGCCGAGTGGGCAAAAAAATAATCAAACTGTTCGCGTGCAACTAAAGAAGCACCTTTTGTGAATCGGCATCAAGACTGTCGGCAGCGATCCAGCCGCTCATGAGCACCATGGGCATGCCGGGGCCAGGATGTGCGGCTCCGCCAGCTAAGTAAAGGCCGTGCAGATCGCGACTGCGGTTGGCAGGTTTAAATGCGCCAAGAAATTTTCCGTGACTGGCCAATCCATAGATGGCTCCGTTGAGTACTCGATAGCGTTTGTGAATGCCTTCTGGAGTTAAGAAGGATTCACTGACGATCCGATCTCGCAAGCCTTTCATGCCGCCGGTCCGTTCAAGTTTATCGAGGATAACCTCGCGGTACTCTGGGAACATCTGCGGCCAATCGTGATCGGGCCGCAGGTATGGTGTGTGAACCAGTACATAGAGGGCTTCGCCGCCCGATGGAGCAACTTCAGGCTCAGTCCGCGCGGGGGCACATACATAACAAGTCGGATCCGGTGCAGGATAGCCACGCTTGTAAATCCACTCGAACTCCTCGTGTGGATCCTTGGAAAACACAAAGTTATGATGCAGCAAGTGATCGTAGGCTTCGCGCAGTCCAAGGTACAGCACTACGCCCGAGCAGGCGGGTTCGAAATCCTTCTTGCGAGTGAACTGTGTCGGTCCTGAGTAACCGCGAAGTAGTTCGCGATGAGTTCTTACTGAATCGCAGTTCGATACGACTGCGTCGAACTGCAGCGACTCTCCGCTAACCAGTCGTACTCCGGTGACTTGGCTGGCGTTCGTTTCAATAGCATCCACGTCGGCATTGCAACGAACTGTGACACCTAGATCGGCGGCTAGTTTTGCAAGAGCGTTCGGAACGGCTCGTGTTCCACCGATCGGGTACCAGACACCTTCTTTCGTTTGCATATGGGCGATGCCACACAGAACCGCTGGTGAGGCCTCGGGCGACGAACCGACGTATTGAGTGAAGTGGTCGATCATCTGAGCGACGCGAGCATCGGGAACATGCTTACGGACGACAGCAGCCACTGACTGGCCCATCCGTAGCGACAGAACATCTTTCAGAACATTCAAGTTGAATGCGCCGGTCGCTTCGAAAGTATCCGAGATGCCGCCCACGCTTTTCCAAAAAAAGAAACGCTCCGAGACATCATGTAAGCCACGCGACATGTCGATGAATTTGCTGTAGCCGTCGGCGGACTTGTTATCGCCGGAAAGTTCTCGCAAGTTTTGTTGCATGCGAACGGTGTCGGAAACCAAATCCAGCGAAGTACCATCTTCGAAGAAGCATCGCCACTGTGGGTCGAGTTCCACCAATTGCAGGTAGTCTTCGATGCGTTTGCCAGCTTCTTCGAAGATGCGTTTGAGCACGCCAGGCAATGTTAATATGGTCGGACCCATATCGAACCGAAAGCCATCGGCGCGATGTTCGGCCGCTTTTCCGCCCAACCATTCGTTCTTTTCGAACAGGGTGACTTCATGTCCACGGGCTGCCAAAACGCAGGCTGCCGAAAGCCCGCCGAGTCCACTGCCGATTACTGCAACCCGTTTTGGGGTTCGCACTGATGTCTGGTCGATCATAGATTGTCTTGTTGATTTACGATGGTTCACGCGAACAGGGGCTGCTTGAGAACCGTATTTTATCAGCAAGTCTAGTGGTTCACGAAGTGGGCATCGCGTCGAATTTGCCGCACTTTCGCAGCGGTTGAAGTGGATACCGCTTGCTGTATACGGCTTTTAGGGGTTGAAAAGCAATCATTTGAAAAAGTCAAATAAAAATCCTATAGTCTATTTCTAACAAATCTGCGCTGACGACAAGCATTTATCCGTAGGACCGCTATGCCATCCGTGGGAAATCGCCTGCCCACGGTTAACATAGTGGTCCCACGGATGTAGGAAAGAGAAACCGCAAGCCGATATACTCGCGATAGAATTCGCGCTCACGTTTTCCTCAAACTAGCGAAGCATTGATGGCGATTTCTAAACGCCCTACCACGCCAACTTCGACTGTTGGATTGCACTGGCAAATTACGGATGATGGGAGCCGCACGCTGTGGAATGAGAGGCTGGATGAAAGCTATCACAGCGGTTGTGGGGCGGTGGCAGAGTCGTTGGTGGTTTATCTGCTGAACAGTGGAGTGCATGCGAGATTTGCAAGAGGCTTGGAGAGCACGGTACTAGAGTATGGATTCGGAACAGGAACGGCATTTTTGTTGACGGCTGCAGATGCGGTCTTGCATGGTACGGGTTTGCGATATCGGGCTCTCGAGATTTCACTGCTGCCGGCTGAGATTCTTGGCGAATTGAAACTGAATGACAGTTCAGCCTACTTGGTCGATCAACAAGATTTTGCCGAACTGATTGAAGTTGCACACGGCCTGCTAAGCGAGCTTGTTGAGTGGCGCGGCAAATTGACTCGGTCGCTCACTTCGGGTGCATACACCTGTTTTTTGCGCGAGAACATTGCTTTAGAGATTTTTGTGGGGGACGCGGTCGACTATGCCAAGTCTGATTGCTTTGACGCCGTTTACTTCGATCCATTTAGTCCAGCAAGCTGTCCGGAGTTGTGGAATCCCAGGGTTTTTCGAAATGCGTTTGATTCGTTAAAGGAAGGTGGGACACTGACGAGCTACTGCGTCAAGAGCTCGGTGCGGCATGATCTCAGCAGTGTCGGATTCGAGGTTCGACGCCTGCCGGGGCCGATTGGAGGTAAACGCGAAGTGCTGCTGGCAACAAAGTCTACACAGGCAACGCTGTGAAGCATTTTGGCGAGCCTACGTAGCGGGTTTCGTGCGTGAAAACCGGGTGCTTCGGTAACCTTCCTACAGCATCCGGTTTCTCACGAAACCAGCTACCTTACTACGAACAATGCTCTACCACGTTGCCTACACGCGGCGTTTCGAGAAATGCGTGCTCTGCGGCACACCAGCGACTGCTTTGAGTGCATTTTGCAGAAAAGTCAACCGTAGCCACCGGGCCTTATCTACATCAGCTAACCGGATTTTTCTGATTCGACGGTAAGCGAAGAGCTTGAGAAGACCGTAACTTGGGAGCGAGGCTCATTCAAGCCACTGAATGTGCCTCGTTTTCTTTTTGGTGCTTATTTCATCAGTCGCTTCCGTCACGATTTGTTTTGATTGATAATGCACGATTCCAAATTTGAATCGCTGCTCGAACTGGATGCTTGTGATGAAGAGACTCTTGGCATGTTCCGTTTGGCTGGCTGTGTTACTAACAGCGGTTTTCCGCAGCCCTGCCTCGGCGCAGACAACCGAACACTCCTGGCGTTACCAACTGAAGCTACTGCAACCCTTTTGGGCGAATGGAGTGGTTGAAGGGGAGTCCGTTTTATTTATCAAGGATGAGAAAACGGGACCGGCCAGTGCAAAAGTTCTGTTTCCGATTCAGGAAGTACTGCAAGTTCAAAACTCGAGTGGTGATGTAACTTACGAATTGGGAAAAGACTATAAAGTCGGAGCAGATCCTCGCGAACTTCTTCTACCAGCGGGATCTAGAATTGCATCATTCACCGCCGCGGACATGCGACGCCCCGCCAAGTCACAACAGTATGCGTTGACGCATCGCGATGGCAACGGCGAGATCATGTTCGGAGCCAAATTAGAATATGCTGAAATGCAGGCTTGCATCAGTTATCGACATGCTGCGGACGATTGGAAGAAACCCGTAGCCAAATTTGATCCAAAAGCACTACCCATCAGCGTCGCAAGGTTGAGCAAGAAAGAACCGCTTTCGATTGTAACGCTCGGTGACAGTATTTCCGCAGGTGCAAATGCTTCGGGCGGCTATAACGCTGCGCCTTTCCAGCCTGCCTACCCTGAACTTGTTCGGCTTGGTTTGTCAAAGCACTTTGATTGCGAAGTTGCGATGAAGAACCTTTCGGTGGGAGGCAAAGACACTGCTTGGGGACTCACTCAGGTAGATGCAGTGGTTGCAGAGAAACCTCAGTTGGTGATTTTAGCCTTTGGCATGAATGATTCGTCGGGTCGATCGGCTGAGGATTACAAGTCTTTGACAAAACAGACCATGGATGCGATTCGAAATCAGATCCCAGAGTGCGAATTTATTTTGGTCGCTTCGATGCTTGGCAATCGAGATTGGATTCGTCTAAAGCATGAAGTGTTTCCTGAGTACCGCGATGCACTCGAATCGCTTTGTGGACCTGGCATCGCGTTGGCAGATCTAACAACGATTTGGACCGGATTTCTTGAGCTGAAGCAGGACTGGGACCAGACTGGAAACGGCGTTAATCATCCAAATGATTTTGGCCACCGCGTTTACGCTCAGACGATTCTGGCGTTGCTTCGAGAGTGAGGTCTTCGTTTCGGTGCGACGTCTTCGTTTGACCCAAAGCCAGCGGAGAGTGTTGACTCAGTAGCAATACACAAACGTTCTCAGAAGCTAGCCAAACCGGTCAACTATTTTGCATACACCTATGCGACGCATGAGCTATTTTCTTAGCTCTTCAAGCAACTTATCCGGTAGACGATTAATCGACGTCAATTGAAACGACACGCGGCTACTAGGTTATAATAAAATCACGAGGTCCGATTGCGCTACGTACAGACCGTACCGTGAAGACCCGCTCGTGATGCGTACTGCAAGCCGACCCGGTGCCGCTGGCTATGGGTCAAACGAAGACTTTCCCTCCTAGACTTCCTTCCTACCGGAGCTCTCCATGGTTCATCGTCGAAATTTACTTGCCGCCGGCCTGGCGGCCACCGCTGCTTCGCAAATACGCGTGCTCGGCGCTCAAGAACAAACGAAACAGGTCACGATTGGTGTTATGGGGCTTAGTCGAGGCCAATCGCTGACAATGGATTTCGCCAGCTTCGATCGCGTCAATGTAAAGTATCTTTGTGACGTCGATCAGAAACGAGCGTCGAACGTTGGCAAGCTGCTAGCGGAGAAGACTGGCAAAGAAGCCGAGATAGTCGGTGACTTTCGCAAGATCTTGGAGGACTCAACCGTCGATGCTTTGGTCTGCGCAGCCCCAAATCACTGGCACGGACCGGCGACGATCATCGCCTGCAAAGCGGGTAAGCATGTGTACGTCGAAAAACCGTGCAGCCACAATCCGCAAGAAGGCGAATGGATGGTGGAAGCCGCGAAGAAATTTGGTCGTTGCGTGCAAATGGGTACACAACGAAGAAGCTCGGCGGGAATGCAAGAAGCGATGGAGAAGTTGCATAGCGGTGCGATCGGAAACGTCCATCTGTCTCGCTGCTACTACAACAGCTTGCGAGCCTCAATAGGTATAGGAGCGGAAGCCAAAGTGCCTGATGGCATTGATTATGACCTATGGCAGGGGCCAGCTCCGCACATGCCATTCCGCGATAATTACTTGCCATATAACTGGCATTGGTTCTGGCACTGGGGCGGCGGTGAGTTGGCTAACAATGGAGTCCACGGTTTGGACATCTGTCGTTGGGGAATCAAAGTCGACTATCCTAAACGAGCCGTCAGTTCAGGCGGCCGCTATTGGTTCAAAGACGATCAAGAAACTCCCGACACACACTCGGTGTGTTTCGAGTTCGACGGCGGCAAGCAGATCACCTGGGATTCACTGTCGTGCAACAAACACTCACCTGGTTTCTTCTGCAGCTTCTACGGCGATGAAGGATCGATGGAAGTTCAAGAAGATGGAACCTATGTCGTCTTTGATAAAAACAACAAGAAGATAGACGAAGGAACGAAAGCGGCTAAAGCTAGTGGCCAACGCGAGCACTTGCAAAATTTCATCGCCGCGATCCGAGCCAACGATCCGTCGCAGTTGAATCAGCCGATCTTGGAAGGTCACAAGAGTACGCTGCTTTGTCATTTGGGCAACATCGCTCATCGTACCGGCCGGACGGTTAACTGCGATCCAGCCAACGGTCATGTGCTTGACGACAAAGACCAGCAAGCGTTGTGGCAACGTGAATACGATCCCAAGTGGCACGAAGCGGTAACTGTGATTTGATTGCAGAACAATTGTCACAAATGTTCAGGGCTTCACTGCACGTTGCAGCCCTCGATATGATTTTTGTCTTGAACCGCAAGAGATTGGAAGACCGCATAGATACGGACTTAATTCCCTGGCGGTGACAACTCGGGACAATTGTTCGCCACTTGCCACAGCGATGCTCACCCTTTAGGATATGGCGACGATTCGCCGCAGTTGTTGCGGGGAAACTTTCAACTGTGTTTCTAATGAAGGTAGGTGACGAGTGGTTACTTCTAGTTTTACCTTAGCGCTCTCGCGTCGCGCTGCTCTGTGTGGCATCGCTATCCTTGTCGTTAGCTTTGCAGGGGTGCGTACGGCGTCGGCCCAAACTTCGCGTCCTTTCGGTGGCCGCGTGGTAGCCCAGTGGGACAATGTCAACAACGGATTCTCTGGCCAAGCCAATTTTGCCGGGACGAGCCAAATGAAGCACATGGGACGATCGGCTCAGTCGGGCAATCTGATCCTAGGTAGTACGCTTACGCCAAACGGATTTCCGGGAACCGGAACTGTAACCATTACTGCGGCAGATGGCGACAAAGTGACGTTTAAGTACGAGGGCTACCTAAATCCGTTTACGGGAGAAGGCGCTGGTCCTCTTGAAATCATCGGCGGCACAGGGCGTTTTGCTGGCGCTACAGGAACGGGAACTTTTTATGCATTGATTGATCTGAGAACTCCAACAAATCAAAACATGACTGTTTTGCTTGACGGAGTGATCAAATACTAAAATTCGCTGTCGGCATCGACGGCGCGGCAGCATTCGGTCAAGCTTGACATGACAGGGACAAATTTTAACTGACACTTGGTCGGCGCCAGCTAAACTATGGCGTCGGCCATGAACATTTGGGACAAATATTCTACAATCACTTGCGGCGCAACTGCGGCAGTTGCTCAGTTAACTCGTCGCCGCCTCGACTAATTTCCAAGGCCTCATCGGCGCTGTCGGGATCTACCGCGCGGCAGCATTCGGTCAAGCGATCGATCAAGTCATCGAGTTGATCTTCCCATTGTTCCGGTTCTGTCTCAGCTGGGGGAATCGAGGCTATTTCATCTAGCAACAAGATTAACCGAAGAATGTGACGGAAGATCATTCCCTCTTGCTTCTGAAGTCCCTTCGCAAGAATGTACTTATTAAAATTGCCGCCGAACTCGAGCAATTCTCCAGCGACATGAACCGGCGTTGTGTTGACATCGTGGACTTTCGGAAAATCCCAATTGAAGAGCCTTCGCAACTTTTCGCCGATGGAGATTTGATAAACAGGCGGCTCGTCGAATAGGCCTCGCTTCGGTGGCTCGTCGTCTTCATTTTTCGGTTTGCCTATCAACTCCTCTTGCGTTGCCAAGCCCAATTCGAGCAAGCGACCGTCGAGCCGCAATGTTGCTAGCGGACCGGCGGGCAATTCGTCGATCTTTGGAACCCGCACCAGTCTCGCTATCGTCCCAGGCAACTCGAGTGCACTTTCCAAAGCGAGCAGCCGTTCCGTCTGATCGGCAATGGCCAAATGCCCTGCAAGAAACACTCCGTACAGCGGATTGATACTTCGCAGCCGAACCAACAATTCGAGTCGATTGGTCGGCCGCGCGAACTGGGGACGATAATCTTTCAAGTCATAACCGCGGCTGGCGGCGTCAGAGTTTACATCGTCATCCGTTTTTTTCTCTGGTGCAGTCTCTTGTGCTGCGCCGGCGACTAGTTTTCCCAGTCCAGCAGCCTCTAACAATCCGCCGCTTCCGACACTTCGACCGCCGACACCTTTCTTCAAAGCTTGGATGGGATCCACTTTTGCAGGTATTGGGGCTTCGCGTTTGGCTTGTTGCGGTTTCGGCTCGAGTTCGATATAGCCAGCGGTCCACAATGTGATCAGCATCTGGTTTAGTTGCTTTTGTGCGGTTTCAATCTGCCCGCTTTCCATCAAACGCCTTCCAACCATATCGCGCAGTGGCTGCACCTCGGGAGATTTGAGCAGCATGTAAGCAAGCAGTCGCCAAGGCAAGTGTCCGCGACTAGCCAAATTCGCTGATGCGCCGGCCCGCAGTTTTTCGAATTGCTCCTGTGTCCAATACGTTTCGCCTTCGCGCCGTTTGGGCATCTTCTTTTTCATTGCCTTCTTGGCTCGGAGCAGCCCGGGGTCTTTGGTGTCCTCGGGAATGGAATCGTACTTTTGTCGCCATCTAAGCAGTTTGACATCGTCTTCGTGCGCGAGCGCATAGACGAAACCTTCGCGATCAAACTGAGGTCGACCCGCTCTACCAAAGATCTGCTGGGCAGCGCTGACTTCGATCGGTTTACGTTTATCGCGAGGCCCTTTAAGGATCGTGGGTAGAACGACTGAGCGAGCGGGTAGATTGATGCCGGCTGAAAGAGTTTCAGTGCAAACGCAAATGCTCAACAACTTCCGCTGAAAGAAATCTTCCACCACGCGGCGATATTTCGGCAGAACGCCCGCGTGATGCACACCGATGCCTCGCTGCAGCAATTGTTTCAGCTTCGGTCCAGCGCCTTCGGACCAATCGTGCTTCTCCAGTTCATCGCTCAATGCCGCTTGCTGGAACTTATCGACCACTTTCTTGCCTTTGAGCAATTCAGCGACTTGCCAGCATTCATCGCGATTGAAGCAAAAGATCAGAGCCGGTGTGCGTCGCGCGGTGATATCCCCTTCGACCATCTTCTCGACCCATTCGTCGAGCATGAAGTCGTCGACCCACTGAAAACTGAGTGGCACTTTGCGATCAGAGCTTTGAACAAGTTGCAAATTGCGGTTGCAAGTTCGCGTCATCCAACTGGTAAAGTCATAGCTGTTGCCAACAGTCGCGCTTAGAAGCAACGTACGGACGTGCGCGGGCAACATGCCGAGAGTCAATTCCCAAACGATGCCGCGTTCTTGGTCGTTGAAACTGTGGAACTCGTCCATGACAACAGAAGAAACATCGGTGAAGTCAAACGACTCGGGGGTTAACAAACGGTTGAGCAGAATCTCGGCTACGACGACCAATATCGGGGCTTCGGCGTTGACTTTGCGATTACCCGTAACCAGTCCGACCATCGATTCAGGAAAACCCCAGCGGACGACTGATTGCCGGAGTTCAGTAAATTTCTGGTCCGTTAAAGCAATGAGCGGCGTTGTATAGTAGCACTTTTTGCCGGTTCGCAGCGCTTCGTAAATGGCCGCTTCAGCGATAAGAGTCTTGCCTGTTCCAGTTGGAGCGCAGACAAGCACGCCTTGTTTAGACGTAAACCATGCCAGCAATGCTTCTTCTTGGACTGGGTAAGGTGCAAAAGGTAGCCGCTCGAAATACTCAGCTGCCACCGTGTCGCGTGATAGATCAGGTTGAACGCCGGTCATGTAGTGCCATTATCGGAAGAAATTGCAAACTTTGTAAGACTGGCATTGTGGCACAAGTTGGGCGGTTGCGTCCAGGTAGCTGCAAAGTGAATAGTACCAATGTGTTGCGGCAATCTTTGTTTTAAGTCTCAGGTACGGCTCAGCGTTTGCAACATGGGTTTGAGCAATGCTACGCTAAGACGTTGTGAAACGATAATCATGGAGGATTGAAAATGGCTAGGCGATCACGAGGAAAAAAGAAGGGAATCATTGCGACTCTCTTGCTTGAATTGAGTGCACTGGCGGGAATTTTTGGAGTCACTCAAGCAACGCTTCGGAACAATCTGTGGCAAGTGCTCAAACCGCAAGCTGTTAACTCTCAACTTGATCAGGCTCCTGGAGACATTGGGAATCCGCAAGTTTTGGAGGTTCCACGGTTCACTGGAATTGCACAGTCCCCCACGGCCCAGCCTCCCGCATTCACACAGGGGTTCGATCAATACGCTTCGCAGTCACAACCGATTGTGCCTCGTTATGTCCCTGAACCCTATCAGTCCACCTATCCACCGGCTTACACGGCTCAAGCGATTCTTCCGCAGAACCCAAGGAACTCAGCTGGTTGGAACCCTTCTGGGTACAACCCCATGGGTAGCTATCAGTGAGCGGGCCGTTTTCGTGCGTCGCTTCCTGCCGGGTGCGACCTTGCACTACGAAAGTAATGGTCGCACCCGGCAGCGAGCGACCCACAAGCCTTCATAAAGTTGGCATGAGTGGCAGGTTTAGTTAGTACAAACCAGTTCCGCTCGGTCTGCGAACTGCAAGCCGCCCCCTCCGCCGCTTTGGAGAGTGTTGACTTAACAGCATTTGCTCATGTGTCACATAAGCTATGTAAAATAGTTGACCGGTTTTTCGGAGCGCGGGCGTCCCCGCCCGCTGGACCCGCTAGGTGACTTGAGCGACAGCAGAGAATCCGTCTGCCGTCTACAAAGCGAGATCGTCAAACTCACTTGCAAGTCAACTAGTCCCGTGCGGACGAGGACGCCCGCGCTCCGAAAAAAGCGGTCATCCACTTTGGCTAGATTCTAGGAACTTTTGTGAAGGGACCAATGTAACGTCATAGCCCTCGCTTTGTTGAATTTTGGCTACAATGCACCACGCTAGCCAATTACCAACTACTGAAAACAGACAGAAAGCGAATCCATGCAAAAGGTAAAGCTCTTTAAGAGCATCGAGAGCGAGCTGCTCAACATGGAGAAAGAGATCAATGATTGGATCAAGTCTTCGGGTGCGCGAGTGATTTCAGTCACAGGCAACATCGCTCCGCAGTCAGGCAGTGGTGCAGGCGCGCCGTTGGGTTCGTTCAGTGCATCGGATGTGCTGATTGTCATTATGTATGAGGACAGCAATGCCCGCTGAGACCGCTTGCCGAGTGCTCATGTTGGGTGCCCATCCTGATGATGCTGAAATTGCCGCTGGTGGGTTGCTCGTTCGTCATCGACAACTTGGATCGGTCGTGCGAATCATATCAGTGACCGATGGTCGCAGTGGACATCACCACACGATGCCCGATCAACTGGTGCGCATCCGCCGCGAGGAGGCTCGTAAATCCGGTGAACTGATCGGCGCGGAGTATCTTACGTGGGGTTTTCCTGATGGGTCATTGCAAGCTGATCTGCAAGTTCGCTCAGCCATCATTCGTGAGATCCGCGCCTTCAATCCGGACCTGGTACTAACGCATCGACCTAACGACTATCATCCCGATCATCGTGCAGTCGGACAGGCTGTGCAAGATGCATCCTACATGGTTACGGTTCCGCACGTCTGCCCCGACGTACCGGCGCTTCGGTTTGACCCTGTCGTGGCTTATGTAAGCGATTTGTTTACACGGCCGAATTCGCTACGTCCTGACTTTGTCCTGGATATCGCTGCCGAGTTTGAAACCGTGGTCCGCATGTCCGCTTGTCATCGTTCGCAGTTCTTTGAGTGGCTGCCCTATCAT
The DNA here is from genome assembly GCA_031412515.1 of Planctomycetia bacterium. Classification (GTDB taxonomy): domain Bacteria; phylum Planctomycetota; class Planctomycetia; order Pirellulales; family Pirellulaceae; genus Aureliella. The sequence goes on along the minus strand of JANODD010000056.1, from coordinate 27,994 downwards.
GACGGCAAGTTACAGGAAGTGCCTGACTCGGACGAAGCGAAGCTTGCTTGGTTGCACGGTTGGTTGACTCAGTTTGTTCATCGTCGCTGGGAGCATTTTCAGCACGAAGTACGTCAACGCTTGAAGAGTGCTTCAAACTCGCCGCTGATCGAAGTCTACGAGATCAGCGAGTATGCAGGTAAGCTTGATGATGCTTTACGTGCGAAGCTCTTTCCGGGCAGCGCGTAGCTTGGGACCATTTGTCCCGAGCGTTCCATGTGTTTATGAGCAAATGAGTGGCAGCACCCGCCACGGAGCTTCCAAGCCCCCACGAACTTGACTCGCGGCTGATTAAGTTCAATTTCCTAGCTTGTCAAACTATGTTTCCTGCCCGTCAAGCTGGCAGGGGAACGAAACAACAAACTAAGTGATGAATGACTTTCCTGAGAAGTGATGAATGACTTCCCTGGGAAGTGATGAATGACTTCCCTGGGAAAGTGAGCCGACGGCGCTAGCTAGCCGCGGGTTTCGAAGTAGGGCGGTTCAATTTTTTGTTGTTTATCCAATATGATTGCTCCCTTTCGACTCGGCGCTCAAATCGGACAAGTCGTCATGATTGACTAGCGCTTCGAGACCCGCGGCTAGCGCCGACGGCTCACTGATTCAACTACGTGAATAAGTGGGAACGAAAAGCCGTTACAAGAAATCTAGGTTCGATCTTGATCGCAAACTGGGCTTGGCGCTAGGTGCAGTATCCGCTGGCAGTTTTATGATATTCCAAGTTTTTTAAAATTTCGACATTTCTCAGCGAATGCCAATGCACTTGACTTACGGATCACTTGAAAATGCGTCTTTTCGTACTCGTACTCAGGCTTTGCGGTACTCGTAGGAGTAGGAGTACGAGTAGGACTTGAATTCAAGTCTGTTCGCCTAGTGTCGATGCAGAAAATTAGAGCGATTGTTGCCGGTCTTAGTCGTTCAGTTTTTACACACCATGTCAAGCACCATTAAACCCTTTTCCGCGGCGATTTACTGACATGTTTCCTTCACCACTTGACGCAGCTTGTTAGACGCTCATACTCGCAGGATTGGTAACGAATGTGAATCCGCGCGGACAACGCCGCAGACGAACTTCCTTACCTAAACTGATTCAGTAACTCCGTAGAGGTCCAGATTGATGCGACGAGCCAAGATTACGATTGTTGGCGCCGGCAATGTCGGTGCAACCTGTGCTCACTGGTGTGCAGCAGGCGAATTAGGGGATGTGGTTCTGCTGGATATTCCAGCCACCGAGAATATGCCCAAAGGCAAAGCTCTCGACCTAATGCAAGCTTCACCGATCATGGGTTTCGACAGTCGAATCGTCGGCACGACCAGCTACGAAGACGCCAAGGATAGCGATGTCGTTGTAGTAACCGCAGGTATCGCTCGCAAACCAGGCATGAGCCGCGACGATTTGCTGAGCACGAACGCGAAAATCGTCAGCTCAGTTGCCGAACAGATCAAAAAAAGTTCACCAAACGCGGTTGTCATCGTCGTCAGCAATCCGCTGGACGCGATGGTGCAGCAAGTCTTGAAAGTTACCGGTTTCCCTTCGAAGCGTGTTGTAGGTCAAGCTGGTGTTCTCGATACGGCCCGCTACCGTGCGTTCTTGGCAATGGAACTGGGTGTTAGCGTTGAAGACATCTCGGCTCTGCTCATGGGCGGCCATGGCGATACGATGGTGCCGATGCCAAGCTGCACTTCGGTTGGCGGCATTCCAGTTCAACAACTGTTGAGTGCTGAGCGTTTGGCTGAGATCGTCGAGCGAACTCGCACGGGTGGTGCTGAGATAGTCTCATTGCTTAAGACCGGAAGTGCCTATTACGCCCCAGCCGCAGCTACGGCTCAGATGGTTGAAGCCATTGTGCGAGATAAGAAGCGATTGATTCCATGCGCTGCTTATTGTGACAAAGAATACGGTGTGGGTGGTTATTATGTCGGCGTGCCTGTTATCTTGGGCAGCGGCGGAGTCGAGAAGATCGTCGAACTCAAATTGACTCAGCAAGAACAAGCGGATTTTCAGAAGAGCGTAGATGCTGTGAAGCAGTTGGTTGCGTCAATGCAACAATTACTTTCAGCCTGATTATAGCTAGCAACAGCCAGCGAATTGATCCGCTTGCTGACTCGTTTTGCGAGTTGACGTTGACGAACCGAACGCAACTGCATAAAACCGCTTTCAGTTGCTGCTCGAGCAGAAAGCAAGCCGACCGCTTGTCGATCTTTCTTGAGTAGCGACTGCCGAATGGAAACGGTATCGAAGCACGTTCGCTAAAGTTCCTTGCGTCGGATTCATTCAAGAGTGAGCCGCGCAGATTCCTTTTCTCGTACGCGATTGGCGACTAAATGCGCAACCGTCTTGATTGTTCGTCGTTGAATTTATCGACTCGGCTTGAAAAGCTTCATTCCACCCTAACTTCACCTTCTAAAAACGCTCGACCGAATTCTCTCGGATCGTCCATCTGTCTATTCGGTCCTGAACGCTACGAATCGCGTTACGATTATCCTCTGATCGTTTGGTTGCACAGTTGCAACAGTAACGAACAAGAACTTTCCCAGTTGATGCCCAATCTCAGTATGCAGAATTATGTTGCTTGTGCACCTCGCGGCACGCGTGCAGCAGATCCTTGCGGCAAGCAATTCCAATGGGGCACTTCGGCAACAGCCACTGCCGTGGCTGAAGAATCTGTTTTCGATGCCATCAGTGCAGCGACCTCCCAATTCTCAATCGCTCGTGACAAGATCTTCATCGCAGGTTTCGGTGGCGGCGCAAGCATGGCTTGGAAGATCGGGCTGCGATACCCTGAGTACTTTGCAGGCGTAGTCAATGTTTGCGGCCAGTTTCCGACACAGAATCAACCGCTAGCCAATCTGGACGCAGCTAGAGCTCTGCCGGCACTTTGGATGTACGGTGAAGATTCGCTACGAAGCGGTGTAGATCATATCTGTGAAACGCTACCTGTGCTTCACTCCGCACGTCTGTCAGTTCACATGCGCCAGTATCCATGCGGCGACGAATTGATGACCAACATGTTGTCGGACATGAATAGCTGGTTGATGGAGCGAGTCACCAATCAGCCTGCTCGCTTCAATGAAATCCGCGAAGAGAGTTTTTCTCGGAATTAGTGGTATGCTTCTAGCTTGCCAAGTGGGGTATACGTCGTAGCTTGCCGATCCCCTTCGCCCAAGCCCATTTTGCGCTTTTCAGTGTGCATTTTGACTTTTTCAAAATCTGCACTGTTGTGCGCCCGCAATGCCCGGGGCAGATTTTACCGTGAACCTTGCCATCTTGAGCATAATACATGGCAAGCTTCCAGCTGACCCCACTAATCGGCAAAATCGATTTCTTCTGCCTGCTGCTTCGAGCCATACTTCAGCTTAACTTCCTCGCATCTTTTGCAGTGGTCAAGTTACTAACCCACAATTGAAATAGCCGATTCAATTTTGGGGATTGGGGGCTACTCCACGGCTTGCGCCGTCTACCGGGCACTTCTATCGACGAATTGATCGCAATCCGATTATGTTCTCTAAGAAAATCATGATTATGGCTGGCGCGGGTGGCGCCGTTGTGGTTTTATTCGGAGCGATATTCACCTACGTCGCGACCAGTGGAACAGGACCAAGGAAAGACATCAAGCTCGCTCTCTCGCTGCTCGATGATAACCGTTGGGACGTAGCCGGGCGCATTGCGAGAGACTTAGATGAAGACGGAGATATCGATAAGGAATCGGATTCTGCGTGGCATCTTGTCCAAGGTGTTTCGACGGCTCAGTCGGTTCAGGACAAACTGGAATCACCTAAAAACCGTCAAGTGCTCTCGACATCGATCGAGCACTTGGAGAAGTCCCAAGAGTTAGGATTTCCGCTCGGTTACAAAGGCCTTGGTCAGTTCTATCTTGGGTTCAGTTACTTTCATACGTTCAAGTGGCCCGAGGCCGTCGAAGTTTTGATCGAGTCCGCAACTAACTTACCGCTGCGAAGAAGTGAGGCGCTGAGCATGGCTGTAACAGCGGCCCTGAGACAGCGCCCGGTCGACGTTGAGTCGGCTCGTGAGAGCTTAGAAATTTGGAAAGCGATACCCGGCTTGTTTGATTCCGAATGGGCTCGTATTCGACTATGCGAAGCTGAATTGGCTTTGGTAGACAATAACACTGCCAGATGTGAAGAAGAGCTTGCAAAGATCGATCCTAAACTGAAAGAGATAGCCGAAGCGGACATGATGCGCGGACGCTGGCGACTGAACGAGGCCAACGAGACTGAGGACGAGGCAAAAAAATCCGAGTTACTGAACCAAGCCGAAGGACGTTTCCGGCGCTGCGCCCATTCTTCATTAACGCCCAATGAACAGCGTAGGCAAGCGACTTACTTTCTCGGACGTGCTCTTCGTGCTCAAGAAAAATACGATGAAGCTCTCAGCACGCTCAGCGGCACACGGCAACGCAACCCTGGCTCTTCGGAAGCGGTCGCATCTGGGCTTGAAGAAGCTGAGATACTGCTTGAGCTTGAGCGCCCCGACACATGTATTGAAACGGTCCGCCACGTACTAAAAGATCTAGGCAACGTGCAACTTTATAACCAACAGTGGTTGACCATCGAGCAAATGCGAGCTCGGTTGCTTGAGCTGGGGCGGCAACTGCGGATGCATGGCGACTACCAACGAGCGATCGATTTGGCGGGTTACTTTCCGCCAGTGTTCCCGCGCGGTGACGCCGTAAAGTTGCAAGCCGAGACGTATTACAACTGGGCCGAAGAATTCGAAAACGAACCGGTTGCCGATGCTGATGTTGCCGAACATCGTGAAGGACTTCAAAAGAAATTCTCCATGGCCGGTCAGTTCTTTGAAGACCTCTCGCGTATCGAAATGAGATCAGTTGATTATCCGAATCTTGTTTGGCAAGCCAGTGAGTGTTATCAGCGAGCTCGAGATCTGGATTCATCCAATCGATTGCTTGCAGAGTATCTCAAGTACGAAGAACGACCCAAGCAACCTCGGGGATACGTCGCCATAGCTCAGAATCGAATCAACGCTGGCGACTGGAAGAAGGCGATCGTATCGCTGCAGCACTGCATCAAAGAGTATCCAGAGCATCCGATTAGTTACGATGCGAGATTGCTCGCCGCTCGGGCTCACAACGAACTTAATGAACTGGGTACTGCGACCGAGATGCTCAAGCAGAACTTGTATGACGGCAAGCTGGAACCGACGAGCGAGACGTGGCGCAATTCACTATATGAACTTGGCTCAACCGTTTTTAGACAAGCCGACAAGCTCATCCTCGAGACGGAACTTGGCCCACAAACCGACTGGGGAGCGCTGTCAAAGAAATTGGAAGAAAGTCATCGCACCTTTCTCGATGCGGTTCAACAACTGAGCGAAGCCTCGTCGCGGTGGAAGGACGACCCGCGGTTTTTTGAAACGCGTTATATGATTGGGAAATCCAATTGTTTGGCCGCTGAGTATCCCGATCGTTTGCTTAAAAGCAGTCAAGTGACCATCGATACCGTTCGTCGTCAGTTACTGCAACAGCGCCGTGAATTGCTCGAAGGGGCACTCAAGGATTTCCAGTCGTTGCACACCGACCTCAACGCAATGCAAGAACACGGCGCGATATCCGAGCAGCATAAGTCAATCTTGCGCAACAGTTATTTCGGCGAGGCCGATGCACTTTTTGAATTGGGGCGCTACGACGAAGCCATTCTCGCTTATCGCAACGTAGGCAATCGCTTTCTGAACCAACCCGAATCGTTAGAGGCCTTTGTTCAGATTGCGCAGTGCCAACGCAAGTTGGGTCAAACAGATCAAGCCAAGCGAACGCTCGTGCAAGCCGAACAAGTGCTGCGACGTATTCCGGCTGAATACAATGCGCAGTTTCCTCTCGTCACTCGATCATCACGAGCCGACTGGCAAAAACTGATCGGTTGGATGCAAACCTGGTAGGACGGTTTTCGTTTGACACTCTCCAGCGGCGTAGGTTGGCTTGGCGCCGGCATCACTAAGCATCTATCTGGTAATAAAGATCACTGAGGACAAGCGAATGCGGACAAACGAATGCAGTTGGCCTTCGAGCAAGTTCGGGTTGAGCGGGCGAATGTTAGGACCATCAAGACCCGCTCGTACTGCAAACTGCAAGCCGTCCCCTTCGCCGCTGGCTATGGGTCAAACGACTGGAACATCTCTGCCGCTAACTCTCTTGGATGAGGCTTAACAGCTTGCCCGGGCAACGATGTAAAAATAACACATCCCGTCTTGCGTTCAACATCCAGCCACGCGATCGTGCCCGTGGATCCGGTATGGCCAAATGCGATCTTCGAACAGTTCTTACTGATCAAGGGTCCGAGTGCGAAGCCAAGTCCCCGCGGTGTGATGCGAGCAGGATTGTGATTCCGTATCATTAACTTCGCCGTCTCTGCGGATAAAAAATTCTCTTTGATGTTTACGAACGCGTTAAGGAATTTGGCAACGTCACCAGCCGATGCATGAACACCACCCCAAGGCGCACCCAGGCCGCGCCAATAGTGACTGTTCCAATCCCATTCTTTTGCACTTGGATCACCACCACCGGCTTCCGGTGCAGCATGCTCTGTTTGGACAGGTACCAGTGAATCTCGCTGCAAACTTCCAAACCCAATCGCTGAATGCGTCATCTGAAGTGGCTTGAAAACAGTTTCGTCGACCAACTGTAGAAAATTCTTGCCTGATAGACGTTGCGCGATTTCAGTTGCGAGCAGGATAGCCATGCTCGAGTATTCATACTTGGTGCCAGGCTCAAAACCCAATGGAACTCGCATTGCTCCCGCGACGAACTCGGAGAGCGGAGCGTGGCTTTTGCGCAACTGTGCATTGTTGGGCAACTGATCGGGCAAGCCTGAAACATGGGTCAACAAATGCTGAACAGTAACGCGCTCGCGGCCCTCTCCTTTGAACTCGGGCAAGTACTTTTGCGCAAGATCAGTCAACTGGAATGCCCGTTTTTCAAAGAGCGACATCATCGCCGCGATGCAAAATGGCTTTGAGATAGAACCCAGTAGAAAAGAACTGTCGATATTCGCTTCGCCAAAAGCTCGCTGGATCGATTGATCGCCAATGTGAGCCACGATCGTCGCGGCGCGGACTTGGCCCGATTTGACCGATTCGGCTAAGACGTTCGCGGCGGCTTCAAGCTGCATGGCTGGATCTAGGTGAGAAGCGGCTGATGCTTGATTCATAAGTAGTCCAACCGCAGTTCCTAGGATAAATGACCGACGCTGCATGGCAGATGCCTTATAAATGCGCAGTTGAATTCAGTCGGGTTGAGAGTCGTTAGATGAGTTTATACTAAATGCATGATCGACTACCAAGATGCGAATTTGAAATAATCTCCCCCGCAAACGAAACCGATGGGCTGTGGCACACCGGCTTGATTGTGGAGGCGGAGTGAACGATGATTCAGGGAACCCCGCGTTCAACCTGCTGCTCGCTTAACAACCTGCCCCTTGCTTAACAGCCTCAACCCCGCCCGAGGAATCATGAAACTCTACGTCTACTTTGCGTTAGCGTGCGCGCTCGCCGTTACCAGTCTTCAAGCTCAAGAAAAACTGCCCGATAACCCAGATCGGCAAGTGCAAACGGGCGTGCCACAGGGGAAAGTCACTTCAGGCGTTTTTGCTGAAAGCAAAATCTATCCAGGCACGCGGCGCGATTACAGCGTCTACGTTCCCGCACAATACTCAGCCGATCAACCTGCGGCGCTGATGGTCTTCATGGATGGCAGCGGCTATTCGAAGGCCGACGGAGCTTTTCGCGTGCCGGTCGTTTTTGATAACTTAATACACCAGAAAGCGATGCCAGTTACGATTGCTGTGTTCGTGAATCCTGGCAATGTGCCCGCTACAAAACCGAATGCAAAGGACCGCAGCAATCGGTCGTTTGAATATGATTCGATGGGCGATCGTTACGCGCAGTTTTTGATCGATGAGTTTTTACCCGTCGCGCTTAAGGGCTTGAACGTCTCAAAAGATCCGAAGCAACGCGCGGTCAGCGGTATTTCTTCAGGCGGCATCTGCGCGTTCACCGTCGCTTGGGAGAAGCCGGAGCAATTCGGTAAAGTGCTCAGCCACATCGGCAGCTTCACCAATATTCGAGGCGGCTGGGCTTATCCGGGCTTGGTGCGAAAAACGAAGAACAACCCCAAACCGCTCAAAGTTTATCTTCAAGAAGGCAAAGAGGACTTGAACAACTTGTTCGGCAACTGGCCGCTAGCGAATCAGGATCTCGCCACCGCGCTTAGCGTTGCGGGCTATCCATACAAGCTTGTGATGACCGACGGCGGGCACAGCGGCAATTGGGGCGGTAATGTTCTGCCCGACGCGCTGCGATGGCTGTGGGACGACAATGCAAAGTCCGATAAAGCTGAGCAAACTCAGACTAAACCCGAATGGAAACCGCATGCAGACGCCGTTGCAAGTGAAACGGTGCCGCACGGAGTCGTCGAAGAAATGCCCGAGTTCGAATCAAAAGTTTTCGATGGCACGGTTCGCGATTGGTCGATCTACGTTCCCGCCCAATACAAAGCCGACCAAGCCGCCGCCCTCATGATCTTCCAAGATGGCCAATCGTTCAGCAACGTCAAAGGTCGTTGGCGAGTTCCAGTAGTCTTTGACAACCTCATCGCCCGCGGCGACATGCCACCTACGATCGCGGTCTTCATCAGCCCCGGCCAAGAAAAATCGAAACCAAAACGGCAAGGCAACTATTCCAATCGCAGTCTTGAATACGACAGTCTCGGTGATCGGTTCGCGCGGATGCTGATGGAAGAGATCATCCCCGCAGTTGAAAAGCGTTATACGATTTCGAAAGATCCGGAGATGAGGGCCATTTGCGGTTCGAGCTCGGGTGGGATCTGCGCGTTCAACGTCGCGTGGGAGCGGCCCGATGCTTTTCACAAAGTGCTTATCAACGTCGGTAGTTTCACGAACCTTCGCGGTGGCAATGTCTTTCCGTCGCTCGTTCGTAAAACTGAGCCAAAACCGCTTCGAGTGTACATGGCTGACACGAGCGGCGATATCGATAATCAGTTCGGCAGTTGGCCGTGGTCGAACCAGTTGATGGCTTCGTCGCTGCAATACATGGGCTACGATCTTCGCTTCGATTGGGCTGAAGGTTATGGCCACAACAGCGACTTTGCCGGCGAGCGATTCCCCGAAGCCGTCAAATGGTTGTGGCGTAAAGAGAAGCACCAACCGGCGCTCGATACCAAAGGTGACTTGAAGAGCGATATGACTTTGTTGCGTCTACTTGTTTCCGGCCAAACTTGGGAAGTGGTCGCTGACAAGTTAGGATTCGCCGACGCACCGTGTCCGGATGCTGAAGGCAATTTTTACTTCTCCGATATGAAAGCTCCAGCGGTTTACAAAGTCAACGTCGCTGACGGCAGTCGAACTGAATTGGCTAAAGAAGCGATCAGCGGCATGAAGTTCGGCAGCGATGGTTTGATCTACGGTTGCCAAGGGGCCAAGAATCGCGTCATCTCGCTCGATCCGAAATCGGGAACAGTCAAAGTGATCGCGACAGGCGTGACACCAAACGATCTCGCCGTCAGCTCGGATGGTTTCATCTTTATCACGGAGACGAAAGAGCAACGCGTCACGCGAATCAATATCAAAACGGGTGAAGTGACGCCGGTGGATACTGGAATCACCAAACCCAATGGAATCGCGTTGTCGAACGACCAAGGTACGCTTGCCGTTTCCGACTACGGCGGCGAGTTCACTTGGTTGTTCCGTGTTCAAGCCGACGGAATGCTCGACGCGAAGATGCCGACACTGACCATGCGATTACCGATCGATGCCAAAGGCGATTTCAAGTTCAACGAGCCACCGCCCTACGAAGTCGCGTCGAAGGGTGATGGCATGGCGGTCGACAAAGCGGGTCGTTTCTACGTGACATCGGCCCAAGGTGTTCAGGTCTTCGATCCAACAGGTCGACTATGTGGAGTGCTGCCCAAACCCAACGCATCACAGCCGCTAACGAGCTGCACGCTAGCAGGCCCGAACCACGAATATCTCTACATCACCAACGGAGACACGATATATCGTCGCAAGCTGACGATCGAATGAGTTGTTTGAGGTTTACTTGAAGGGCAACTCACCAGCGAGTGTGCCCTTCGAGTTCCGCTTTAGAGTTGCTTTTTGACAGCGCTCTAGCGGCGCTAGTGGCGCGCCGAGTTCTGGCTCCCTTCGCCCCGGTACTCCGGGGAGATGGGTCGGGGATGAGGGCTGCGAGCGCTATCTTGGTCAGCATAATTGGCTGGTGCTTCCCAGGCAGGATGCCTAGGCTACGTTTTACACTGGGCGGTGGGAGCGGCTATAATGGACCGTCCCGCCTGTTACCTCCCGCCTCCAAATCTGAGTTTTTGCTATGCGAGTCCTTATTTGGTCAATGCTTTGGCTGACCTGCTCGGCGATGACGAGCATAGCGAGTGAACCCGAGCTCGTTTTTGAACGCGACGTACGCCCGATACTAAAAACGCATTGCTTCCACTGTCATGGCGAAGAAGATAAACGTGAAGCGGGGCTGGACGCGCGACTCGCACGACAACTCATCGAGGGTGGAGAATCTGGTGCGGCGATTGTTGCAGGAAAAGCGAAAGAAAGCTTGCTCTGGCAACGTATCGAAACTGGGGAGATGCCACCTAAAGGAAAGGTGTCAGAGAAAGAAAAGCGAGCGATACACGATTGGATTGAACAAGGAGCTAAAACCGCCAGGCCAGAACCAACCAGTGTTCCCAGTGAAACCGAATGGACGGAAGAAGAACGCAATTACTGGGCATTTCAACCCGTCGTGCGACCAGCTCTTCCCGAAGTCAGAAATATAAACCAGCTTCGAACGCCGGTCGACAACTTTCTACTTTCGGAACTCGAGGTACATGGACGAATCTTTTCGCCCCCGGCAGATCGAGTGACACTTGCCCGCCGATTGGCCTTCGATCTTCTCGGTATGCCGCTCGCACCCGAACAAATGGCAAGCTTCATTGCGAACGATTCTCCCGACGCTTACGATCAATTAGTCGATCAGTTGTTAGCATCGCCCGATTATGGTGAACGTTGGGCACGTCATTGGCTTGATCCGGCAGGCTATGCCGACAGCGACGGATACACAGAGAAGGATCGCGAGCGACGATGGGCCTTTCGATATCGCGACTATGTGATCAAGTCATTCAATCAAGATAAATCGTTTGATGAATTCATTGTTGAACAACTGGCTGGTGATGAACTGGTTGCTCAACCGTATCAAAACTTAAATCAAGACGACATTGATCGATTGACGGCGACCGGTTTTCTACGGACCGCTCCTGATGGCACTGGCGATGGTGGTGACCAGAACGTGGCTCGCAATGACGTCGTGGCTGAGACGATCAAGATCATGTCCACATCGATGCTCGGAATAACTGTCGGTTGTGCTCAATGTCACTCGCACCGTTATGATCCGATATCGCATCACGACTACCATCGCATTCGAGCCCTCTTTGAACCCGCGCTCGATTGGAAGAATTGGCGCGATCATGGAGCGAGACAAGTCAACTTGTGGACCGCGGAGGAACTGGCTGCTGCCGCGCAAGTGGATCAAGAAGTGCGACAGATCCAAGATCAACGCTCTGCAGCGCTGAAAGAAATCGTTAATGGGATTTTCGAAAAAGTCGTCGCGACACTTTCTGCTGAACAACAGGTTGTCGCACGCGAAGCGAAAGCTACGGCAGCGGACAAATGCACGCCGGTCCATCAACAGATACTAAAAGACTACCCCCGATTGAATGTCGACGGTGGCAGTGCGATTTTGTATGAACCCAAGCTGATTGCGGAACATAACAAGAAGTTTGAAGAAATGGTCGCCGCGGCGAAAACTAAACGCCCAGAAGATGATTTTATAGCCTGCCTTACTGAAGTGCCTGGGCAGAAGCCAGTCACGTTTCGATTTTCGCGAGGAGATCCGCAGCAGCCTCGCGACGAAGTCGCACCGGGCGAACTAAGCATTTTGCCGTCCGGTTACATTCCTGATGACGATCCGAGCTTACCGACTACTGGTCGCAGGCTGGGTTTTGCAAGACATCTGACGAGTGGTCGACATCCGTTGGTTGCTAGAAATCTTGTCAATCGATTTTGGATGTGCCATTTTGGTCGAGGCATTGTGCCAACGCCGGGCGATTTTGGACGCTTGGGTGAACCACCCAGTCATCCCGCGCTGCTCGATTGGTTGGCGGATGAATTTGTTCGCAGCGGCTGGAGCTTGAAGGCACTTCATCGATTGATTGTTCGCTCGGCAGCTTACCAACAATCATCCGTTCGATCAAAGAGCGATACGGATACCGAAAACCGCTATTGGGGGCGAATGTCCGTGCGGCGCTTGGAAGCGGAAGCGATTCGCGATGCGATGCTAGAAGTTTCTGGAATGCGAACGCAAGTTATGTACGGGCCAAGTTCGGCAGTTAATCCAGATGAATTTGGACAAGTTGTGATCGGTACTGCAACCCGCGACGGTAATGGCATCATGGTAACCAAGGGTGAAGATACGCCTGAAAAATTCAGACGCAGCATTTACATTCAAGTTCGCCGTTCGCTGCCGCTTGGAATGTTGGAGCCGTTTGACATCGCTGTAGTAAGCCCCAACTGCGATCGCCGCGCATCGTCGACTGTCGCTCCTCAGTCCTTGTTGATGATGAACAACGAAGTCGTCTTGACTTTGGCTGATCGGTTTGCGAATCGTGTTGAACGTGAGGTGGGTAGTGAACCAGCTACCCAAGTTACACGAGCTTGGTTGCTGGCGTTTGGAATTCAACCGGATCAGAGTGAACTGCATGCCGGTGTTGCACTGCTGCTATCAGAGCGTCTGCACTTTCAACATGTTGCGGATGCAATGGCAGCAGCCAAGCCACCCAACGAAAAGCAAAATGAAAAGCCGTCTGTGAAGGCTTCGCCGGAGCAGCAAGCGTTAGCCTTGCTCTGTCAGGCACTTTTTTCATCAAACCGCTTTCTGTATGTGGACTAAAAAAGATGCCAATTGAACCATCTAACGTTAATGCTTCGCGCCGGCATTTCATTGCCAGTCAAGGATTCGGGCTTACGTCGGTTGCGCTGTCGTACTTGATGGCCAAAGAAGCCCTCGCTGAAAAGCCCAAGCCCATAACCGAGCAGCGAGTTTTTGATCTCACACCCAAGAAGCCGCCGCGAGAGCCGCAATGCAAAGCCATGATTTCGCTGTTCATGCAGGGCGGGCCATCGCATATCGATTTGTGTGATCGCAAGCCTGAACTGGCCAAGCGTCACATGCAGAATTTTCCTGGCGACATCAAGTACGACAATGCCGCCGAGTCTTCTGCAAAGCTCTGGAATGGACCATGGAAATGGTCGCGGCATGGCGAGTCAGGTTTGGAACTCAGTGAGTTGTTGCCGCAATTGGGAACGATCGCCGATGATGTTACGCTGGTCCGATCGATGCAAACGGGAGTCAACAATCATGGGCAATCGATCTATTCGTTGCACAATGGGCGAATCACCGGTGGCAGACCAACGCTTGGCGCGTGGCTGACTTATGCACTGGGCAGTGAAGCTGATAACCTGCCTGCGTATGTTGTGCTGACCGATCCTGGTGGATTGCCAGTCCTGGGGACGGATTGCTGGCAGAACGGTTGGCTGCCGTCAACTTATCAAGGCACTGTAGTGCGGCCCAAAGAGCCACGGATTTTAAATCTTGATCCACCGAGTCGATTGACGGGCGAGCCTCAGCGTCAGTTTCTTGAGTACCTACGTGGAGTTAACGAGCGTCATCTTGCAGAGCGACCAGGTGAGTCTGACTTAGCGGCTCGCATTGCAACTTATGAACTTGCCGCTCGTATGCAAACATCGGCCAAAGAAGCGCTCGACTTGAATCAAGAGACCGCCGCTACGCGTCGCGACTATGGGCTGGAAGATGACGCCACTCGCGAGTTCGGCTCGCGCTGCTTGATTGCCCGCAGGCTAGTTGAACGCGGCGTCCGCTTCGTGCAGCTCTACACATCGACGCAGCAATGGGATCATCATGGCGGTATCCACAAAGCACTGCCAGCCGCTTGTCGCAAAATCGATGGTCCCTCAGCGGCGTTGGTGCGAGACTTGAAAGACCGCGGTTTGATTGACAGCACGTTAGTTCATTGGGGCGGTGAGATGGGCCGATTGCCGGTGATTCAGAACGAAGCCAACGTCGGTCGCGACCACAATACGCACGGTTTCAGTTCATGGTTTGCTGGTGGCGGTATCAAATCAGGATTTGTTTACGGCGAGACCGATGAATTTGGACATAAGGCAATAAAAGATATCGTCACTCACTCCGATTTTCATGCGACGGTTATGCATTTGTTTGGTCTAAACGCCAACGAGGTTACTTTTACTCGACCGACCGGTGCGGGTTCTATCCTTGACGGTCAAACTGGTCGGGTAGTTACGGAGATTCTAGGGTGACCTGGTGTGCCGCTAGCTCTCCGGGCTCGGTTTCTTTATCCTTTTGAACCACGAAAACCACGAAAGGCACGAAAATTAAAGCGAGGCTCGTTCGTGTTTTTTGTGACTTTCGTGGTTCCCGAAATTAAAGTGCTAAACGTTTAATGGTTGCCTTCGGAAAGTCTCCAAAATTGACTAGCAGGCCAAGTTTCATTCCTGTCGCTTTCAAATAGTTGATAACCTGTGCCAAGTGTTCAGGGGCAATTACTTTCACGGCTTTGAGCTCAACAATAATTTGGCCGTAGCAAATAAAATCGGGTTTGTAAGTTTGTCTGAGCGATTCACCCTTGTAGCTCAATTTCAACTCGGTTTGGGCAATGAATGGGATGTCTCGATTTCGCAGCTCTTTTTCTAAACACTCTTGGTAAACTGGCTCCAAGAATCCGCATCCCATTTCTCGGTAGACTTCGAAAATCGCGCCTTGAATGGCGTAGCATTCGTCTTTGAACAAAATTTCAGTCATGTCCGTACCCAGCTCGTATTGAACCACGAAAAACACAAAAGGCACGAAAAGTAGACAAAGGGCTCGTTCGCATTTTGCCATTCATGAGCTATTCACCTTTGTAGGTCAATTTCAACTCGGCTCGGGTAACGAATGAACATTAAACTGTTCGTGTTTTTCGTGACGTTCGTGGTTCATAAAACCCGATCTGACCGCAGGGGACATGATCTATTTCGCTTTGTTTTTCTTCTTTTTCGCAGGAGCTGGCGTGCCTTCGTTTTTTGTGGGCATAGGAGCGTTCACTTCCTTACGCCAAGCGACCAGGCGGTCGTGAAGTTCCTTGGTCTTTTCAGGGTTGTTTTTTGAAAGATTTTTTGTTTCGCCGATGTCATCCGCCAAGTTGTAAAGTTCAAGTGTTCCCTCTTCAAGGAATTCCATCAGCTTCCAGTCGCCGGACTGAATGAGACTGACCGGAGTCGTTCTCCAACTTTCCACGCCCGCACCCAAGTAGCCAGGGAAATGCTGGAAAATGGCGTCGCGTTGTAACTTTGCGTTAGGATCGCGAAATAACTTGACAAGACTCTCGCCGTCGAGCACTTGCTGCGGTTTGGAAGCTGTGGCAATCTCAAGCAACGTTGGATAGATGTCGACGTGAATGGTCGGTACGTTGTTGGCTGAACCAGGCTTGGTAACGCCGGGCCAGCGGACGATAAACGGCTCACGCGTTCCACCTTCATACAAGCTCCCTTTGCCGCTTCGCAGCGGCGCGTTGTCGGTAACGTCACCAGCTTTCTTTACGCCTTCGCGAACATAGCCACCTACACCGCCGTTGTCGCTTGTAAAAATCAAGACCGTGTTGTCAGTCAGCTTCAGATCATCCAAAGTCTTCATTACACGACCCACACTCTCGTCGACGCTGGTGATCATGGCTGCGTAAGTTGGATTGTTGTGACCGCCGACAGCAGGTTTGTCTTTGAATTTTTCGATCAAGTCTGGCTTGGCTTGGTGTGGAGAGTGGACACCGAAGTGCGGCAAGTAGAGGAAGAACGGTTCGTTTTTGTGCCGTGTGATAAAGTCGACGGCTTTGTCTGTTAGAAAATCTGCCAGGTATTGGCCTTCTGGATACTTGGTCTCTGGATCGGTCTTAAAATCGAAGTGCACACCTGCGCTAACGATCGCTTCATCGAAGCCTCGTTTGCCTGGGTGGTAGTCACCTCGTTCGCCTATATGCCATTTACCGAACATGCCCGTTGCATATCCTGCTGCTTTCAGCTGCTTAGCGATGATGTCGCGATCGAGCGGCAAATTGGTTACATTGTCAACCGGTTTCAGTGGGCGCTTGCTCCAGTCAAAACGATCGATACCGCCGACTGTGTACACTCCGGTGCGAGCCCCATACTGGCCGCTCATCAGGGCAGCTCGAGTTGGCGTACAGTTCTGGCAATGATGGTGACTAGTCAGTCGCATTCCCTGCGTTGCGAGGCGATCGATGTTCGGCGTTTCGTAATACTTACTGCCGTAACATGCCACATCGGTGTAACCAAGGTCATCCGCCATGATAAAGACGATGTTGGGTTTTGTTTTCGGCGCTTGCGCCGAAGTGGTGCCAGCCTGCGTTAAGACGCAAATGGCAATCGTGAGGGTGAATATGTTTTTCATGACCAGTTACTCGCCTGTGATGGTTTTTTTGGAGAGGAGTGCAGCAAACGCCTGGATTTCGTCTGATAGTATAGCCTGAGATAGCTTGCTTAACGGGGAAGTAGGTCGCTGGTTTTGGGTCGAACATTCGTTTGACCCATAGCCAGCGGCGACGGGAACGGCTTGCGGTTTGCAGTACGAGCGGGGCTAGACGGTCCTAACATTCGTCCACCCAAACAGAACCTACTCGAAGGCCAGCCACATTCGCTTGTCCGCGACGCGTCGTGAACTTAGCCTCGTTGTCGTTTAGAGCAGGTGCTGCTTGCTTCAGTGATCTTTATTACCAGATAGATGCTTAGTGATGCCGGCGCTAAGCCCACTTTCGCCGCTGGCTACGGGAAAAACGACTACTGCTCGTAGACAACTTGGCCGTCGTAAATCGTTTTTATAACTCGAGCTTTTTTAACGTGGTCGACTGGGAATGAAAAAATGTCACGGTCCCAAATCACGACATCCGCTAACATTCCAGCCTGTAAACTCCCTTTCTCACGCTCAGCGAATTCGGCAAAGGCTGCTCCGGTGGTATAAGCTTGCAACGATTCGCGTAGTGACAATCGTTGCTCGGGTATAAATCCTCCTGCTGGCTCACCATCCAACGTTTGACGCGTCATCGCGGTGTGCAAGCCTGGGATCGGGTCCAGTCCTACGACTGGCCAATCGGTACCAAAGGCTAAACGACCACCCGCATCTTGAATACTCTTCCAACTCCACGCGCGAGATGCTCGCTCTGGGCCGAGGTTTACTGCCCAAACATTGAAAATATTGCTGTTCGGATTTGCGTGAAACGGCTGCATGGATGCAATAATCTCCAATTGTCCAAACCTGGGAATGTCCTCACGGCTAACCGATTCAATATGTTCCAATCGGTGTCTTCGCCCGTTGTGCGGAACTGGATTGACCTTCGCTGCAAGCTCTAATGCATCGAGCGTCATTTGGATTCCGCCATCGCCAATGGCATGCACCATGATCTGGTAACCATGGCGATCGAGGGCCGCAATCACGCGGTTCATATCCTCTTGGGCAAATTCCGGGAGCCCACGAATCGGATTGTTCGCATACGGTTGAAGGAGCGCCGCCGTATGAGCTTCAATCACTCCGTCCGCGTACAGTTTTACTGCCCCAATCGAAAGGTTTTTAAAGCGAGCTCGCATGGCATCTAACTGATCAATCTCCGCTTCAGTCATTCGCGGGTGACCCTCTAGTGCAATGTAAATTCGCAGATTCAATTCGCCACTTTTTTGCAGTGAGTCGAGCACCTCGAGCTCAGGTAAACCGATACCCGCTTCCTGAACGCTCGTCACGCCCAGCCGATGGGCTTCACGAATCCCAGCTCGTATGGCGTCCTTCCTCTCAGCACTCGTCAGCTTCGGCATCAGGCTATCCGCCAACGACATCGCGGACTCTTTCAGTACGCCAGTCGGTTCACCTTTGGCATCGCGAACGACAATCCCATTCTTTGGGTCCTTCGTATTCCGGGTAATTCCTGCCGCAGCGAGCGCTTTTGAATTCAACCACATACTATGCCCGTCATAGCATTTCATCACCGCCGGCCGATCGGCGACTAACGCATCCAGTTGTTCGCGAGTTGGCAATCCGTTTTCAAAGAACCCGTAGAGCCATCCGCGTCCAGCGATGACCGCTTTCTTGGGGTTGGCAATTGCAAACGAGCGGATGCGATTGTCGATATCATCCAGCGAAACCGCATCGAGCAGATCCACTTGTTGCAACGATTCGCTGCCCGAGAACATGTGCACATGCGAGTCATTGAACGCTGGTGTCACAGTCCCACCGCCTGCATCCAGCCGGCGTGTTCTCTCAACCACCAGTTTCTCGATCTCTGTCTGTGTGCCAACCGCTAAAATCTTATTAGCCTTGATCGCAATCGCTGCATAGAACTTATCTGGTGGCGAATAGACTTTTGCATTGACAATAATAATGTCGGCAACTTGCGATTCGACGGCTCGCTGTGGAGAGCAGCCGTATAGAAGCACCATCAATAGATGAAGAACGAGCTTTGCAGCTTTCATGGCGATCCCCATAGATTTTGAAAGATTAACGTTTGGTAGACGAATGCTTTGTCCAGATTTAATTTTAGGGTGGCACGCTCTGAAGCTTTGCGAAGGGCGTGGTTTGAAAGACGTTCACCACGCCCTTCGCAAAGCCTTAGAGCGTGGCACCCAACATGATCAACCCTTGAATTAAATATGGGCAAAGCGCTGGGAAGCGTCACATTATACAGTCCGACAGCTTGTGACTGGTTTTCGGACCGCGGACGTCCCCGTCCGCAGAACCCGAATGTTGACTAAACTGTACGCTCTTTGCCTAACGCGGACTTGCAACATAGACTATACCCGAGCTCTTAAAATTTGAAGGATCATAATGGGTGCTCGCGATATCGCTGAATGGCTGTTACTTGGTGCGCTGTGGGGCGCCTCGTTCTTGTTTATGAGAGTCGCTTCGCCTGAGTTTGGCCCGGTCGCGTTGATTGCTATGCGAGTCTCAGTGGCAGCGGCATTTTTAATCGCCCCCATTCTGGTACGTCACGAGTTGCCGCTCATGCTTCGTTATTGGAAGCAACTAGTAATACTCGGCGCTTTAAATTCCGCGGTCCCGTTCACTTTGTTTGCTTATGCAACTTTGTCAATGACTGCAGGCGATGCGGCAGTTCTTAACGCCACGGCTCCACTGTTCGGTGGGCTAATTGGTTACGTCTGGTTCCGCGAAGTGCTATCGTATCAAAAAGTGGCGGGCTTAGTCATCGGCTTTGGCGGAGTCGTTATTTTGGTATGGGGAAAGTTGTCTGGAGTTGCCAGTTTGACGCCGCTTTTGGCTGGGCTCTCCGCGGCCATCATGTATGGTCTCGCGGCTCACTACAGCAAACGAGCATTGAAAAATGTCCCACCGCTCGTCGTCTCAACAGGCAGTCTCCTTGCGGCAAGTCTGATTCTAATGCCGTTGGCTTTTCTAAATTGGCCAGCAACCATGCCAAGCAATAAGAGTTGGCTTTGCGTTATCGCCCTCGGCCTCGGCTGCACCGCGATTGCTTATCTGCTGTACTTTCGATTGCTTCGCAATGTTGGGACTTCTAAAGCGATGACGGTTGCCTATCTGATACCGGTCTTCGGAATCCTATGGGGATACTTGCTGCTACACGAGTCAGTAACTCTGGCAACTTGGATCGGTGGATTGACGGTCATCGCTGGAACGACGCTTGTCAATCTACCGCAGCAAGCAACGACCTCTCCCCACACCGCGTAGATGTGGCTGGTTTCGTGACAAACCGGCGCGCACTGGTGATCTTTCTGTTGCTTCCGGTTTCTTACGAAACCAGCTACCTTACTGAACCAACGTCGCCTAACTCGGCGTCACGTGCCGCGCTTGACGTTGCGGAAGTGAGTGAGCTTGTTTCTGCTGCGGCGACTTTAAATCATATTGCTTCAAGAATGTAGGGCGATCTCGGCGTCCGCCACGGATGTAATCTTCCCACATCGTTTCGGCAATCATCTGATCTGAGCCCGCCGGATAGCGTTCGACCAAGTACCCGAAGATCGATGCAAAAAGATCGGCAAGCGAAATGCCATAGCGTGACGCATGGCGAGCATGCAACCAATCACAAAGGTCACTAAACTGCGCGAACGGTGAACGCCCCACTGCAATGATCAAGTTGAGTGACGCGACAAAGTTACCGCTATTGCCAACTAAGTCCCAGTAGCGCGCGAACCGACGCAACCGATGAAGGTCATCAAAATTCAATAAGCGATTACTAAGTATCTCGTACGGCGGATGCGGGCTATAACGCATTTCCCAAGTATCATCATGTCGAGTGATCGGTGTCCCGCGCAGTCGCTTTAAGATGCCAACCTGGATCTCTTGCGGTCGCAACTCATACAGTCGATCAAAGCCTGCTGCGAAACTATCGAGCGACTCGCCAGGCAAACCAACAATCAAGTCAGCGTGAATATGTACGCCAGTGTGATCTCGCAGATATAGAAAATTGTCAGCCAATTTTGCGTTATCCTGCTTTCGGCTGATCAGTTTTCCAACATCATCGTTAAATGTTTGCACTCCTATTTCGAACTGCAGTGCACCAGGAGGGAACTTCGCAATCAGTGACCGCAGATCTTCAGGTAGTCGATCAGGAATCATTTCAAAATGCAAAAACAATCCGGGCACCAAGCGATCAAGAAAGAACTGCAAAATTTGTCGACTGACTCTCAGGTTCAAATTGAAAGTCCGATCAACGAACTTAAATTGCTTTGCGCCCCGGTCTAGTAGGTCTTGCATAGCCTCAAGAAACAGCTCAACGTTTGCCAGACGGACCGGAATGTCAAGCGAAGACAAACAGAACTCGCAAGTGAACGGACAGCCTCGGGAAACTTCGACATAGATCACTCGGTTTGCCACATCGGCATCGTCATAAAAATCATACGGTAAAACGAGTTGATCGAAAGTCGGTACCGCCGCTTGGATCATCTTCGTTTCACAAGCTTCGCCACGGAGCAACGTCGTACAGAGTTCACGAAATGAACTATCGGCTTCTCCCGAGATGACGTAATCGGCCAGTTCGACGATCGGCTGGCCTGCGGCTTCGTAGCTGACCTCGGGTCCGCCAAGAACAATCACAACTTCCGGTCGTACCCTTTTGAGATCCGCCACCAGTCGCGTCATCGGCTCGACGTTCCAGATATACACGCCCAGCCCGACGATTTTTGGCTTTTGATTGAGAATCGCCGCCAACACATCGACGGTGATGTCATTGATCACGAACTCCAGCATCGCGGTTTGCGACTGCAGTGACCCCATATTGGCCAGCAGGTAACGCAACCCAAAGGAGCTGTGTGTATATCGAGCGTTAAGTGTTGCGAGGACGATTTGAGCCATATGTTTCCCTGGTACAGTGCAGCGTCGATTGTAGTCGCTAGTCACGGTTGAGCGGAAGGCATACGGTTTTTGTCCAGCTTCGGCGAGAGATAGGCCCCGGGATTCTACCAGCTCGAATAGTTGCCGAATTCGCCCACGCATATTCATGATCGAAGATTGGTAACAAAATGGAGGTAAGAAAATTAAAATGCATCATCTTCTTACCTCCATCTTCTTACCAACTAATTGTCCGCCTTGCGACTTTGCAAATGCGAGAACGCAAGTCTCAATTCGCCATAGTCAAACTTGGTTCCAAAATGTGTCTTGGCATCGCCCAGTGTAGAGGTGGGATTGGCTAAGCAGAATTGCTTGATTTCCGCTAGTTTGGATTGTTCGAGCAGTGAATGGACATCCAGGAGATTCTCCTGAACAAAATGGGCCAAGTGACCTTGAATGGTGCCGGGACTCAATTTGCGCACTTCAGCAATCTGCGTGATCGTCTTGCCCGCTTGGAACATGCTCAGACTCAACTGTTTCGTACCAATCGGCATACCAGATTGATTTAAATCAGACGCTTCGCCAGTTAAGACTTGATTCGCCTGGCAGTATTGCTGGATCATCGACGCGAGATCGTTGCCGTAACGTTCGAGTCGCTTGCGAGCGATGCCATGAATCTTTCCGACGGCATTTAGGGTCGTCGGCAGAGTGATTACTAACTCACGAAGCGATGGAGTGATCAGCACTGTTCTGGGCGACACGCCCTGCTTGTCAGCCATCTGTTGACGGTACTTTAATAGCTGCGCATAGAGCTGAGGATGTGGCACTCCTTCGGGAACGACCTCCTCTTTAAATTTATTTTGGAACTGGTTGGCAAAATCCAACTCGGCGTCGAACTGGGCTCGCTTGTAAGCCACTGTCGAAAAGCCATTCTTGCAAGCCGCAAAGCTGGCTCGTTTGATAAACAGTTGAAGCTGCAGCTGCTCGAACCGAAAGCTGACCGTCTGGCGCACGGCTTGGTTTTCGATCTGCTTGGGAATCGCACTGGCCGCTTGCATAAGGCCATTGAGTTTTTCAGTAAAATAAGTTGCCGCTTTGCCAATGCGATCACGAAGTACTGGGTGTAACTCTGGAAGACAATCTTGTTCAAAGTAGGCGAGCAGTTGCGGATGAAATTTGTCGGCCACAGTAATGAGTGCCTCGTGGGCCTGCTTCGTCAAGCCGCTGACTTGGTCCCACGCCTCAGAACCTAGAGAACTTTGATGCTCTCGATACGCTTGTTGCAAACGTTTCAAACATTCCGCAATCGCTTGGAAGCTAAACAGGTCCTCGATCAAGTGCTGTTGGTACTGACGTTTGGCTTGTTGAACTTGGCTCGCGGAAGGCGAGTTGCGATCGGCCTCTGCACTGTAATGCTTGACGACTGGGTCTGTCTTAACACTTCCATAGTCGATCATCGATCGAAGAACAATTCCTTCAAAACTCTTACAGCGGCTGAGGGCAACATAGACTTGGCCATGAGCGAAGGCCGCTTGAGCATCAATGATCGCGCGGTCAAACGTCAACCCCTGACTCTTGTGAATTGTAATCGCCCAAGCCAACTTGAGCGGATACTGAGTAAAAACACCCAAGACCTGTTCTTCGATCTCCTTTGTCGTTTCGTTTAGAGCGTACTTGACGTTTTTCCAGTCAGCGGGAACAACAAAAATATCACTGTCCTCACCTTCGCAGCGTACATGAATCCCTTCGTCCGTGATGTTCACAATCCGACCGATCTTACCGTTGAAGTACTTTTTCTCCGGTTCCGAATCGTTCTTGATGAACATTACCTGCGCACCGCGTTTGAACTCCAGGTGTTCCTCAGTCGGATAGGCATTGGCAGGAAAATCACCGACGATTTGCGCTGAGAACTTATTCAACTCTCCAGGTAACAGTTTTAGGTTTCGGGCGTTGATCTCCAGTGCGACAGCATTGGTGGCCGTCAACGTGATGTAGGGTTCTTTAGGTGGGGGCCGGAAGTTTGCTACATAGCGACTATTGAGCGTTCGCAATGTAGCGTCATCCAAGCGACTGTCGCGGACCTTGTTGAGCAGCTCGATAAAGGTGGCGTCGGACTGTCGATAGATGTGCTTTAGCTCAATAGAAACATAGTTGGTTTTCTTGAGCGCCAAGCTGCCGAAGAAATACGGCGTTTCATAGTAGCGGTTAAGTGTTTCCCAATCTTCTTGCTTGACGACTGGGGGCAATTGATGCAAGTCGCCGATCATCAGCAGTTGAAGGTTGCCGAATGGCCGATCATCATCACGAAACCGCCGCAAAGCTTCATCGACGGCATCCAACAAGTCAGCTCGGACCATACTGATTTCGTCGATCACCAACATGTCGAGGCTACGAATCAAATTCAGTTTCTGCCTTGAAAATTTGCGATGTTCCTCTTTCCTTTTTGCATCGGGCACGTGCAACCCAAACGGAAGTTGAAAGAGAGAGTGGATCGTCATGCCGCCCGCATTGATCGCGGCCACACCTGTCGGAGCCACGATCGCCATGCGCTTACAACCTTCATCCTTTACTTGACGTAGAAACGAGGTCTTACCCGTCCCAGCCTTTCCGGTCAAAAAGATGCTTGTCGACGTCTCGCGGACGTAATCGAAAGCAAGTTCCAGCTGTGGATTGGTCTGTAAGTTCATCGGCAGGCCAGGTCTAAGTGACTCGTAAATAGAATTGGTACGGGTAAGAAGATGAAGGTAAGGAAATGAAATTCTGTCATCTTCTTACCTCCATCTTCTTGCCAACTAACAGCGCCAGGCCGAAATCCGCGCCAGTTCGCTCCCTAAGCTATTCTCATCGCTACTTAAGCAAATCGCAATTGGTCATTTCCCACGTAATTCAAGGTGGAATGGGAACATGAGTGTCGTATGATTGTCTCAATCGTTGCTCTGGTTTGCTTCAATTGTGATACAGGCAATCGACGCTGGGGTGAAGAACATCTGGATGCAACCCGAAGCCGAAGATGAACAAGCAAGCCAAGCGGCACGTCAAGCAGGGATCAATGTCATGCTCCAAGTGTCACAGGATTTGTGAGACATGTTGCGAAGGTGGGCGGGGTTAGAGTCCTTCACTTAATACAACTTTAGGGTGTCAAAAAACAACAAACTGCAATTGTCAAATTAAAAATGCCTAGTGCTTTTTCCAGATTAGATTTTGGGATCAACATCAGTGAGCCGACGGCGCTAGCCGCGGGTGAACGAAGTGGTTGTCGTGCAAGATGAAAAGTTTGTCCAACGTTAATCTGTCGACCGCAAATCGTTGGTCTAGATTGTTAGTAAGTTACGTCGAGTCAAGTACTTCGTTCACCCGCGGCTAGCGCCGACGGCTCACATCCACGACC
Organism: Planctomycetia bacterium; assembly: GCA_031412515.1. Lineage (GTDB taxonomy): Bacteria > Planctomycetota > Planctomycetia > Pirellulales > Pirellulaceae > Aureliella. The sequence goes on along the minus strand of JANODD010000056.1, from coordinate 3,083 downwards.
CCAAAATTAAAGTTGGACAAAGCACAAGTGCTTTTTCCAGATTAGATTTTGGGATTAGAAGTTAGCGACCATTCAAATGGCTGTGGAGACTGGCTCGGCAGAGCCTCGTTCTCCCGTTCCATGTTCTACGAGTCCGACTTCGGAACAGTTAAAGCACCAGGACAAGTAACGTATCGTTGTAGAGCGTATCATGAACAGTCATGGTGGGCTTGCTCTTCTCTGCGGTCTTCTGATCTCTAGCGGTGCAAGTTAACTGATCAATGTTGTGATGCCAATCGCATCCCAGCTAGTGCGGCAATCGGCGCAACAATCGTGATTACAACTTTGAACCAAACCCGGTAAGGCAACATAGAGATATTCATTGCAACTCCTGCCACCAACAGTAAGCCTAAAGCCGATGCCGAATAAACATTTCCGACTCGCTGCGCAATTGAAGTCCCGGTCGCAGTGGTTAGCCCCCAAGCAGCGACCACTCCTGCAAGTATCCAGTTCGGATACCTTGCAACGTGCATTCAGATCTCTTCTGGCGTACCTTTAAAATCACTCGGGAAAGGATGCACAACGTTGCTTACAATTTCGACCCCAAGTATCAGAGCAAATGATGCCATCAAACCCAAGATAAATGCAAAAACCTGGTAAAGGAGCGATCTAATCATTGACTTGAAAATCCCATTAGTTCATTTGTGCGATTTGAATCAAATTTCCGCAGGTGTCGTCCAAGACCGCAGTGGTCACGGGACCCATATTAACGGGCGGCTGAGTGAAGTGGACACCAAGACCGCAAAGCCTTTCGTACTCGGATTGAACGTTCTCAACACCGAAGGAAGTGGCTGGAATACCATCTTCAAGGAGTGCTTCCTTGAATGGCTTGGCCGCTGGATGTTCATCGGGCTCAAGCAGAAGTTCAACGCCATTGGGTTCCGCTTGGGATACGAGCGTAAGCCATCGATGCTTCCCCATCGGAATGTCGTTCTTTTTCAAGAACCCGAGTCTTTCTGTGTAGAACCGCAAGGCTTTCTCTTGGTCATCAACTAAAACGCTCGTAACAACGATTTTCATTTTTCGTTCCTTTTTGGGTTGAATTTCAGCCAACGTTCAACGATCAATTCCAGAGGCTTTGTATTCAAGTAGTGGTATTTGTAGCGGCCCTCTCGCTTAGTGGAGAGCAGTCCCGCCGACTCAAGAACATCCAGATGCTGCGAAATGGCTTGCCGTGTGAGAGTGAGATTCTGAGTCATCGTCAAACGCGAACAGATCTCGAACAAGGTCTGGCCATCACGCTCTCTTAGTACATCAAGAATTGCACGCCTTGCCGGTGCAACCAACGCCTCAAATATGTCTGCCATGGCATTATGATATGCAAGTGGCCACTTGCCTGTCAATGAGCAGATGAAATCTGTTGCGAGGTTTGATTTTTTTGAGCTTGAGCCGCTAGTTTTGATGCTGTGCATATTGACTTCGTGTGCTACTGGCTGCCCCACAGAGTCTGGATTAATATCAGACTGAACGGGGCAAGGCCAGTGAAGCGAAGTAAACGTCTCCAGTTGCGTTTGCCCATGCCAACGCTAACTCACTCGCTGTGAAAGTTGTCGAAGTTTCAAAGTCAGTGAGCAGCAAAACACTCCAGTACACATACAACCCCGCGGTGTTTGGTTTGCGATTTCGTACGCTCCGCTAAGTGCGACGTTGACTACTTCGACGACCATTGTGCAAAGCGCCCCACATCGGATTGGAATGTCTTATTCGAACCTAAACGCTTCGATACACTGGTAAACCAGTGGCACACAAAACCAAAAATGCGCAACATCACAAGGCGCTAGCCGATCTTCGCAAAACAAGATCGGCTAGCGCCTCAGGCTCATAACAAACGTTGAGTCAGCACCTTGCATCCGCTACCGGTTAAACGACTTTTCGCAAGCGACCACTTTTTAACCCGCCGAGTGTCCACTTAAAAAATCCTAACGTATAGCCAACGACGTACAGCACGGTGAACATCGTGAGAACGCCGCCCATCAGGCCGCCGAATTTCCAATTTGCAATCGCGAATATTGTCTTGGAGCGATCTCTAGTCGAGGTCAAGAATTCATTGGACTTGGCAACAACACTTTCGAGACTAGCGGGTGAGACACTCACCTCAATGAGTTGATTGTCCGGGCCATGGATCTGCAGAAACCCTTCACCGTCAACTTCGACAGTTTTGTTGGTGGCGCGGCCAAATTCGCGCTGGCGCTCCGTTTTGCCTGCCCGCTCGCGATGCAAAATGGCCGTTACTTGATCGACATGCTGAACCTTGAACGGCACAATAAAAAACATGCATGTCCGGGTCTTGCAGCTTACACCTTCGTCATTGCGTTGGAAGCTTAACCAAGTTGCCGGAGCCATTAAGGTGACCCCGCCCGGAAACACACCGCAGATCAAAAATACGATCAAGTGTTGCAAGAACCTCGCACCCAGCGTCGGACGGTTTCCGTTCATTCCAGTCAGCCTATCATCAGCGATTGCAGTGAAGTGATAGGTGATTGTAGAACATTTATCCTCAAATGTTCATGGACTGGATAATCGTTTGACTCAAGATTCACTCCGTGGTCTGAGCGATGGCTGTGTTATGCATCTAGGCTCGCGCCCGTGGAAGCGTTAAGCAGTAAGTAGGTAGTCAATCCTTGACCGTCTAATTGCGGCAGTTGATTCAGTGAGCCGACGGCGCTAGCCGCGGGTGAACGAAGCGTATGACTCAACACGATCTGTTGACTGTCTAATATGGAACGATTGAGGGCGAGTGCTATAAACGTTGGGTGGACCATCGATTATACAAGAACACAACTTCGTTCACCCGCGGCTAGCGCCGACGGCTCACTGGCCCAACTCGCGCTCGTGGAAGCGTTAGGCAATAAGTAGGTAGTCAACCCGTCAACGTCTAATTGCCGCAGTTGATTCAGTGAGCCGACGGCGCTAGCTAGTTTTGATGTTGCACATATTGATTTGTGTGCCACTGGCTGCCCCCGCAAATTCCGGATTTATATTCGACTCTACGGGGCAAGGCCAGTGAAACGGAGTATGTGACTCTAACTGCCGTTACCGGTGCC
>JANODD010000055.1:0-3831 GCA_031412515.1 Planctomycetia bacterium | reverse complement strand
TAACCCAACGATCGCTCGCATTGAATTCAACTGGTGCGATGTTACCGCCGAAGGATTAACTCGCAACGTTTATCTCCGTCAGCAAAAGTGGGGCATCAAACAACGCGAGTTGGAATTGGTATCCGCCAAGAATCAAATTCTCCCGCAAGTTGACGTGACTGGCTTTGCTCGTTGGGTAGGTGTCGGCGATCAACTTGCTAACGCTAACCGCACAGGGATAGCGTTCCCCAATCCTGGGTCGAACGCGGTCGAAGAGTTGTTCAACGGCAACTACCAAGAAGCCGGCGCTCGGCTTGAAATCACACCGCCAGCCTTTGGTGCACGTCGTCCGCTGGCAAACATTCAAAGCAGTCGCTTACAGATCAGCAAGAGCGTCGAAGAGCTCAAAGAGAAAGAACTCATGCTCGTTCATGAACTTTCCACAGCATGGCGCAACATGGAATCCAACTTCATGTTGATGAAGCTGAACTTCGATTGGTGGCAAGCCAACGAAAAAGAGATCAGCATTTACAACGATCGGATTAAGGGCAGTGTCGGTGAGTTGAGTCAATTGTTGGACAACTTGCTGCGAGCCGAACAGCGTCGTGCTCAAGCCGAAACACAGTATCATCAATCGGTAACTGAATACAACAAGGCGATCGTTAACGTCCATTACCTCAAGGGCTCACTATTGGATCTGAACAGTGTTTCGCTACAGGAAGGACAATGGGTCGACAAGGCTTACTGGGATGCTCGCGAACGTTCTCGTGAACGCCAATCCGGTACGTATCTCGACTATGGATACACTCGTCCAGCAGTGGTAAGCAATGGTCCAGTACCATTCGGAATGCCTACCGAAGGCAACGCAGCTCGGCCCGGCATGGACCAAAAGACTGCACCTGAGTCGACTGAAGAGGACGATACAAACGGAGACAAAGAAAAAAAGAAGCCTGAAGAAAAAGCTCCTATGGCCAGCAACTTCTGGAGTGGTTTTGGAAGCAGCGATTCGCAGCCACCAGCGGTTGTAACAAGCAGTGGCCGCACTCCAGTTCGCAGTGTTTCGGATGTTTCAGTGCAGAACTCGAACGTTGAAAATGGTCAACCGACTGCATCCATATCTTTGGCTCCATCATCGGTTCGCCCTTCGGCAGGAAAGTCGCAGAGCGGACAAGCAAGCGGGCAAGTCAGTGACGCACAGTGGCGTCCAAAAACTCGCTAAGCGAGTAATTCAATGAGAACAGCGAAGGCTGTGAACGAGGGCAGGGGGAAAAGTCCGAAAGCGGGTCCGGTGATTTCGATCGCCGCGACCCGCTTCGGCGTTTCTATCGTGAGTAATTTATAGATGGGTAGCTGGTTTCGTAAGAAACCGGATGAACGTAAAGACCACTCTCACTTCAGCCGGTTTCTCACGAAACCAGCTACGTGTGCGAGCCGGTTTCTTACGAAACCAGCTACGAGTGGACTTTCCACAGACTACAGCGGCCATAGCTTCCCAAGAGCCTCTTTCTGGATCGCTGTCAGCTGCTGAATACCTGTCTTGGCCAGCTTCAACATTGCCGCCAACTGCTCATCATCAAAAGTTGCTTCCTCACCGGTGCCTTGAAGTTCGACGAAGCGATTGCGGCCAGTCATCACAACATTCATGTCTACGTCGGCCGCCGAATCATTGATGTAGTCCAGATCCAATACCGCTTTGCCGCCGACTATTCCAACACTGATCGCGGCCACGTTATCACGAATCGGATGATCTTTTGCCGGCGTCTTACCAAACTCAGCGGCCAGCGCATCGACCATTGCAATAAATCCGCCAGTGATACTTGCGGTCCGTGTTCCGCCGTCGGCTTGCAGCACATCGCAATCGATGGTGAGCATGCGTTCGCCGAGTCGTTCGAGGTCCACGACCGCTCGCAAACTGCGGCCGATCAAGCGTTGGATTTCGGTTGTGCGTCCATCGACTTTGCCGTTGCGATCGCGACCTTTGCGCTTGTTTGTACTGTGCGGCAACATGCTGTACTCGGCAGTGACCCAGCCTTTGCCTGAACCAGCTAGCCATGGCGGCACATCGGATTGCAAGCTAGCAGTGCACAGAACGATTGTTTCACCGCACTGGTAAAGTACGCTTCCAGGACTCGATTTGGTGAATTTACGTTTGATTTTAACGGGACGAATTGCTGGCGAGGCCATGATGGATTTTCGTGTTATGCCTGGGACGCTACCAGACGGTGAGTTGCTAAGTATTGAAGGGTAGAGCATAACCAAAATTCAGACTTAGGCGAGATGCGGAGGATAGGTTAATACTCAGTGCTCCGGATGGCGCCGCTTTGGCCGTTCGAGATTATGAATACCGCCGTCTTGCACGGCGGATTGTTCTGCTTCTAACTAAGACCAATGGTTAGTTGAAAACCCAACGATCCGCTGAGTAAATTAGCGGGATTCTCTAAGCGCTACTGGTTTCAATTTCTGATGCTGGTCAAGTGCGGCCGATCGGAGCCATTACCGGTACACCAGTTGCTACTTCATCTTTCGAAAACCCGCTAAGAGCGAACAATCATTTTGAAGCGAGAGGTTTTTCTGCCATTAAACAACCGGAGGTCCATATGTTTCCGTCAACAGTCAATCGGGTTCCTTCCAGCACGCGAACGGAAATCAATGATGAGATTCGTAGGCAAACCGAGGCGAATATCGCACATTATTCCCGTCAAGGATTGGACGCTATCGAGCGTCGCCTAAAAGAACTGTCGGAAGAGTGGGACGTTGAGCGCGTTTTGGAAGCAAATGCCGCAACAGCTTCACTTATAGGACTTACTTTAGGAGCGACGGTTGATCGCCGCTGGTTCTTATTTCCTGCAGTTGTTGCAGGTTTTCTGCTGCAGCATGCATTGCAAGGTTGGTGTCCTCCATTAGAGATTTTTCGCCGACGTGGCGTTAGAACTGCCTCGGAGATTGATTACGAGCGCTATGCACTAAAAGCGATCCGGGGCGATTTCCAGCGAGTAGGCGGGACGTCCGAGATTGGACATTCAGATACTGTGCGTCGAGCGTTCGAGGCCGCGACTCGATCTTGAGCGTTTCTTTCACTGGGTCCGTAACGATGCCACGAACACGCGTTCTTGCGGGTGAACGTGAATGAACGAACATAGTTTTGTTCAGAGTAATCCAATTAAATCGCAATTGCCGTTTGAGAGTCAATTAGCGTCGGACTACTATCAGTTCCTAATGAAGATGGATCCGTTGCATCTATGGGCAGATATACAGCCGCTTGAGTCACCAATTGTGACTAAGGGCAGATTCAATTTCGACGAGCAGCAGATTTCGATGTTCTCGGCTGTCTTTCCGAGCCTGCCATCGGAATTAACGGAAGCCGAACGGTGGGGTGCAATCGCCTCAGCTCTTGGGTTCAGGTACGCGTGGACGAGAATTCACATGCACATGAAACTGCTGACCGAGATGGAGTACCTGTTGCGCGACAAGACCGCAGTTGTTGAACCCGGTGTGGGAGCTGGCGGAATTATTCACTTTCTGCCAATCCAGCATAATGTAACTTACTATGGAATTGATTGTAGTCCGCAGTCTCTCGACGTATGCCGCTATCTTGAACAATCCAATCAATTGCCTGGTACCCGAAAGTTGTCTCGAGCGAACTTTTACGCTCTCCATTCGAGTCACCTAAAGCAGTTCGATATAGATCCAAATCGAATCATTGTTTTATTCTCGAATTTCCTGAACAACGGAGGCTCGATTTGGCATGCGTTTGCCTGTATCGATCCGATCACTGTCGCGGCCTGGCTAGTCTCATACTGGGTAAACGCGGGAGCGACTGTACTCTTATGCGAGCGCTGTGATGATGCCGAG
>JANODD010000054.1:0-5732 GCA_031412515.1 Planctomycetia bacterium | reverse complement strand
CTAGCCGCGGGTGAACGAAGTACTCGACTCGACGTAAGTTACTAACAATCTAAGACCAACGATTTGCGGTCGACAGATTAACGTTGGACAAACTTTTCATCTTGCACGACAACCACTTCGTTCACCCGCGGCTAGCGCCGTCGGCTCATTGATGTAGATCCCGGAATTAAAGTTGGACAAAGCACTAGGCTGCAGGATTCTCAACTTTGCCGATGAACAAAATCAATCCGCTTGTCTTTTCGCGAATGACAAAGAGGAACGGTCGGTTTGCTACAAAGCGAGGAACAAACGGCCGCCCGATCATCGCCGACCGCACCCCCATCTCAACAGCAGTGGCTGCTGCGGCTTCCGTTCCTTTCTCATTCACCTCGACGAAGGCTTTGTGAACCACTGCGCCAATATACAGTTCCGGATCGCTTGCTTCCGACAGTCCGCTAAAGTCGGCTTGGGCAGCGTCGAAAGCTTGCTTCATGCCAAGATTCCTCAAGGGCGGAATCAGATCATAGGTCGTTTCTAATTTGAACTTCGGAACGCTGAGCTGATACTCACGAGCATCGAGCATCTCCGCACATGTGTCAATCTGTGTCACAGTAAGTGTGCTTAACAGAGTGTCCAGTCCATTAGCTGCAGTTGGTAAGAAAATCATCATCGATAAAGTGTCGCCGTTGTAAGGCAACTCGGCAACTTGATACCCGTCCTTGGCAGGATAGCCACGTTGTTCGTCGAATTTGTCATCCACGGATCTTGGCGTATTGAAAACGGAACCATTGGCATTGAAAGCTGCGTACTTCCCTTTCTTAAAATTGTTCATATTCATCAGCGGCACTGAAGTTTTACTTTGATCGCGCAGTGTGAAAGGCGCGGACTTGGTCAGTTTCTCACTGAAGGGCGTCGCCCAAGTTCCTTTAAAGTAAATGGCGTTCGCAATCACCAAACGGGTCAACGACGTAATCGATCCTGAAGGTAGAATGTCGCGAATTTTGCCACGAGTTTGTTCAGATACCCACTGGTTGATCCGCAGGCGTTCCGCATCTGTTTTATTGCGAAAGTCAGCGGCGATTATCGCCGCTGGACGATAGTTTTCAGTGATGGTCGATTGGTATTTCGTAGAGATCTTAAACGATTTGTCGATCCAAAGTGAATTCGCATTGGTCAATTCGTAATGGTCGACTTGTTTCGTAGAATTACCGGGACGCATACGGTCGCTGACCATGCGAAAGTCGTTTCGCATTTTAGTCATCTCCCATGGAACCTCGCCGGACTGTCTCATCGCATAGGGATACTGAAGCGCTGTCCCCATCTCCACAGCGGTTTCGCCACTCGCACCTTCAGCCGCCATGCTGAGCGCGGACTGGAGCGAAAAGGGTGAAAAGAAGTGGTTTTCCCCTTTCTCACTACCGTCTAGTGCTCGAAGCAATGTTAGAGCCAGAGCGTTGTTTGCTTCAACGAGGATTTTTGATTCAGTCTGCTGCGGCTTGCTGGCATAGATTGGATTTTGGTCACCGGAGAGAATCAGGCTACCCAGAAGAATCAGTTGAAATTGTCGACGATTCCATTTCAATGGCTGCGTGTGCATCGTGTTCTCCAACTAAATAATAGCTCAAGTTTGTGCGGCACGAGATCATCACGATGAAGAAGTCGCGGCACACTAGATTAGACAACTAGATGGACGCCACACTTGTTTTTTCAGTTCCCGAAAATCTTCGCCGGAGTTGTTTTGCGAACTGCACTAGCTCGCCGGCTTGCCTGATATTCTTTAATGGAATTTGGCCTGTCAGGCCGCAACAATATAGCCCAGGGCAGAGCGCAGCGCCGCCCTGGGGATCGAGTCAACGTAGCGAGCCGCCCTGTAAGGGCCTAACAGAAGAAGAATCAGATGGCTCACGTGTTCAAGGTCAATTGCACATTAGATCGAGTTCGATTTGGTCCTCTCGAAATTGAACTTGCAGCTCGACGGTTTCGCATTCGGGCACCGAATCAACCGTCCTACTCTCCGCTGTGACTTGATTGTGTCTTATGTAGCCGACAGCTGGGGTGGCGATACGATCATCGCCCTCGGTCGAGAGGCCTAACTTTAGAATTGCAAATCTTCCCTCAACGCATCACGCAACGGGTCGAAGCCGGCAGTGGACAGCCCAAGATGCAAGTGCCGCCGCCAGCCTTCAGCTAATTCGAATCGACCGCTGAACGAACCGACTTCGCGGTTTAAATCCAGCATCGTGTCGACGTAAGACCCCATTCGCTGAGTATCATCCAACCAAATGCCTTGACTCGCATGAGCCCGCAATAGCTGCTGCTTGCGCTCCGAGAACTTGGTTACATCAACACTGTGCGTGGGTTTCACAATCTCGCCCATCGGAGTTCGATTGCCGTGCGGCTGGGCATGGTAGACGGCGACATCGTCTTGATAAGCTGCCGCGCTAGGCTGCGGCGTGTAGCTTGGCATGCCGCGGACAAAAGCCGCTGTCACAGCCAACCTCGCCGCGTACTGATGATCTTCCATGTAGTCGACGAGCGAATGGGTCAATACGATCTGCGGCTGAGCCTGCCTGACGACGGATGCGACTTTCTGTAACAAGTCCGTGCTGTATGTCAGCTCAAGGTCATTGCAAATCGGCGCATAGAATTTGGCCGGGATCATCGCAGCGGCCGACTGTGCTTCGAGCAACCGTGTGGCCGCACACTCTTCTTGCGAAAGCGTCATCGATCCACAGCAACCATTGGCAATATTGAAGTAATGCACCGACCAGCCGCGAGCAGCCAACTGCAACAGCGTACCCGCCATTACGAATTCAATGTCATCTGGGTGGGCCGCGATTGCCAAAACGTTCTTGTCTGCCATGTAGTTCTCTAAGTCTGATGGAAAAGGTGTCGCTAATTTGAGCCTTAGTCGCTAGTTTTGATGTTTCGCATTTTTGGTTTTGTGTGCCACTGGTTTGCCAGTGAACCGAAGCGTATAAGTTTGAATTAAGTATTTCATTCTGATGCGTGGGCGCTCTTGCACAATGGTCGCCGAAGTAATCAACGTTGCACTTAGCGGAGCGCACGACATAGTAAACCACGACCACGGTGATGCGTGTATTGGAGTGTTTTGCAGTTCACTGGCTTCACACTTCAACAACTTTCACGGCGAGTGAGTAAGCGTTGGCACGAGTAACGGAAATTAAAGTCATCTACTCCGGTTCACTGGCCTTGCCCGGTAAAGTCCGACACAAATCTGGGACTCTGTGGGGCAAGCCAGTGGCACACAAAATCAACACGCTGTTATAGTAACAACGACCGCTTTAAACGCAGGCGTCTTTGACAATGGGTCGAGTGTCCGCGGTACCAGCACGTTGGCTTCTGGAAAATACATCATTGCATTGCCTGGCTTGATGTCGCTGAACTCGCGAGCAAGATAGCCGGAGATCTCACCGACTTCGCTGCGTACCACGCAAGGCTGGTCCGGCTTCAGTCCGAATCGGACTAGATCATCTGGATGCATGAGCACCAAGTCGCGTCGCTCTTGACCGCGATACAGATCCTCTTCTTCATAAACCACGGTGTTAAATTGACCTTCGCTACGAATGGTCATCATTCGAATTTGATTCGGCCCGGTACCGCTCAGCTCAGGCAATACATAAGTATGCAAGACCGCGCGGCCATCGCTAGTTGGAAAGGTCGGTTCATGAAACGTGCGGCCATCGATCTGAAACTCTTTCTTCGTTTTGTCGATGTCGCGAATCGCATCGTAACCAGGTACAACTTTACTGATCCAATTGCGAATCGTGTTGGCTTGCTCCATATCAGCCCACTTGATAGCGTCCGAGTCACCGACCAAGCGGCGACCGACTTCAGCAATGACTTGAATTTCGCTGCGAGGTCCGGGCAACCGTGCAGCTCCGCCGTCGCTCAAACGCACAAAGTTGAACATCGATTCTTGCGTCGTTGGTTGCGGCTCTTCATCGCGAGCTAGTACCGGCAGGATCAACGTTTCATCTGCCAATGCGTGCGGATGGCCGGTGTTCATGGTTGTGCTGAGCGTAACGAGCATCTCCAGTTTACCGAGGGCTTCCTTTGCATAAGTCGCATCCGGGTTCGAACCATATAGGTTCCCGCCAAGACAAAAGCCTGCTTTCAAACGGCCCTCTTGAGCCGCTTCCATGCAGGCCATCGTGTCCAACCCAGGAGTCGTTGGCAGCGTTATATTAAAATTCTGCTGCAAGCGGTTCAGGATGTCGTCCTTCAATTTTGGAGTCACACCGACTGAGCCGATACCTTGCACGTTGGAGTGCCCGCGAATTGGCATCATGCCTGCCCCTTCACGGCCGACCATTCCACGAAGTAGTGCGAGATTAACAATCGCTTCGACATTCTCGACGCCGTGAACGTGATGCGTGATGCCCATCGTCCAAGCGAAAATGGTTGCCTTGGAGTTTGCATAAACCGTCGCGATCTCACGAATCTCTTTTTCACTAACACCGCTCTTGGCCGTCAGTTCACTCCACTTCAGCTCCTTAAGCCAACTTAAATAAGCATCCTTATCGCGACAGTGTTTTTCCAAATAGAGTATATCTTCTGCACCCTTCTCAACGACCGCTTTGGCCATTCCGCTGAGCAGTGCGAGATCGCCTCCGATATGTGGCTGAACGATGTGGGTGGCGATCTTGGCGTCAAAAAGCATGCTCCGCCAACTGCTTGGGATCCGGAATTTTACCAGTCCAAGCTCACGCACCGGATTGATGACAATGACTTTGCCACCACGACGGCGAAGATGGTCAAGCGAGGTCATTAAGCGTGGGTGATTGCTGGCAGGGTTGCCACCAATGACCATGGCCAAGTCGCTCTTTTCGAGATCATCCAGCGTCACCGTGGCGGTGCCGGTACCCAGCGAGCGATTCAATCCGACGCCGCTAGCTTGATGGCAATAGTAGCTACAGTTGTTGACATTGTTGGTGCCGTACAGTCGCACCATCAATTGCAACAGAAAGCCTGCTTCGTTGCTGCTTCGGCCGCTGAAGTACCAAAACGTTTCGTCGGGAGTCATCCCTTTCATGCGGCGTTCGATACGATCAAACGCGTCAGCCCAAGTGACCGTGCGAAAGTGAGTCGCGCCGCGCTCGTAAAGCACTGGTTGAATCAGCCGCCCGGATATTTCTAATTGGCGAGGTGTCCACTGCTGCAACTCCGCGACACTATGCCGTCCCCAAAAATCCGCTGTAATGGCGGGCTGCATATCGGAGACCATGGCTTGAACGGACTTTTTGCAGACTTCCGGAAACGATCCACGCTCATTGACCATCCCGCCAGCTTGTCCGCCCATTCCCAGAGCGCACGTTTTGCATGAGTTCTTGCTGCGCAGCGCTTTGTACAGCTTCCACACTCCGCCCGCTTCTTTGGCTTTACTGAACGTATAACGGATCGCTCGCCATCCACCGCCGTTTTTAACTTTGCGCATATTTCATTCCGCCTTCGCGTTCGATCCAGTGCGATGGTATTTTGCCATCTGCTTCAGAGCGTAATTATAGCCCAAACGTGCACTTGTAGGACATCACGTTCGTGAAACCCAACTCGGTCCCCACCGGTCGTAGCTAGTCACATAACGGCAGTTAGCTAGTGTCTGTCCGGAAATTAGGTTGGCGCTGAATTAGCGGGTGAAAATCGCGTGAAAATGCCGTGAAGATTTTTGAGCTAGCTTAGGCGGAACGCGATTTTGCTTTTTATTTTCGCGTTTTTTTGCGATGCGCGCGGAC
>JANODD010000053.1:0-33796 GCA_031412515.1 Planctomycetia bacterium | reverse complement strand
TACGCAACAATCCGAAACGTCTCTAACTCCGCAAAAAACACTGCGAAGAGCTGGGCAATTGTCCGAACACTAAATCAAAATCCGCCAATTTGAAAAAATGAACCCGTTGGCTTTGGCTCAATTTATACCGTTGGTCACACTTACTCCTCGCTGCGATCTTTCTCGCAGTAAAAGGTGGCTACGCTCAAACGTTAACCGAAACGCATGGAAACAAGTCTCCCAGTTCCGAACCTTCGGTGCAATTGCGTTTGCTCGACCTAGCCGAAAATGAAGCTTCGAACACTAGCCCTAATAAAGATTCAAATGCGGATTCGACTCAGGATCCGAATCCAAGTGTACTGCGAGACCCACTAGATCCCGAAGAACGCCTGCCCGCTGTTGATGAAGCAGTGGATCTGACGTCAGCTTTTGTAGGCCTGCCAGGCGAGTCGCCGCGCGGTTACAGCGGGCCGAGCAGCGTGTTGCCTCGGGAGACTCAAACGACTAGCCGTTTCGAACCTGTGGAAGATCGATGGCGTCTTGGTTTGCCGAACTACGATCGCTATGGCAAAGGGCACCCAGTCCAAGATGATTACCTGGGTGTAGAAGGAACGATGTGGGACCCGTTCAATCAGAACCTGCTCAAAGGCGATTACCCAATCATTGGTCAACACACTTTTCTTCGTACTACGGCGCGGAGTGCCAGTCTGTTTGAAGGGCGGCAACTTCCGACCCCAACGGCGCCACTGGTATCGACTCGCAATCCAGCCACAGCGGTTTCACTCGGCTCACCGAACTCTTACCAGTTTTTGCAAAACGATACCGTCTCATTTGATCTGTTTCATGGCAACGCCGCCTTCAAGCAACCTGACTGGCGTGTGCGGCTCGACACTGTGTTCAATATGAACCATCTGGTAGCGGACGTACTGGGGGTAGCTTCGACCGATGCGGGCGTTGGACAAAGCCGATTCCGTACCGATCTAGCGTTCCAAGAGTGGTTCGCAGAAGCCAAGTTGATGGATACGAGCGCGTACTACGATTTCGTTTCAGCTCGCGTCGGCAGCCAATCGTTCACAAGCGACTTTCGCGGCTTCATCTTCTCCGACACCAACCGCGGCGTTCGGCTGTTCGGAACTCGCATGGCAAACCAAGATCAATACAACGTCGTTTTGTTTGATCAGATGGAAAAGGACACGAACAGCAACCTGAACCGAATCGAAAAAGATCGCCGACAAAACACCTTGATCGCGAATTACTATCGTCAAGATTTTGTGTTCCCCGGGTACAACGTCAGCGCATCCTTTCACGCCAACCATGATGCCGCCAGTCGCCAAGTGGATCTTAATGGATTTCAAGTTCGACCGGATCCAGTCGGCATTGCAATCCCACATCAAGTCAACTCGTACTATGTTGGCTTAGCCAGTGACGGGCACATCGAGCGAGTCAACGTGTCGAGCGCAGCTTACTACGTCTTCGGTCGCGATCAAAACAATCCCATCGCAGGTCGGCCACAAGACATCAGTGCATGGATGGCGGCGCTGGAACTATCATACGATAAAGATTGGATGCGATTTCGAACATCGTACATGTTCAACTCAGGCGATGCCAATCCCAACAACGGGCGGGCCACGGGCTTTGACGCGATCTTTGCGAATCCCAACTTTGCTGGTAGCGACTTTAGCTATTGGGGCCGCCAAGCCATTCGTCTTTACGGCGTCGAACTAACGAATCGACAGAGTCTGGCGCCAAGTCTCCGGAATGGAAAATTCCAAGGCCAAACAAACTTTGTGAATCCTGGTTTGCATCTGGCCAACGTTGGTGTCGACGCAGATCTAACCCCCAAGTTGCGATTGGTTCAGAACACAAACTTGCTCTGGTTCAATCAAACCGAAGTGCTCGAGAAGTTCCTTCAGCTTCCTAAGATTCGCAACTTCATCGGCACCGACATCAGTCTTGGTACCGAATACCGACCTCAGCATAACAACAACATCGTGCTCGCCGGTGGTTTTTCGACTCTTGTGTCGGGCGAGGGCTTTCAAGATCTCTTTCAGAACTTGAGTGGAAGCATTAATCATCCGGTAGCTGGTTTTCTCGAAACCACTTTCCAGTACTAGTAAGCCGTCGGCGCTAGCCGCGGGCTTCGAAGTGGTAGTCATCCATGACAACGAGTCCCCAATAATCACAAACTCAACTAACAGACATCAGCATTAGATAGACAGCTCGCAAATTGAACCGCACGCCTTCCAGACCCGCGGCTAGCGCCGACGTTTCACAGGCCCCTCTATCGAAGAGCGGCGCACAAAAACAACATTATGGCAACCGTCATGCAACATACTTTCTATCATAGCAGTTCGATTCGCCTGCTGCACCCACTTCGACCGCGAGTTGACGTTCACAAGCAGTGGTCCAATTCGCTGTCGGACGATGGCTCAGCTGCGGACTCGTTCCCCAAAAATGAGTTCTTACCATTCAATGTGGTACCGAAACTTTTCGCAAAGTTCGACAGCTTTTGGGCGTCTCTGAGTCGTGTTTGGGCGCTCCGCAGAAGCGTCGCCCTCCCGTCAGTTGCGGCTTTGCTCCTTCTGCTTATTGTAAATAGTACACTAAGCCACATTGCGACTGCACAGAGTCCAGTCCGTACTGCGTCTGCTGAAAAGAAAATTCCGCTTCCAGATCTCAGCGGTTATCACGCTCGCTTTCGAGATGTCAACGAAACGAACGTTGGACCACGCGGCAGCGATCCTTGGGATTTAGCCCGTCGGCTAGGCATTGCTGACAATGGATCCTATCCGCTCCCTGATGACATGCGGCAAGCGGATCTCATGCGTCAAACGGCCAAAGAGGCGGCGACGAAGAGCACCTCGTGCATCGCTTGCCATACGGATGTCGGACATATGCATCCGATCAACACAATTCAAATCGGTTGTACGGATTGTCATGGAGGTAATGCAGACTGCGCGACTAAAGCACAAGCTCATGTGAAGCCGCGGTTTCCTGAAGCTTGGGCTGGAGCGGCAAATCCAGTGCGGAGTTACACGCTGCTCAATCAAGAAGCTCCTGAATTTGTTCGCTTCGTAAACCCGGGTGATTCACGCGTCGCTCATATTGCCTGTGGGCAGTGCCACGCTAAAGAGGTGCTTCAACTTCGAACGAGCATGATGACGCACGGGTGCATGCTTTGGGGAAGTGCTTTGTACAACAACGGCTCAACAGGAACCAAACGCCCTCGCTATGGGGAAAGTTACAGCATGCACGGGGTTCCGCAGCGCGTGTTCACGGTGCCAACTCCGACTGAGGAAGAGATTCGTGACAAGGGGGTGCTACCCTATCTCGAGCCGCTGTTGGCTTACCAAGTCTCTCAGCCTGGTAATCTGCTGCGTATTTTCGAACGCGGTGGTCGTTTTCGAGCGGAGACCGGCAATCCAGAACGCATGGATACATCTGGACGAACACGTGAACGCTTGGGAACACGGGGACTAGGAACAGATAATCGAACGGATCCAGTATTTATTGGTCTTCAGAAAACACGATTGTTCGATCCAACACTGAATTTCCTTGGCACCAACGATCACCCAGGCGACTATCGAAGCAGCGGATGTTCGTCCTGTCACGTACTTTATGCAAATGATCGCGACCCGATAGCCAGCGGCTTTCTCGCCAAGTATGGCAACCGAGGATTGGCGGCTGATCACACCGACGATTGGGTAAGAGCCATCGATCCAACCATTCCAAAAAATCAATCGGGGCATCCGATTCAGCACAAGTTCGAACTGCGATTGCCAACGAGCCAGTGTATGACATGCCACATGCATCCGGGTACGAACGTTCTGAACAGTTATCTCGGTTACATGTGGTGGGACAATGAAACCGATGGTCAACTGATGTACCCCAAGAAACAGAAAGAGCCAACGGCCGAGGAGTACATGGCTGCGACGATGAGCAATCCGGACGAAGCGGCGCTGCGTGGCAAGTGGGGCGATCCTGAGTTCCTCGCCAACGCGAGCGATCTGAATCCTTACCTAAAGAAAACTCAGTTCGCTGATTTCCACTCGCACGGATGGGTTTTTAGAGCCGTTTACAAGAAAGACCGCCAAGGCAAACTGCTCGATTGGCGCGGTGCTGAAACCGGTGAGATCAATAACCCGCAACTGCGTGCTGCGATGGTACCTCCCTCGAATCAGGAGAAACAAAGTGGAAAGCAGCGCGATGGTGTTCCGCTTCACATGATGGATATCCACATGGAACGCGGGATGCACTGCACCGATTGCCATTTTTATCAAGACTCACATGGCAACGGCAAATTATACGGCGAAGTACGAGCAGCGATTGAGATCCAGTGTATCGATTGTCATGGAACGCCGACGAAAACATTGTTGGAAAAAGTTCGCGAACAAGAACAACAAGATCAGCCCATAAAGTTAAATACGAGCGGACCAGCTTCCGAGAAAAACGGAACTAATCTTCTCGCACTTCGGACGAGCTTTAACAAGCCGCAGTTTGAAGTTGTGACTGAACCCGGAAAACCTGCGAGACTGATCCAAAGAAGTTCGGTTGAGAAAGATGTCTACTGGGAGGTCAAGCAAACGGCAGATACAGTTCGACCTGCCAGCAAGCACTACAATCCGCGAAGCCATGCGGCCAAATCTGCCAAACTTGGCAGTGACGGACGCGTTGAGTGGGGTGGGACGTTGAAGGAAGACTTTGACAACTGCCCGCACAACGATACCAACATGTCTTGTATCGCGTGCCACAGCAGTTGGAATCCAAGTTGTTATGGCTGCCACTTGACTCAGAAAGCAAACATCAAGTCTCCAGAGCTTCATAACTATGGCGACGTGACGCGCAATCGCACGTCGTACAATTTTCAAACGTTGCGAGACGACGTTTTTATGCTCGCTCGCGACGGCGATGTGACCGGCAATCGAATTGGACCAGCCCGCAGCAGCTGCGCGGTGCACGTAACCAGTTACAACGGCAATCGCGAATCCGTTTATGCTCAGCAACAGACGATCAGCGGCGATGGGTTGAGCGGCATTGCGTTCTCGTCCAATGCACCCCATACGGTTCGCGGCGGTCCTGGTTATGAAAACGAAGCTAACGGTTCACGCAGTGGTACGTTCGAAACGAAAAGCTGCACCGATTGCCACTTGTCGAGCAATAATGACAACAACGCAATCATGGCACAGTTGTTGATGCATGGCACCGGTTACATGAACTTTATCGGCAAGTATTGCTACGTAGCGGGCGGCGAGCAGGGCTTAAACGCCGTTGTTGTCACTGAAAACAGTGAGCCTCAAGCGGTCATTGGCAGCTCACTGCACTCGATTGCCTATCCGGAAAACTACCGCGAACATCTGTTGAACAAAGGCATTCTTCAGAACTCACATTCCCATTCCGGCAAAGACATCATCGACAATCTTGCGCTCGGATTCAATCAACCCGAGGTGCTCGACGTTCAGCACCGTGGCGAGTACCTGTATGCAGCCTGCGGCGAAGGGGGTTTGCGAATATTTGATATTGCGTTTGTCGATCATAAAGGTTTTTCGGCGCGTGTCACTACCGCCCCAGTGTCCCCGCTCGGCCAGCGTCTATACGTACGAACGAAATATGCGCAGGCCGTTGCAGCTCCTACGACGATCGCGCCCGATCCAACCCGCAAGCAGGATCCTGAGAATCACGAAGCCAGCGTTCATGCGATGTATGCTTATGTTTATGTTGCTGATAAATATGAAGGCTTGATACTTGTCGGTGCCGGTACGTTGTTCGACGGCAATCCGCTGAACAACTATCTCGAACGCGCGGCGACGTTTAATCCCGATGGACTGCTATGTGGCGCTCAGGCAATTAGCTTCGTGGGAACATTTGCCTACGTTTGTTGTGATGCAGGGTTAGTGGTTGTTAGTCTGAAAGATCCCTTGCACCCACAGATAACATCGATTGTTGGACACTCGGAGAACCTGCATCAGCCTTGCGGCGTTTCTGCACAGTTTCGCTACGCGTTTGTCACAGATTGCAACGGTGTGAACGTTTTGGATATTACCAATCCCGCAAGTCCAGTCATGGTGCAGCAATTGCCGCTCGATGACGCGCGGCAGATCTATGCAGCTCGCACTTATGCTTACGTTGCTGCTGGCCAGCATGGCTTGGTCGTTCTTGATATCACTCGACCGGATGCGACATTCGTGGATCAAGTCTATAACGCAAACGGATTTATCAATGACGCCTGCGATGTTCAGCTGGGAATCGCTAACGCCAGTCAGTTCGCTTACGTTGCTGATGGTAAAAATGGACTGCGAGTGATTCAACTGGCGGGACCGGAGATGGAAGGCAACGATGGATTCAGCCCTCGGCCGCAGCCGCAGTTGGTTGCGACCTACAAGCTGCCAGGTAGCGGAAGAGCGCTAGCCGTCAGTCGCGGCATTGATCGCGACCGGGCTGTTGACGAAAGTGGCAATCAATTGTCTGTCTTTGGACGCATTGGCGCGCGGCCATTGAATGCGGACGAAGCCAGTCGGATGTACCGCCAGCCCAACGGCAAGCTCTGGTGGACAAGTGACGATATCTTTGACACTAGCGTTTACAAGTTGCGCGCGCGTTACAATAAAATCCGGTTATCTAAATAACTAGTGCTTCATCGAACTTAAAGTTTTGGATTCACTAAATCAGCGCAGTTGCTTGCGTGCTTCGGGTGTTGTAGCAGTGAGCCGTCGGCGCTAGCCGCGGGTGAACGAAGTGGTTGTCGTGCAAGATTAATAGTTTGTCCAACGTTAATCTGTCGAGCGCAAATCGTTGGTCTTAGATTGTTAATAGGTTACGTCGAGTCAAGTGCTTCGTTCACCCGCGGCTAGCGCCGACGGCTCACATCTACGACACCAAAATTAAAGTTCGAAAAGCACTAGTGCTCTGTCCAGATCAGATTTTGGGGTTGGCAATTTGATTGTCGCACGATTGTCCCAATCGTAGTGGGTCGCACTGGTGACCTTTCCACCGCGTCCGGTTCTTTCACAAAACCATCTACCTCTTACCCGCTTTTTTAAAATTCTTTCTAGCCGTCAGCAAATTCACTCACCAACCGCTTCACAATATCCTTCGCAGAATAGCGTTCGGCTTGGGCAGCAAACGTCGTGATAATTCGATGCGTTAAAACGGCGGGTGCAACGTGCTTCACATCTTCTAGTCGAACCATGTAGCTGCCTTGTAAAGCGGCTCGGGCTTTTGCGCCAAGAATCAAATTCTGCACCGCCCGCGGACCAGCTCCCCAAGCCACCAACGGACGAAGCCACTCGGGACTTGTCGTGCCGGTGGGGCGTGTCTTGCGGACCAATCGAGCCGCGTAGCTGTAGATGTGCTCAGGGACGGGAACACGCCTAACCAAATTCTGATGTGCAATGATCTGCTCAGCGGTCATCAAGTGATTCAGCTCGACCAAATCATCGCCCGTGGTAGTCCGTGCGATCTGGATTTCTTCAGCTTCGTTCGGATAATCGAGTTCAATCAACGACATGAAGCGATCTAGCTGAGCTTCGGGCAATGGGTAAGTTCCTTCTTGCTCAACAGGGTTTTGTGTCGCAAGGACCATGAACGGAGCTTCAAGCTTAAACGCTTTGCCGAGCACCGTGACGCGGTGCTCTTGCATGGCTTCGAGCATGGCGGCTTGGGTTTTTGGTGGTGCTCGATTGATTTCGTCCGCTAAAACAATGTTCGCGAAAACTGGGCCTGGAACAAACTGGAACTCGCGGCGGCCAGTTTCAGTCTCCTGCAAAATGTCAGTGCCCGTGATATCCATCGGCATCAAGTCAGGCGTGAACTGAATGCGGCTAAACTTGAGCGACATGGTCTCGGCGAGCTTGCTGACAAGCAACGTTTTAGCCAAACCCGGGACACCCATTAGCAGGGCGTGGCGTCGAGCGAACAGACAGATCGCCAGTTGTTCGATGACCTCACTCTGTCCCACGATGACTCGTGCAAGCTCAGCCGTCAACCGGCCATAGGCTTCACGCAAACGGTCGATCGCTTGCACATCATCTTCGTTCAGCCTCGCAACTGCATCACCGACCGCTTGACTCATTGGTTGCCTCTCGTGTTCGTTAAAGTTGCCGCAACTCGTTCGATCCGATAACCGACGAACCTCTCAGGCGGCTTATCCAGCTTGGCATATTGTAATCCATATTCGAAGCGGACATGATTCTACTCCAAAGATCTTGAGAGTTGACGTTCACGAACCCAGCGGTACCATTTTGAGTCCCATTCCCAACTCTTTTGCTAAACTCTTTTGATAAAATTGTCTTTGACAAATTCGCTTTGATGACGTAACTCAGGCTTTTGATCGGAATCTAATGCTCGATAACGCTCCCGTAATTTCTTGCCAGCACCGTGCTTTGACGATCGAAGGCTATTCCCGCGCGGCCGTCCAAAGCTACTGGCGAATTCCGGAACTGCGAATTGCTTTCGATCTTGGGGCGCATCCTTGGGATTTTATGGGCACTTCGACGGTGGCAATTACCCACACGCACCTCGACCATATTGCTGCTTTGCCAGTTTACGTGGCGCGACGTCGGATGATGAAAATGGAGCCGCCTACGATTTACTTGCCGACTCAAGCTGTCGATGGCGTCGAAGCGATGCTGCGAGTCGTCTCGCGGCTCGATCGAGGTCGATTGCCATGCACGATTATTCCGGTTGAGCCGGGGCAAGAGATTGAGCTGTCGCGCGAATTGGTAATGACCGTTCACAAGACGACCCACACGGTCCCTAGCGTCGGATACATCGTCTGGGATCGTCGCAAGAAGTTGAAGCCAGAATATTTGACTTTCAGCGGCCCCGAGATCCGCGACCTGCGGCTTACCGGAGTCGACATCAGTACCGAGGTTCGTGTGCCGATCGTAGCTTACACAGGCGATACGTCACCACAGGGGCTCGACGAAAACCCAGACATGATGCGAGCGCAGGTGTTGATTACCGAAATGACCTTTGTCGCACCAAAGCACCGCAAGGAAAAAATACACAAGCATGGTCACATGCACTTGGACGATTGGATTGCTCGCAAAGATGAGTTCCAAAACGAACTCATCATTGCGGCTCATTTTAGTGTTCGCTACACCGCAGACCAAGTTGATCGAGCCATTCGCAAGAAGATCCCTGATATGCTCGACGGCCGCTTGAAGCTGTGGTTGTAAACCTATTTCGTTCACCGAACTTTAGTTCGGTAAGGTAGCTGGTTTCGTGAGAAACCGGATGCAGCAGAATGGTCACCGAAACGCCCCGGTCTCTCACGAAACCAGCCACACCGGCGCAGCATAATGCTTGCAGGGCTGTCGTTAAACCCTTCAAAAAATTACTGCATAAAATCATCTTCTTTTTGTCTGTACATAACATCGGGGACATCACTCTTTCTAGTCTGTGGCGTCATGAGTGCCTGATAAACGCGGTTATCAAGCTCGTCCGAGATACTGACCGTCGAACCGTCGGCCATGGCGGCCATTACGATTCCAGGATGGAACGAGTTTGGCCTTGCGCGTTTTGGAGAACTGCTAACAACGTTCTTCTCAAAATTAACCGTTGCGAGGACGAGATTCTTTATTCGATTCGTGCACTCGTTACGCGTTCGCGTCCTGCCATCTTGGACTGCCGGCATTAAGAGAGCGAATATGAGAACGATGTAGATTAGTGTCGCAATCATTCCAAACCAGCTTTGTCGATGATCTGTGTTTGCGGTCATAACCCATGCTCACTTCGTTTTTCCAGCGTCCGCTTTTCGCCAAAGATACCAGGCCCCTAGGCTACGAAACGGTTTCCAGTCATCGGTTAATTCTGCAAACACAGCTTTCTTGGGCATGCTCTCCAAGCCGTACAGTTGTTGCAGCCCGCTCTTGACTCCAAAATCATCGGTAGGCATCACGTCGAGCCGCCCGAGCGTAAAAATCAGCAGCATTTCAACCGTCCACCGACCTACGCCACGAAGCGGCAACAGGCGTTCAATAATTTCTTCGTCAGTTAGTGACGCCGCTACAATACGACTTGGGATTTGCCCAGCTACAGCAGCCGATGCAATCCCTTGGATGGCAATAGCTTTCGCAGATGAAAATCCCATCCCGCGAAGTTTTTCGTGTGACGCTCGTTTCAACTGCAATGCACTTGGGAAATCCTTGCAGCGAAACCCAGTTACCATTCGGCCCAGAATCGCTTCTGCCGCGCGACCGTGCAGTTGTTGGTGCGCGATGGCTCGCACCAACGCTTCGAACAACTCACGTTGCCATTGAATTTCAAGCGAACATGGACCGCTCTCGCCGATCCAAGCATTCAGCTCGACGGAGTTTTTACGCAAATGCTTCACCCCAGTGCGGACTTTGCGAGTGAACTCGGCGGTCAGTTGTTGTGCCTCGCTGATAGGCGTGACCATTAGCGGCTTTCTACCCAGTGGCGATGTTCGGCTGACTTCTGCAGACACTGACACAGATGGACTGCGTCGCGAGCAAAGTGACCATCCAGTCGCACTTGCGGTTTTCCAGTTTCAATGGAGGTCGCCGCATCATCGATTTCTGCAACGAATGCACTGACTTCGTCGCCACCCGCCAACTGCGGACGCTCGATCGTTCCATCCTTATGAAGAACTTTCAGCGGCATGACATCAACGCCATCGGTGAGCGCAGCCAATTCAAACTGCAAAGTCGCCTTCTCAAATTGCAATTCAAAACCGTGGCAGAACGGTCGCGCCGACTGATCCGCTACGCCGCTCGACGTGCCAACGGTTACACCATGATCGATAAACTCCATGAGCGTATGGCAGAACTTCACAACGCCATCGTGCATCTTACCCAGACACGTCACACGCTGAGGCATGCCGAAAAGTAACCGGATGAAATGCATATCGTGAACGTGCAAATCAATGAGCGGACCGCCGATTCGCTTGGCATCATAAAAGTCTGGAATCCAATCCGGGGGCGAAATAATTCGCTTGAAATAACCACTCAATGGACGTCCAAAACGACCGTCATGAGCGGCTTGATATGCGTACTCGTATTCGCCCATATAGGGCAGCACTTGACCAACCATCACTTGACGATGAGCTTTGGTTGCCGCATGCATAATCTCATCGCACTGGACAGTGTTCAGACCAAGCGGTTTTTCGCACAGCACGTGTTTTCCCGCGGCCAGCGCTTTGCAAGCTGCTTCGACGTGCATGTGAGGCGGTAAGCAGATGTCGATCAAATCAATCTCGGGATCCGCCAACATTTGATCGAGCGTTTCGTGAACGTCTAATCCGTCGACGGAAATCTGTTCGCCTGGAGGACCAAAGTTTCCCTTGATCGTCGTCCAGTTGCCCGCGCGTTTGGCAGCATCACTCGAACAGAACGCCTTCAGTTTGGCTTTGGACGAACGCTGATAAGCCAAGTAGTGGATCCAGCCCATGAAACCAATCCCCACCAAACCCACTCGTACCATATTGTTAATCCCCGAGAAATTTCGAATTGTCGTATGTCGCCTTTTGCTCCTAGGCTGTGAATTTATGGTAGTCGTCTTTCGCTCCGCGAAAGTAGCGTCCGCATTCGCTGGCTGCTGTTTGCGCTACTTTCGCGGAGCGAAAGGCGACTATGTAAGCATACCTTGAATAAATTCACAGCCTATCCGCAAAAGTAGCGTTGGGCCTGACATTGGCATCGAACAGCTCAATGTTGCGATGTAGTTGTAAACTTCATTTTACGCGATTCGCAGAGCGAACAATAGCGGCTAGTTTGCCCTGGGTATATTCCACTTGCGGACCGACCAACAAACGAATTTCTATTGGCATGCAAACGGCAAACGCGTTTCGTTGTACGATAAGCAAGCCTGTCCGATTGAGCATCGCTCCCTTAACGACCTTTCCTATAGCAATTATGTTATTCACAACGCTCGACTTCGAATCCAAAGGCAAGCAACAAGGTTTCTTGCAGGTGCCCTATTCGCACGATTTGGGTGGCTGGGCCAATGTGATGATTCCCATCACATGCGTCGCCAATGGTGTTGGGCCGACCGTGCTGGTACTTGGCGGCAATCATGGCGATGAGTATCAAGGGCAAATCGCGGCGATGAAGCTTGGCCGCGAGCTGCTGGCTGAAATGGTCAGCGGCCGAGTGATCTTGATCCCGTCCTTGAACTTTCCTGCGGCTCAAGCGGCCAAACGATTGTCGCCACTGGATGGAATGAATATGAATCGCGCTTTTCCTGGCAGTCCAGAGGGAAGCGTAACCAGCCAGATTGCTCATTATCTAACGACAGTACTATTTCCATTGAGCGATGTGGTGATCGATATTCATTCAGGCGGGCGAAGCATGGAGTTCGTTCCATGTGCCCACATGCACTTGGTCGCCGATCTCGAGCAACGCAAACGAATGCTGGCGGCGATGTTAGCGTGGAATACTGATTTTGCATTTCTCTATGCCGATATAGCTGGCTCCGGTCTGCTGCCTGTCGAAGCCGAAAATCAAGGAAAACTAGTGGTTACGACGGAGCTCGGCGGCGGCGAAGCTATTCCTGCATCCGTTCACCGCATCGCTACAAGTGGCCTGCGAAACGTGTTAATACATGTCGGTGTGCTGCACGGTAAAGCTGAAACTCGTGAGAGCCTTGGCAAACCACCGACGATTCTCACTCAAGCACTTAGCCGCGATGATTACTTGTTGGCTCCAGAATCAGGTGTCTTTGAAATCTGCATAGACTTAGGCTCCGAAGTGAAACGCGGTCAATCAATCGGTTACATTCATCATCTTGAACGCCCCGATCGTCAGCCGGACGCCATCGAAGCAAAGAGTGACGGCTACTTGATGACCATGCGAGCTCCATGCCTTACCCGTCAAGGCGATTGTGTGGCGGTGATCGCCCAGGAAGTTGACATTCGTACACTCTAACGATCGTTTTTCCATTTTGACTCCTTCGTCTAACTCAAACGGAAACCAAGCCACCGCGCTCCTCGCTTTCATGTGGGGCGCCTACTTTTTGAATTACTGCGACCGACAAGCCGTCTTTGCCATGTTCCCAGTTCTCAAGACAGAACTGCAGATGACTGACCAACAGCTCGGACTGACTGGAACAATCTTTCTTTGGGTTTATGGTGTCGGCTGTCCGATCGCGGGGCAGATCGCTGACAAATACTCGAAGCGAATATTAGTCGTTTTCAGTTTGATAATTTGGAGCCTCGTGACGGTAGCAACCGGATTTTCCACCTCAGCGATTATCCTCTTGTCGCTTCGTGCGCTGATGGGTGTCTCGGAATCGCTATATATGCCCGCCGCAGTGGCACTCACCGCCAATGCCCACACACCTGCAAAGAGATCGCGGGCCGTTGCGACGTTAACAACTGCGCAAACCGCCGGAACAGTCGGCGGAGCTTGGTTCGGCGGCTGGATGGCGAATCAAGGAATGTGGCGCGAAGCGTTTTTTCTGCTCGGTTGCGTTGGACTGCTCTATTCGATTCCGTATTTCTTGTTCTTGCGAACAGTGAAAGAAGAAGCTCGCTTGCCGTCGCGAGAAAAAGGCAAAAATCTAGCCGTAGTTGAGCTGCTGAAAGTACCAACGTATGTGATGCTCTGTTTCGTTTTTCCGACTTTCTTGTTTGGGCTGTGGATGTTGTATAGTTGGCTGCCAAATTTTCTTTTCGAAAAATTTGAGCTCAACCAAGCCGACGCGGCCTTCACAGCCACTGCCTATCTGCAATCCGCAACGCTGGTTGGTCTGTTGTGCGGTGGCGTTTTAGCAGACAAGTTCTTTCTGATTACCAAAGCGGCGAGATTGTGGCTCATGACAGCCAGTCTTTTACTGTGCGCTCCGTGTTTGCACGGGATCGGCAACTGCCAAGCGTTAACGATGACTTGCATTTCTACGGCAACGTTCGGACTATTTAGCGGTTTTTTTATGGGCAATATTTTCCCCGCCGCGTTCGAAGTCGCCAAAGTCGATACGCACGCTTCAGCCGTAGGATTGCTTAATTTTTTTGGAGCCCTGGTTTCAGGCTGTGCGCCGTTGGTTGGCGGAACGTGGAAGAAGACGATTGGAATTGAACGCCTGCTCACTTACACTTCCTTCATTTACATTGTCGCAGCAATTGTTTTGATCATTGGAATTCAGACATTGTTTCGTAGAGACTACTTACGCGCTCATCCCGAGATTTCACTGTGACCAGAATCTTAATCGCTGAATGCAAACAAGAAGTTTCTACGTTCAACCCGCACTTGAGCGGCTATGATGATTTTTCCATCCGCCGTGGCGAGGCGTTGTTTGACTACCATCGTGGCGTGCGAAACGAAGTCGGTGGCGCTCTCAGCGTCTTGGAACAATCTCGAAATGTGGAACTGGTTCCTGCCTATGGCGCGATGTTTATTACGTCAGGCGGAACACTTGCAAAGTCAGCCTGGGAACGCATTGCCCGCGAATTTTTGGATAGTATCCGAGCCGCACCGCCGGTGGATGGTGTCTACTTTGCCATGCATGGAGCAATGGCCAGTGAAGATGAGCTTGATCCCGAAGGCTGGTTGTTAGCTGAAACACGAAAGATACTTGGCGAGAAGATCCCAATCGTTGTATCGCTTGACTTGCACGGTATTTTGACGGACCGCATGCTGGAACATAGTAACGCCATAGTCGCTTACCATACTTATCCTCACGTCGATTTCTTTGAAACCGGTCAACGTGCCGCAAGGCTTTTGCTGCGGATCGTCGCTGGTGAGGTTCGACCGGTAACGGCAAAAGTTTCCATTCCAGCCCTCGTACGTGGCGACGAACTGATAACCGCAACTGGACTTTTTGGCGAGAGCATTCGTATTGCACAGCAGATTGAAACTGATGTCAGTGGACTTTCCGCTGGAATGTTCATTGGTAACCCGTTCACAGATGTTCCGGCGCTGCAGACATATAGTTTCGTTGTAACGGATAACCACCCTGCGTTGGCCGAGCAATGGGCACTGAAAATCGCTGATAGTTTTTGGGCGAATCATGAGAAAATGCGAGTGCCACTAGTCAGTCTCGATGAAATGGCCCGTAAAGTTGTAGCATCAAATTCAGGTACGAGTGGACTTGTCGATGCAGCTGACGCGACGAGTTCCGGGGCTTCAGGCGACAGCAACGCAATCTTGCGAAAACTAATGGAAGTGGATTATCGAGGACGAACGCTGATACCGATCGTCGATGAACCTGCCGTGAAAAAGGCCATTGCAAGTGGCGTCGGTTCGGTGATCAAAGTGACCTTAGGCGGCACACTGGACCCGCAACGATTCCAACCTCTTCCCATTACGGCAACAGTGCGCTTACTTGCCGATGGTCGCTTTAGCAGTGAGTCGTTCGGTGAGGCGTGGTTTGCAGGGCCAACGGCGGTACTAGCAATCGACAATTTTACATTGGTTGTCAGCAGCCGCGCGGTAAGTCTTTATGATCGCTCATTCTTCTATGCTCACGGACAGAATCCAAAAACATTTGACGCGGTCGTCATCAAGTCGCCACATTGCCAGCATCATATGTTTGCCGATTGGTGCGCTCGGATGATCAACGTCGATGCACCAGGATCGTCCAGTGCCAACTTGCCTTACCTTGGACACACACGTTGCCCACGGCCTATTTTTCCGTTGGACTCACAGGTCCGGTTCGAAAGAAAATGTGAACGGTTTAAACGGCCATAGACAGGTAAAACGTCCCGCATGTCTTGGGCCTGTTGCGCATTTTGGTTTTTGTGTGCCACCGGCTTGCCCCACAGAGTCTGGGCGTACATCGAACTCTACGGGCAAGGCCAGTGAATCGAAGGACATGACTTAACTTGCCGTTACCCGTTCCAACGCTTACTCACTCCCCTTGAGATTCGTCGAAGCTTTATGCTCAGTGAACCGCAGAACTTTCCAGTACACGAATTGAAGCTGCGTTGGATTGCTATTTCGTTTGCGCCGCTAAGTGCCAAGTTGTTTACTTCGGCAACTTCTGTGCAAAGCCCTCACACATCGGAGCGTAATATTTACTTCGAGCCGAAACGCTTCGGTACACTGGCCAAACCAGTGGCACACAAAAACACGCAACACCAAAACGCATTGGTGAGAGGCAAGCATGCGACAGCTATTTCCTACCTGCTTCTAAGTGTTTAGGATCGGCAATGGTTCGTAGCTCGCCCCGATTACTTTTTCGCTATCACAGCCCAACCAATTGTTCAAAATTGTCGCGTACACTTGGCGAAAGTCAGTATGGAATTTCAAGTCGCCATCGTCTAAATCAGTGAGGCTTGGATGATCGCCATAGAAACCTGCTTGCACGCCGCCACCCGTTAATATCAACGGAGCCGCCGCACCATGATCAGTTCCTTTGCTGGCGTTCTCTTCGACGCGTCGCCCAAACTCGCTGAAGCTGAGCGTTAGAATACGCGATCCGTGACCATGTCCGGTAACATCGCGAGTGAACGCCGTGACAGCGTCCCCCCACTGTCGCAGCAACGCAGCATGGGCATCCGCCTGTTGGGAATGAGTGTCAAAACCATCGAGCGTCACATAATAGATCCGCGTATTGAGTCCAGCGTTAATCAACTGCGCGACGATGCGAAGCTTACGCGCCAGATCGCTTTGCGGATACTCAACTGCGGATTTGTAATCCGACTGGGCTGCGGCGACTCGGTCACTTGCGACCAATGCCGCCGAGGTGCTTGTTTGCACAAACCCCAGCAAATCGCTCGCCGTGCTCCGCTGCGTGGATGCCAGCTTCGAAACCGTTTCGCGAAATTGGTCATTGCCTGACTGCAGTTTGAAATCGTCCAGCGACTTGACTGAGGGGACGCGAACATCGCGGGCCTGGAGTGCCAGGGGCTGTTGCTCGCCACCAAAATGAATCGCCGGAAC
Organism: Planctomycetia bacterium; assembly: GCA_031412515.1. Taxonomy (GTDB): domain Bacteria; phylum Planctomycetota; class Planctomycetia; order Pirellulales; family Pirellulaceae; genus Aureliella. The sequence continues at coordinate 16,979 of JANODD010000053.1, read as the reverse complement.
ATCGCCGCCGTCCGCGCCCACGCTTTGATCCAAGTAACGTCCCAACCAACCCACCGATCGTTGCTCGTTCTTCAGATGACACGTGTGCCAGATATCCATCGATTCAAAGTGTGAGCGATTCGGGTTTGCGTAGCCAACTCCTTGCACAACCACCAATTGTTGTTGGCCGAGCAGATCTGCAAATCCACGCAGAGCTGGATGAAAACCTGTGTGATCGTTGGACTTGATAATCTCAGTCGCTGGAATCGCCAAACTGGGGCGACGCTTGCGATAGACATCATCGGCGTACGGAATAATCGTGTTCAGTCCATCGTTGCCACCTGATAACTGAACGACAACTAGTACGCGATCTTTGTCGCTCTTTGCGTCAGCTGCGGCGCGCGCCAAGAATTGCGGTGCCAGCGTGCCGACGCCTAACGCTAGGCCACTGGATTGCAAAAATCGTCGGCGGTTATTCATTGGAAGATCCGGTGCAGGAAAAAGGTGAACTCGTTTACGACTGTTATTATAACCGCTGCTCGTAGCTTGGGACCATTTGTCCCGAGCGTTCTTTGATTTCGACTTAAGACGGGACGGACGGGACAAGAGTCCCATCCTACTCAAGTACCAAGTTGCGGCCGCCTAGACACACGCCCCAAACAACAACCGTCAACCAATGAATTAGAACCGGCACCCAAATCGATCGGCTGAGCGAGTAGCAGTACCCACACGTCAGCCTCGGTAGTTGGCTCCGTCTCCGACTGCTTTACAGAGCGCGACGATAACCAATACTTTGATAATAGCTCCCTTTATCAGGGTCATCGGATTGAGTATACCACTAACGACAATCGCAAGAATGTAAAGAATCAATCCAGCCAACGGACAGAAAACGGGAAACTGATAAATCAGTGCTCCCAAGAGGAGCATGATCACACCGATTGCAATGAAGACTCCGTAGAAAGTTTGTACAAACTGAAGCAGGGCTTCTTGTGACATGCGGACATCGCCGCCGTCCATTACCTTCTGGACTTCGTCTGGGGCGTTGATAAATAGAAAGGTGTTCAATGCGATCGACACGATGCCAACCAGGATTAAGATAACCTGGGCAGTCCCCAGCGCTCCGCTGTTTCCGTGCTTTCGCTGCTCGCGCAGTTCCTTTTCAGCCCCGCGAATATACTCATGGGAGAGCTGCCTTGCGTCTGGCGGGGCAACTGGTGGCGGTGGTTCGTAGTCTTCTGGCTCAACGTCGACATACCAAAACTCCGCGCCGTTCTGCGGAAGTGGAGCGTGCTGGACTTGCTGCGGTGGCAACTGATTGAGCCAATCGCCGCCGGGTTTATTCCTCACAACAGAAACAACTGTCGATCCGCGTTTTGCTTCGGGCTTGTTTTGGGACGGGATCAAGACCAGTTGACCGCAGGGACATCGCACCGCTTTTCCGGCAGCATTTGCAGGTGCACGAAGCTGGCGGTCGCATTTCGTACAGCTAACCACCAGGCCGTTTGCGGTAAGATTTGCAGGCTGCGCGGGTTGGGTATTAGTGAGTGCCGGATTGGCCGCTACGGGTGCTGTGCGAGCCGGCGAAGACGGAGCAGGGGCAGGAACTGGGACAGGGGCTTGGACAGCTTGCGGTACAGTAAACGAAGCACCGCACGGACATTTTGAACTCTGCCCGGCCAAGCTCGGCTTGACCAGCAGGGTTCGTTGACATTCAGTGCAACTGTATCGAATCATTCCACTAACCAATGTTGAGCGCTACGTCGATCTGCTGCGCAACAGTCTTCAGTCGTTCGCCATCTCCGCCAGCGACTTCGGCCGCAACCCAGCCATAGAAACCGATATCGTCAAGCGCTTTGCGAACATCCGCCCATGGAATATCGTCTTGAGTAATATCCGCCCATTTATCGCCAGCTCGAGCAAATCCTTTGATGTCTAACTTAACAACACGATGCCCCAAAGTCCGAATCCATTCAGCCGGATTGCCGTACTTCCAGTGATTGCCGATATCGAACTGCATTCCCACCCAAGGCGATTTGAACTCGTCGACGTATTTGACAAACTTGTCCGCAGATTGATTGTTGGGTCCATCGTGCTCGTACAAGAATTGGTTCCAGACGTTCTCGATCGCGATGGTCATTCCTAACTCTGCGGCCAACGGCAAAGCCTGCTTGATATTTTCAACCGAACGTGGCCAGATCTCGGCTTCGGGACCATCTTCGCCTTTGCCGACAACTAGCAAAACGGTGTGGCCACCAACGGCATGCGTCTGAGTGATCGCAGTCTTCAGATCCTCAAGTGCCTTCGCGCGGACCGCAGCATCGGGGCTGGTGTGACGAACTCCCCAGTGCGTCGAACAAACGGAGCCATCGACCACTAGACCCGTCGCGGCAATCGCTTTCTTGGTGGCTTCTACATCGATGCCTGGACTATCGAGTTCAATTCCATCGTAGCCGGCTGCTTTCACAGCCGCGAATTTGGCTGTCAAATCGCCTGGGACTTTGACCATGCCGACTTTCAGCGTCTTCAGCAGTCGTCGCGGCTTCGTTGCGTGTTTAATTTCGGCAGCATTCAAACGAGGCAAAGTTGATGTTGCAAGTGCTAAGGCTGACGAAGCGGCTATGAAATTGCGCCGCGTCCATGTTTGGTTTTTCATGATGTAATCCAAAAGTTCTAGAAGGTTCGTGAATGCCGAGTTGGCGATTTTACACTATTTGGATTGTGGTTTCTGGTAGCGTAGGCATCCTGCCTGCGGGAGGTAGCCTAGACTTTCAGTTTGGCTGAAGGTTGTGTTTCCCAGGCAGGATGCCTAGGCTACTGGCTACGCATCGTAACCCAAGTTGGGCGCGAGCCAGCGTTCGGCGGTTGCTTTGGGCCAGCCTTTGCGTTTCGCGTAATCGTCGACTTGATCGCGAGTAATAAGATCCACGGCGAAATAGCGAGCTTCTGGATGCGAAAAATATAGACCGCTGACACTTGCCGCAGGCCACATCGCAAAACTCTCGGTCAAAGAAATACCGGCGCGTTGCTCAGCGTCCAATAATTTCCAAAGTGTTTCTTTCTCGCTGTGATCCGGACACGATGGATAACCTGCCGCAGGCCGTATACCACGGTACTTTTCGTCGATCAAGTCTTCCTTGGTCAGCGATTCTTCAATGCCCCATTCGCTTCGAACACGTTCGTGCAGCATCTCGGCAAAAGCTTCAGCTAAACGATCCGCACAAGCTTGCACCAAAATCGCTTTGCCGTCTTCCATTTCCCCACGTAGTTTTTTGGCAATCTCGTCGACACCATGACCCGCTGTGATTGCAAAGGCACCAAGATAGTCGGGCTTACCAGTTGGATCGACGTAGTCCGCCAAACTACGGAACGCTTTTTGATCGACACGTTCCCACTGTTGACGCAACATTTCAAAACGCAGCAGTTCGTCCGTTCGCGATTCATCTCTGTAAACAACGATCGTGTCGCTCAAGCTCTTGGCTGGAAAAAATCCATAAACGCCTTTGAGAATGATGTTGGGATCTTTCTCGAATTGATCGAGCACCGCTTGCGCGTCATCGTACAGTTCTTGGGCGATCTCACCGACAACAGGATCTTTGAATATTTTTGGGAACTTGCCCTTCAATTCCCAAGTCATAAAGAACGGCGACCAATCAATATACGGACGCAGTTCAGCCACCGTAGCGCTAACGTCGCGAACACCTGTAAACGCGGGTTTAGGCGCAGTGTAATTTGTCCAATCGATGGCCAATTTGCGAGCTTGGGCTTCAGAGAAATCGACCAATTTGCGTTCGCGACGCACCGCAAAGCTGGCTCGTTCTTCATCTTGCTTGGCCTTAATCTCGGCCGCAAAAGCGTCACGCGATTTCGGATTGACCAGTTTCTCAACGACCGGGACGCTGCGCGATGCGTCGAGCACATGGACAACTTCATGGTTGTAATGTTGTGCGATCTTTACAGCCGTATGTTTCGCGCTGGTCGTTGCACCACCGATTAGCAGTGGAACGGTAAAACCTTCGCGCTGCATTTCTTTGGCGACATGAACCATTTCGTCGAGCGATGGAGTGATCAAGCCGGATAGTCCGATAACTTGGGCACCATGCTTTTTGGCTTCGGTCAAGATCTTTTCGCATGGAACGAGCACCCCGAGGTCGATGACTTCGAAGTCGTTGCACTGGAGAACGGTTCCAACGATGTTCTTACCGATATCGTGAACGTCGCCCTTTACAGTGGCTAGCAAGACTTTACCGCGGCTGGTATGTCCGCCAGTTGCTCCAGCAGCGGCTTTTTCGGCTTCCATGTAAGGCGTCAAATAAGCGACGCTTTTCTTCATTACCGCAGCCGATTTTACAACTTGCGGCAAGAACATTTTGCCTTGACCAAAGAGATCGCCGATCAAGTTCATCGCATCCATTAGCGGACCTTCGATCACTTTCAATGGTCGACCAAACTTAACACGAGCCTCCTCAGTGTCGGCGTCTATGTGATCGCTGATGCCTTTGAGCAATGCGTGTCGCAGTCGCTCTTCAACGGTCCCTTCACGCCACGCATCGACTTTGACGGGGCCTTTTTCTTTGGCCTTTACGGTCTCGGAATATTCGATCAATCGCTCCGTTGCATCCGGGCGACGATTCAGCAGTACATCTTCGACTCGCTCGCGCAGATCCGGCTCGATTTCGTCGTAGACTTCGAGCATTTCTGGGTTGACGATACCCATGTCGAGGCCAGCGGCGATGGCGTGGTACAAGAAGACTGCGTTCATCGATTCGCGAACGGTATCGTTTCCGCGGAACGAGAACGACACGTTGCTGACCCCGCCGCTAGTTCGTGCTCCAGGGCATTCTTTCTTGATGGTTCGGACCGCTTCGATGTAGTCGACGGCGTAGTTGGCATGTTCTGGCAGGCCTGTACCGACAGTCAAAATGTTCGGATCAAAAATGATATCTTCGGCGGGGAAGCCGTTTTCAGTCAGAATTTTGTAAGCACGCTTGCAGATACGAACTTTGTTTTCGTAGTCAGCCGCTTGGCCTTGTTCGTCGAAAGCCATAACTACCGCGGCGGCGCCGTGTTGGTGGATGAACTTGGCTTTGCGCAGGAACTCTTCTTCGCCTTCCTTCAAGCTGATTGAATTGACAATCGGCTTGCCCGGCGAGTGACGCATACCGACTTCGAGGATCTCCCACTTGGAGCTGTCGATCATCAGCGGTACACGAGCGATTTCGGTTTCATGCGCAACAAGGTTTAAGAAGGTGCTCATTGCGGCAGCGCCGTCGAGCATCCCTTCGTCCATGTTGACGTCGATGACGTTTGCACCATTCTCAACTTGGGTTCGAGCGACACGAATCGCGTCTTCGAACTTACCTTCTTTGATCAGGCGAGCGAACTTTCGCGAGCCGGTGACGTTGGTGCGTTCGCCGATCATCACGAACGGATTTTCTTTGCGGAACACCAGTGGTTCGTTGCCCGCAAATTGTGACATGCGATTGCGTTTTACGGCTTTGCGAGGCGTAACGTTTTTGACCGCTTCACCGATCGCTTTAATGTGAGCCGGTGTGCTGCCACAGCAACCACCCACGACGTTGACCCAACCTTGCTTCGCAAAGTCGTGCACGAAGCCGGCCATGCGAGCAGGTGTTTCATCGAACTCACCAAGTGCATTCGGCAAGCCTGCGTTCGGATAGCAACTAACGAACGAATCCGAGACGTTTGCAAGTCGTTCGAGATAGGGCCGCATCTTGTCGCCGCCTAATCCGCAATTCAGGCCGACGGTGAGCATCGGGAAGTGCGAGACCGCGACCCAAAAAGCTTCAAGTTGTTGGCCAGTCAAGGTAACGCCACCCTCGAAGACCGTCGCTGACAACATGACCGGCCAGCGTTGTCCACGTCGTGCGAACACGTTTTCAATTGCCAACAAGCAGGCTTTAAAGTTTAACGTATCGAACGACGTCTCTGGCAATAAAAGGTCGACGCCACCATCTAACAAACCGTCAATGTTGACTTCGTAGCTTGCGACCATCTGTTCGAATGAAAACGGCCGCGTAGCTGGATCGCCCTTTGCGTTCATCGATAACTGAACTGCCGTTGGTCCCATACTGCCCGCAACGAAACGCGGCTTCGAAGGATCGCGCTTCAAGCATTCTTCCACGGCCGCTCGAGCGACTTCGGCACCGGCTTTGGAGATCTCATAAGCGATGTCAGAAAGCTTTGCTTCCGCCATGCCAATGAGACTGGCGTTGAACGTGTTGGTCTCGATGATGTCCGAGCCAGCATTCAGGTACTCGGCATGGATGCTGCGAATAATGTCGGGCTGGGTGAGTACTAGCAAGTCCGTTTGTTTTGACAGGTCAGCCGGATGATCTTTGAACCGTTCGCCACGAATCGCTGCCTCAGAAATTTTCTTCTGGAAGATCAGCGCCCCCATGGACCCATCCAGCAACAAAATCCGTTGTTCCATGAGCTCGCGTAGAAGCCCTTCAGTATCCAATTGTGCCCGCGTTAACATGCGATTTCCTGTAATTCTGGTCGTCGTTTGAAGAGCCTATAGTCTAATCCATGGGTTGAATTCGGGTAACCGGCGGTGGGAAAAGGGGAAGTAAATGGGCTATATTGGGGGGGAGGAAGGGGAGTCATATGAATAATGGGAATAATAATGATAGGCGGATGCTAAAGCCGCGGGGCGATTATCAGACTTTGTTGTCTTTTCAAAAAGCTGAAGTGGTTTATGACATCACCTTCCGATTTGCCCATAAGTACCTTTCGCGCGGTGATCGCACAATCGACCAAATGATACAGTCCGCTCGCTCTTGCAAGCAAAACATTTTAGAAGGCAGCAAAGCCGGGACAACTTCCAAAGAGACCGAGATCAAGCTGACCAACGTTGGTCGTGCCAGTCTGGAAGAATTGCTGGCCGACTACCGTGATTTCTTAAGAGTCCGCGACTTTCCCATTTGGGAAAAGGACTCTAAAGAAGCCCTCTTTGTTCGCAAGCTGGGCCGCCAAACACCACAAACGTTCGAGGTTTATCGCGTGTTCACCGAAACACGCTCTGCCGACGTGGTCGCAAACATCGCCATCTGCCTAATCCATCAAACAAACTACCTGCTAGATCAACAATTAAAAACTCTGGAGAAAGAATTTCTAGAACAAGGCGGCTTGCGCGAAAGAATGACTAGCGCAAGAAAAGATTACCGCAACCGCAACCCAAACGACCGCGCATCATAACTCCCATTCTTCCCATCATTCCCATTCTTGCATTCCCATTCTTGTTCAATGGTCAATCAACCCCTCCAACCCAGGAACCACAGCATTCGCTTCCGCCAAATCATGACTCTCCAGTGAAGCGATTGGATAAGAACAATAGTCTGCAGCAAAAAAGCCGCTAGGGTTGTGGTTGCCGCTCTGGCCGATTCCGCCAAATGGTAACTTGCCGCTGGCGCCGGTCGTTTGGCGATTCCAGTTAACGATGCCAGCCCGAATGCGATGTAAGAAATAATGAAAGTCCTCGACATGATCGCCAAGGAGACCAGCGGAGAGTCCAAATCGAGTCGCATTCGCAAGCTTGATTGCTTCATCCAGATCGCTTGCAACATGGGCGGTCAGCATTGGGCCAAAGTGCTCGCAGTCATCAAGCAATCGCGCGTCGGCTCGCAGCAAACCGGGACTAAGCATCGCTGGATGATCGCCTACAGTCTGCATTTTCACGACCGACTCTCCGCCCGATGAAATCAGCACGTCTTGCGCATCGAGCATGTTTTGCGCGGCGGTCGCGTGAATGAGCGAACCCATGAACGGTTGAGGTTCCGAAAGTGGATCGGCAACTCGGACGAGCGGTAGAAGTTCTTTGAGCTTATCGAGCAGTTGATCACAAGCTGACCGACCAACAACGATCAAACGCCGCGCGCAGGTGCATCGTTGACCTGAGGTGATGTACGCCGAATTGATGACTGTAATCGCGGCTCGATGAACATCAGTGCAACGATGAACGACCAACGGATTGTTTCCGCCGAGCTCCAAAGCGAGAATTTTTTGAGGCTGACCAGCCAGCGATCGGTGTAAGCTCGACCCAGCTCGCTCGCTGCCAGTAAATAACACGCCCGCGATGTCAGGGCTCTGCGCTGCGTGAATCGCATTAGGTGCTCCGCCGTGAACTAGATTTAATACGCCGCCAGGTAATCCTGCTTCACGCCAAGCGGCTGCCAGCCATTGTCCAACTGCGGGCGCAAGTTCACTCGGCTTGAAGACAATGGTATTGCCAGCCAGTAACGCTGGGACGATATGGGCGCCGGGTAAATGCGCCGGCAAGTTAAATGGCCCGAGGACAAGCAACGCGCCGTGGGGTCGAAAGCGTGTCACGGCCACATAGGAACCAATCTGTTCCGTCGTGGTCCAGCGTCGCTTGAGAATAGCATCGATTGAGTTTGCAACTTTGCCGACTGCTGCCGCAACTTCAGTTCTAGCTTCCCAGAGTGGCTTGCCGACTTCGGTCGAGATCAGCCGCGCTAGCTCTTCCTTCTTCTGATTTAATTGATCTGCGAATCGTCGCGCGATACCAAATCGATCATCGAGAGGCAGTTCGCTCCAAGAGTGAAACGCGACATTGGCCACCTCAATCGCTTCGTCCACTTGTTCAATGCTGGCCACGTGACCGGCACAGACAACTTTGTCACCGGCAGGCGTTCGGCGCTCGAAGGCCATCCCAAGTCCAGCTACCCATCGGTCACCGATTAAGTTCTTTGCTTCCACAGTCAAGTCGGGCATCTGTCGCTTTCATTGCAACTTAGGTGAATTATAACAAGCACATTTTCAATCATAACCCGAAGCGAGCTAAGTTGGCTGATGTGCCGTAAAGGATGCAAAGAGTATTTTCAATTTTAGCGGTGCGACTTTTAAAAGTGCTTCAACACAATTTAACTTTGGGGTTGGAGTTTTGGTTTCGTGTGCCACTGGCTTGCTTTGCCCGATAGCGCTTCCGCTATTGGGCAAAGCAAGGCCAGTGAACCGAAGTGTTTGAGTGCGAACTACATTAGTCGAGCAATGTCCGGACGCTTTGGACAAAGCAGGCCGAAGTTATAAACTCCATCAACCGCCACGCATAACCATACCTATCGATTTCCAGGGAGTGGAATCAACGCTTTGGAGAGCATTTTCACTAGTTAACGATATAACTGCGATAACTTTCACGTCGTGTGAGTTACTGTTGGAACGCGACGCCTGAAGTACACTAACCCACTCCGTTTCACTGGCCTTTTCCCAATTGCACTCGGATTCCCGAATGCAATTGGGAAAGCCAGTGGCACACTAAAACCAAACCAAGCAATATTCAGTCATGCTCACCGCTAACCCCAAAATTTAATCAGGACAAAGCACTAGCTAGTGCGTTGTCAAACTTTAATTTTCGGATGACGTTGAATGCGCAAGTGCTTAGGTCACCGGTGCGCTCTGGTTTCTCACGAAACCAGCTACATGTGCTCGCCACAATGCTTCTACTCGAGGCCGAACAGACCGGCAGGTGGAACTAGTTGTCCGCCTAGTGATCCGAGACGTGTTGTCGGTAGGAATCGCGGTTCGATATTAAAGTTGAATGAGACGTTATCGCGACCACTGTCCACGTTGATGCCAACCCGAATCAGTGCGGATTCTCCGATGCGCGTCAATGCAAGCGACTGGCCAATGTTTCCGACACTGCTCAAGTCCACCGCCGCCGCGCTCGTAAAGATCCATTTTTCATTGAGCCGATAGTTCACGTTGCCATTGATCACGTTGCTGCTAATCGGTCCTTCTAGGGATATCACGCCGATGTAAGCGTCAGCCCGGCCAGGGCGCGAGAACTTTGCGCCAGCGGAAATCGTCTTTAGTCCTTGCGAAAAGAAATCAAAGTAACCATTCGATAGCAGTGATAGACGATCGCCGACGTTATATCGGAAATCATAGTTGAGCGCGCCTGCTTCTTCACCAAAGTTATCGCGATCCGCTTTAGGAAACAAAATCCAATCGACATCCAGGGCCACCAAATCAACAATGCGCTCGCGACCGGGCACTCCGCGTTTGGTTTGCCATCGTTGATTGACACCTAGGCGTACTTGCGAGAGATCATCGACAATTTCTCCACTGGAAGCGGTAATCCAACGTTGCATGCCGGTCCGAAATGCGGCATTGCGTTCGTCGAACTTGGGTGGCGTTGCTCCTCCAAACGTGTTGAAGATCATTCTCCGACGGAAGTGCTCCTGCGAGTTGTCATCCAGCGGATCATAGAGCGGTAAACGATCCAGGTTCGCAGTCGAGTCGGCATAGAAGAACTCGGATTCGAGCGTGACTTTGTGAGCGATGCCGCGAATGTCAAACAGTCGGCTGTCCAGGTTCGGATAAGCTCGCCAGAACGGCAGCGATGTCTTAATTCCAGTTTGTCCCGTTAAACGCGTAAGGTCGTCCTGATTGACGTCTTCATTCCAGAATGCAGCTTCGCCGGATAAATAGGGAATAACTTTCCAAGCACCCAACTGAAGCGGCATGCTCAACTCCTGCCGCGTCGCAGCTTTAACACCTTCGCTATCAGTCTCCCACGGTAGCAATTGAAACTTGGCAAGGTCCTGCGGATCGGTTGGTGTCGATGCAACCTTCTGATGAACATAACCTACGTTAGTATGTTGGTTGTAAGTCAGTCGTTGATTGAAGAGGTCTTGGCCCAACCAGTAATGATCGATTTGCGGCAGGCGTTCGGTCTCAGTGAAGAAGTCGTTGACGCGAGCTTGTCCCCAGATGTCGAGCATGCGATTGCCGTTGTATCGCCGCAATCGCAGGTCGGTGCTCAGGTCTTTTTGTTGATCCCAGTCTCGTTCAAAGTACTGTTCCAAAAAGTTGCGATCGCTAATCCAGCCGGTCTCTGCCTGGATTTCAAGGTTTGGGTTCACGAATAATCTATTACGCGAATAAACCCGTCCTCGCAGGTCTCGCTCAGGTGTCATCTTGACGCGATCTCTACCGAGCGTATCGAGTCCACTGTCTTTAATGAACCATCCATCCGATACCCCTTGCCCTGGTATCCCAAAGAAGAATGTCGGCCTTTGGTAGGTAAAACGATATCCGCCGGCCGGTCCGCGTTCCGATAGATAGTCCGCGGATAGTATCAACGAAGTTCCTGTAGGACCATCGATGCCTAGCAATTGGTACGCGTCAAACTCGGAGTAAATTTGCGATCCAAAAATGTTGTCGTTCTTATACTTCAGACTTGTTAGGTAAAAGCTTGGCTTGGAAAGATTCGTTGAAAACACTGGCCAATAACCGACTGGGACGCCACCCAGGTAAACGAAGTTGTTCGAACTTGTGGCCCGCATGTTCGTGGGACCGGTTCCTGACAGTGTATCAAACGAGCCCACGTCGGCGTCGCTTCGTTCATCTTGCAAGCTGACTTCGTTGGCTTGTAACCAGTACCGCGGCACGCCCATGCGGCTGCTTGTGATCGCCGCTCCGTAAGCCATGTAGTTTTGGCGATTGCGTTGTTGAAGCACGTCGGCTTTCAATCGCAACAGACCTTGATACTGCGGAACGGGTGTGAGTATCTCGGCAGACAGCACCATTCCGTATTCGCTCGATACGTTGTAGTACATGCGATCGGCATAGATGACGCGCTGCCCTTGATTGAAAACAATGTTGCCATCCATATAGAGTTCGATCGGTCGCTCGGAAGTCGAAACAAAACCGCCTGAACCATCGGTTCCAACGTTCTTGATCCACACTACAGCGTTGTCGGCTTCTAATGTGACTGTCCCCAATTCCATTTGCGTGCCGTTGCTCTGTGCGACTTGCACATCGCGAACAATGAGCTTGAAGCCGCCAAGGATCTGAGCGACCGATTCACCGGTGGCTGGATCTGGAGTGTAAGAAAAGTTCAGTACGCCGTTACCTTTTGGCAAGAATTCAACCGACTTTGCGCCGAAGTTCGGTTGGGCAGTTGGCACTTGCAAAGCGACTTGACCGGGTGCTGGAAATGGCGAAACGGTATCGATTAGCGTTTGTGGCAAACCAGCGGCTGGATAGGGCCGCGAACCATCTTGAGGGACAACTAATCCTGTCGATGGCAACTGAGTGGATGAACTGGTTCCGCCGCTTGGATTCCATTGAACTGCGCCTGGTGTTGTTGGAATGGCACTTGGTGTGGCCGGATTGAGTATGGGTCTGGGCAGTTCGCCCGATCCGGTTGCAGAATTTTGTAGCTGCAATTCGCCGAGGAGCGGAGGGGCGAGCACATGGCCATTGCTATCCGTCTGCGTGTAACTCGCCTGCTGAACGCTGCTCCAATCCAAGTTTGGAATATCAAAACGTTTGACTTCGCGCCCGACACGAAAGTCAACTGGTTTCAAACTGAACAGTCGTCCCATCCAACGATTGTCTCTAAGTCGCGGGACTTTTTCCCAAGTAATCTCTGTGTGCCCATCCGCTTGGCAGATGATCTTTCCAGGCAGTTCCATACCAAGCTGATTGCGGCGTTCGATCCATAGCGTGATCTTGTCGCTGGTGACTTGGAATTCGCCCTGACGCAGTTGACACTTCCCTTCGAAAGCGAGCACATCGTAGATGCCTCGAACTTCTTTAGCGACCGTTTCGGCTTCGACAAAAATTGTGTGAAGCGGTTCAACTATCGGTAGGTCAACATCCGATGCATGAACTGGTCGAAGGGTGATAAGCAAGACAGTTACGAGGGTAACTAATTTTGCGACAAGCGTGCACCGATCGCTTGGCTTCGACCGTGGTCGCGCAAAGTGTGCGTGGAGGCGTTCGTGTGGTTGGTAGGCTTCCCTGCCGATCACCACAGTAGCTTTCAATACGAAGGCAGCGCGACAGCCGTAAGTGCGGCAATCCGAGGGCGCGCGGAATCCCCATCTCTCTGGGGACTTATAGAAAAGGCTCCGCTATGGAGCCATATCAAACAATGCCTGCATTGCGGATTCTCATGGCAGAAATTTATCCTCAATGATCATGGCGTTACCTATCATTTTCGGCTGGCCGTTTTCGAAATCCATATGCCCGCACTGCGTGAACGTGTTGAGGACATACCGGAGCTGTGCCAACATTTGCTCGACCGTTTCGTGAGAAACCGGTACGCGCCGTTGATCGTTCTTATGCATCCGGTTTCTCACGAAACCAGCTACCTTAACTACCTGAATCAAGCCTGTCGCGAGACCGTCTGCCACAGGCGACGAACTTGTGCTAAAACATCGGCACCCTAGATCGCTGCAAAAACCTTCAAAACCTACTGGGAGAAACTCGAATGACGAACGGGCCATTAAATCGCAAACTTCGGATGGGATTGGTAGGCGGAGGCCAAGGGTCATTCATCGGACGCGTGCATTCGATCGCGGCCTGTCTGGATAATCGAGCCATCGTGACCGCCGGAGCACTTTCCAGCAACGCTGAACGCGCAAAAGCCTCGGCACCCGATTACGACATTGCCGCGGAACGGGCCTACGGTTCCTACGAAGAGATGTTTGCCAAAGAAAAGGCACTGCCAGCCGACAAGCGAATTGATTTCGTCAGCATCACAACTCCTAACCACACGCACTTTGAGATTGCCAAAGCGGCCGTTGAAGCGGGCTTTAATGTGGTGTGCGATAAACCCATGACCTTCGACTTGGCTCAAGCTGAGCAGCTGGCCGACGTGGTCGATAGGTCGGACGTGGTTTTCGCGCTGACACACAACTACACCGGATATCCACTCGTCCGCCAAGCTCGGCAGATGATCCTTAGCGGCGAACTGGGTGAAATCCAAGCCGTTCGCGCAAATTACATTCAAGGCTGGTTGCGCACTAGGCTTGAAGAGTCCGATCAAAAGCAAGCGGCATGGCGGACTGACCCGACAAAGAGCGGCGCGGCCGGTTGCTTTGGAGATATCGCTACTCATGCATACAACCTCGCTCGTTACATGACGGGACTGAAGACTGAAGCGATCTCTTGCCATCTGCGATCGTTCGAACCAGGCCGCAAGTTGGATGATTATGGTACTGCCGTGATCAAGTTCGCCAATGGTGGTTTGGGGACAGTAACCGCGTCACAGATCAGCCACGGTCGCGAAAACGATGTTTCGATCGAAATCGATGGTACCAAAGGCGCGATCCAATGGCGCCAAGAAGAACCGAACGTGATGGTCTTCCGTCGCAACGGGCACCCTCATCAACTGTACACCCGCGATCCCAACGCGCCATTCATGAATGAAGCAGGACGCGGGGCTTGCCGTTTGCCGAGTGGTCATCCCGAAGCCTTCTTTGAAGCTTTTGCTAACATCTACGCAAGTACTTTTGATGCCATCATCGACAAGGCGGCTGGTAAGAAAGTCGAACGTCGCGATACTGTTTATCCAAACGTGCACGACGGTGTTGAAGGCATGTTGTTCATCCAGCAGTGCGTCGAAAGCAGCAATCAGAACGGTGCTTGGCTACCGCTCAAGCATGCCCGGCAACGTTCGTAGCTTGCAAGATTGTGAGCCGACGGCGCTAGCCGCGGGTGAACGGAGTGGATACTGCAACATGATGCAGCGACCTCCAAATGCCGAATGATTCTCTGCAAACGCCGATCGCATCAGATCGATAATTACTCTTGGAAGACCACAACTCCGTTTACCCGCGGCTAGCGCCGACGGCTCAATGATCCAACCGCTCAATCCCATCCTACTGCAAGCTAACCTGCACCCAACCGTTGTCGAGTTGCAAGTTACTAACTTGCATTGGTGGGACATTGGGCTGCTTTGGAGTTGGAAGCGTCATAGGCGCGTTTACAAGGACAGGTTTGAAGGTGTCTTCAAACTTTCCTTTTAGAAACGCTCGCATGCTGACGGCACCGATGTTACTGATCTTTCCAAAGAACTCGATTTTGACTTCGCCTTCGCGATCTAGACGCAAATAGCCGTTGTAAATGGTTGGGCGATAAACAGCGGTGATCGCTGCGTCTTGCTTGAGCACTTGTTCACCACGAGTCATTTGGCCAATCCGAAGAGTTATCTTGACTAGGCCGTCATTGAGATCGATTTGGATTGGGTGGAAAGCAGCAAAGGTGATCGACCAAGGATCTGCGTTCGCTTCTTTTTGCAACTCTGGAGTGACTTTGCCACCAAATTGTCTTACGAGGTCATCGAGGTCGTAATTGCGAATCGTTCGGCCACCCAAGAAGACATCGATGGCGTTCATCACTGCTGACTGATGGGCTTCGATGATGACTTGGGCATCGAACGCTTTGGGTAAGTCGCTCGGTGTTAGAGCCGCCAATTGCGAGTTGGTACGCTGGGTCAACAGGCCCTGGATAACAGTCGATGAAGAGTTGTAGGTATAAGCCGGCATGGGCATGCCGATGCGGTTAAGTTCGGGGCGCGACTGCGATTGGTTTTGGAAGTTTGCAAATTGAACTCGAGCTTTGCCAAGTTGTTCTTCGACCTGTTGATCAAACTGAGTACGAACCCGATCTTGAAGGCGACCTTCGGCAATCACGTTAGCTTGAGGCTGCGTCTCCGCCGCCTTACGTGTTGCGATTCGGCGAACAATTCGGGAACGATGTTCGATCGAGTTGATCTGTGTATGCAAGTTCGTAGCTACAGATGTTCCCGTCGAAGAAATCCCTGCAGGCGAAACGAAGATTTGCTTTGAGGCTTGGACGGGGGATGAGCCAGTACTGTGAATGATAACTCCACGGTTGTAACCATTGCTGTTCGTGAACATGGTTGCATTGAGACTTAGGCACAAGGCAACACCGTTGTTGCTTGGCATCAAGTCAGCCGATACGCCACCATTCATGCTTGCCGAACCGACGACGCGGGTACCAAGAAGGCATTCGTTGACGGCCGTTGGCTGAGCGACGGGCCGTGACAACATGCGAGTCACGAACGATTCGCGGACATACGCACGCACGTTCGGTTGAGAATATTTAGCTTGAATTGCAGCTAGCGAAATTGGGGCTTGGCCGGTCAAGTCTAGATAGTTCGCAATGACGCCGACCGCCTCACTCCGCTCAGTTTCCGACTCCAAAGGCTCGTTCAGAGTTTCAACAAGTTTCTCTAGCCGAACATCGATGGCTTTAATGGTTTGCTCTGGAGCGGTACCGAAGCGCAACGCCCGGTGATAATGCATCAAGCTTTCACGCAATTTCATGTACTGGGGATACTCTAGTCCCCGATAGTTCTGACGCATCGAAGTTTCAAGATCTATCAAGAGCGCCGTATTCGGTTTTTCAGCATTGGCTTCGTCCCGCATTTGGTCGAGCCGCAGAAATTTCTTCCACTGATCAACTTGTTGTGGATTCGTTGCCAAAAACCTCTCGAGATTGTCAATCGCCGAAATCAATTCTCGCTTTGTTGATGTGACTTTCGGAAGCTTGTCTTGGCTTAATTGCTTGCGAGCTTGGATGGCAATGTTCTGAAGATCGCGCGAAACGGGATCAGCAGCCGAAGCCTGCACAGATTTTTTTTCGTCGGATCCGGCTTTTGGTTTGGCCGACGATTTAACAGTTGCGGCGTCAGCTTGAGGCGGATTCGCTTTGGATGCTGGTGAGGTGGAAGGTTTGGGATCGGACTTCGTTTCGATAGCCTGTTGCGGTTTGGAATCCGACGGTGAAGCCTGCGGATCGACTTGCCTAACCGGATTAGGAACGGTTTCTCCGAGTGGAACTTGGCCCGTTAGCGGCGTTTCCGCCGAGCAAAGTACAGTGACAGACAGGGCGAGAAAAGGTAGGCGAAAAGTAAAAAATCGCTGCAGAAGGGGTTGGCTTATCATCTTAATTCTCTGGTCAGATGTTCTAATTTCAATCGCAATCCAAATGTTTTAAACCGAATTCACTAGAGAGCGTCCCGCTTAGGAGTTTGAACTGAAGCTGGTCGTTATGGTGGTATAGTCTTATCAGCCGGAAGGCGTTAGCCTCCGGTTGTGTATAGCACCGGAGGCTAACGCCTTCCGGCTGATAAATCACCTGTAAATCCACGTTTTCAAGTTCATTCCTAAGCGGGACGCTCTCGTTAGCCTCCGGTTGTG
>JANODD010000052.1:0-3431 GCA_031412515.1 Planctomycetia bacterium | reverse complement strand
CCGGAACGCGTTAGCGTCCGGTTTTTATCCATTAACCGGACGCTAACGCGTTCCGGCTGATAGACTTTAACCTCGGCAAGCGAATACTATCCTTACATTGAGTACAGCAATTCGAAAGTGAGTGACATTGGGCGTCCTCGCGGGCGTCCTCGCGGGCGTCCTCGCCCGCACGGGACTTGGTGACTTGCAATTGAGTTTGACGATCTCGCTTTGTAGACGATAAACGGACTCTTTGCTGGCGGCGTGTCGTGCCAACTGCAAGCCAATCACGACACCGCTGGAGAACGCTTAATACCAATAGTCGCGGAGCAAAGTCTTTGCAGAAAAGTGTATTTATCCGTGGGACCGCTATGCCATCCGTGGGAAGACGTATACCTCCTTCCCACGGATGACATGGTGGTCCCACGGATGGAAGAAAGAAAAGTGATCAGTTAGGCATGACGTTAGATTCTCGAGTTTTGCTACTAAGTCAACACTCTCCGCTGGCAATGGGCAAACGAGTGAGCGACAAAAACTTGCGGCACGGTTGACGTTATACCGATTTCTGCGGAAGATTTCCTTCTCGACTCTAATTAAAATTCGCCACTCCGATCAAATCTAAGTTGATATCTATGGACTACCAATTTACTGGCAAAAACGCCCTCGTCACCGGCTCATCCAAGGGGATCGGCAAAGCCGTCGCTGTGGCACTGGCCAGAGGCGGTGCGAATGTCACGATCAATTGCAGTTCCAGCATTGCTCAAGCTGAAGAAACGGCGGAAGAGATTCGTGCGATGGGCCGCAAAGCACTCGTTGTGGCTTGTGATGTGTCGGATCTGGCGGCTGTGGAAGCCATGGTCCAGAAAACAGTAGACACCTTTGGAAGCCTGGACCTGTTCGTATCCAATGCCGTTTATAGCGACCGGGAACTGATGGTTCAGGCCAACATGGACGGTTTCCGTCGCACGATCGAAGTCAGTATGTGGGGAGCTCTGCATGGCGTTCGCGCTTCAGCCCAGCAGATGCTAAAACAGGGCAAGGGCGGAGCGATCACTGTGATCAGTTCGCCGCACGCGATCATTCCATTTCCAACGGCCATGGCATACAACATGGCCAAAGCCGCTATCGACCACATGGCCCGTACGGCCGCGATTGAACTGATCCGCGATGGCATCCGGGTGAACGTGTTCCATCCCGGCTGGATTGATACTCCGGGAGAGCGCAAGTTTTTTACCGAAGAACAACTCGACGAAGGAGCCCGCGGTTTGCCCATGGGGCGTATGGGAACTGCCGATGAGATGGCTCACGGTGTATGTTTTACGTTGAGTGATGAAGGTGCCTACATGAGCGGATCGACGCTCACCATGGACGGCGGCGTTGGACTCCCTTGGTGGTCGCGTCGAACGGAAGGCAAGCAGTAAGCAAGTCAGCCGTACAGCACGTTAGGCGGGCAAAAAGATGTTCGGTAAAAACTAAGTCACTGAAAACAGATCCGACAAATCCAGCTTGGCGGTGGGTAAGCAGGTTGGTGCAAGGAATTGTGGGGCAAGCACGATCTCGATTTTTCGATACGATTTGCCATCGCTGTTAGAGAGAACATGGATACGAGATGAGGGAACGTCGACGACCCAATACTCTTGAACTCCTGCTTCGGCATAAAGGTCGGCTTTCTCCTGCAAGTCCGCTGAAAGGCTGCTGTCCGATACTTCGATTAGAAGTAACACATCGCGGGCGGTGGGACGTGTTCGACCGTAGCGACGCGGTTGAAGCCAGAGTACATCCGGTTCGGGACGATTGTCGTCGCAAACAAAACCGGATTGAACTCGAATGTTGGCTTTCTTATCGAGTGTCGACGCAACTGACCAATGGTTTAAGTACTCGATGTAGTCATCATGGATAGGGCCAGCTGGATTCATAAATCGCAGTTCTCCTCGAATCAGCTCCACTTTCTTACCTTGGATGCACTCAAAAGCACCACGATCAACCATTGCATCGAATTCGGAACCTGTCAGTTTTGCAGAAATCGTACTCATAGCTTCCTCAGTTTGTTTCGCAACCGCTCATTGGTCAGTATAGACCACTCGGTAAGCACAAGCGATGACGGACATCGTTTGACCCGTAGCCGGCGGAGACTGTTGCGTTAGTAGTCATACAAAAAAGTTCTCGGAAGCTAGCCAAAGTGGATGTCCGGTCTTTTGATCGGGGTGCCGCCCGCGACTCGCGCAAATTGACTGATCGCAATGCATCACTTTCGTTTTGAACTCTCGCTGTAATGTTTTCGGTTTTAACCAGTGAAATAACCAAACCAGCACGTAAGCCCCCATAGCATTTAATGAGAAAATGACGGGATGATCGGCACGCGGTTCGCAACGAAACGGGGTTCAGAAGTTGGTTGCCGCAAAAATGAAAGAATCGCGATGCCTCTTAACGAACAACAATATGGCCATTTTCGCCACTCGTTGACGGAAATGCGAAGACGAATCTCGGATAGCGTCGAACATGTATTAAGCGCGATCACAGACGATTCGAGTTCCGAAGCAAACATCTCGAATCTGCCGGTGCACCCAGCTGACGTCGCTCAGACAGGTGAGTTTTCGGATGTTCGAGTGCTGGACAATCAAGGCCATATGTTGATGAGCATCGAGAATGCACTGCAGAGACTCGATGAAGGAGCATACGGGATTTGCGAAGCGTGCGGACGAGACATCCCTCTGGAACGACTGGACGCGCTACCTTTCGCAACCATGTGCACTTCGTGCGCGGCTCTCGACGAGAGATCACTACCACTCAAGCCACGCTAGTAACACATACTGCGCTACGAAAACAAGGAGTTCGAAAGCAATGCGGCTGAAAGGGCGGCACCAATTCAGGCGATGGCAGCATCGACGATGTCGAAATCGACGACGCACTGGGTAACAGCGAGCTGGATCGCAACGGCGATAATATCGATGAGCATGAACCGCACCCGTAAATAACTTTAATGGCGCTATCGTTCTATGCCAAGCAACGGAAACTACCTATTGTTGGGTCCAGAAAACGAAGTTCTGCAAAAGTCAAATGAGGACTTTCGTCGGAACACCAAGCTGGCAAAAACAAGCTGGCAAAAAGATGTGCGGTAAATACACAGAACACGACACTACTGCCCCAACAGTGCCGCAACAGTGCCGCAATCGTAATCATTATCGTCGTGTTTTCATCTTCACTTCATGGACTAAGCGGGGACCTTCGCTTACTACCACAGCCACTAGAAAGTGACCAAGTCATGCTAGTGCTTTGTCCAGCTTTAACTTTGGGGTCGTAGATGTGAGCCGTCGGCGCTAGCCGCGGGTGAACGAAGTACTTGACTCGACGTAACTTACTAACAATCTAAGACCAACGATTTGCGGTCGACAGATTAACGTTGGACGAAATTTTAATCTTGCACGACAACCACTTCGTTCACCCGCGGCTAG
>JANODD010000051.1:0-45813 GCA_031412515.1 Planctomycetia bacterium | reverse complement strand
CTAGCCGCGGGTTTCGAAGTTGTAGTCGTCCATAACCACCAGTCCAACATAAGCGCAAACACAACTAACAAACCATCACCATTAGATAGACTGCGTGCAAATTGACCGCACGACTTCGAGACCCGCGGCTAGCGCCGACGGCTCACAGTCCCTTTTTTCTAACTACGATATGGCAAAAATTCTGATCACCTCTGGACCAACTCGTCAGTACCTGGATCCAGTTCGTTACCTTACTAACGCCAGTAGTGGGCGCATGGGGGCTGCGCTCGCAGACTCCGCTATTGCCCGCGGTCATGAAGTGGTGATCGTCACCGGACCTGTTCAAGTCCAATACACAAGGGCAGCGAAAGTGATCGAAGTTGACACGACCGACGAGATGCTCGCCGCGGTGCTTGAGCAATTTCAAAGCTGCGATGGTTTGATCGGCGCCGCCGCGCCTTGCGACTACATGCCGCGAAAAATCCTCTCGGATAAGATCACCAAGTCCGGCCAACCGATCCAACTCGAACTGATCGAGACGCCAGATATCGTCGCTACAGCCGCCCAGAAGAAACAGCCGCATCAATGGGTCGTCGGGTTTGCACTCGAGACCGAAGATTTGCGATTTCGAGCCGTCGTTAAAATGCAGCGCAAGTGTTGCGATATGATGGTCTCTAACGGTCCAAGTGCAATCAATTCACTGTCCAACGAAGTCGAAATCCTCGCTGCTGACGGGACAACCATCGCCTACGCATCAGGCGATAAGCGGACTGTTGCCAACGCGATCATTCAAGCCACGGAAGCTCTTCATCCCCGATGAACCAACTTGCAACGCCTACACAAGTCGACCTCGCCGTTCAGCTCGGACGACTAAAACTTCGCAACCCGATTTTGGTCGCTTCGGGCACGTTCGGTTACGCGCGAGAGATGGAAGGCATAGTCGATCTTGCGTCGCTAGGCGGGATCCTCCCAAAGACAATTACTCTTCATCCGAGATTGGGGAACGCTCCCTGGCGGACGGTAGAAACGTCGGCTGGACTATTGAATTCCATCGGCCTCGATAACGACGGCGTCGATACTTTTATCGAACAACATTTGACTTATCTGCGAACCATCGATTCGGCAATTGTAGTCAGTGTTGCAGGTAAGAGTCGCGATGAATTCGTCGAATTGGCTAAACGGATTGAAGCCGCTGGCGGCGCAGCAGCTTTGGAACTGAACATCTCGTGTCCGAATGTTTCCGGTGGTGTCGACTTTGGTACCGATCCAAGCATGTGCTATGAAGTGATTCGAAGCGTGCGCGACAACTGCAGCTTGCCGATTCTGGCGAAGCTAACACCGAACGTTTCACGCATTGCCGAAATTGCCAAAGCAGCAGCCGAAGGTGGCGCGGATGCGGTTTGTTGTATCAATACGTTGCTCGGTATGGCCATTGATTGGCGTCGTCGTAAACCGATCCTTGGAAACATCATGGGCGGCCTCAGCGGGCCGGCGATCAAACCGGTCGCATTGCGATGCGTCTATCAAGTTGCAAGCGCAGTCGATATCCCGATTGTTGGAATCGGAGGCATCGGTAACATTGACGATGTGATGGAGTTTTTTGCCGCCGGTGCCAGCGCGATTCAAGTCGGCACTGCGAACTATTACGATCCTAAAATCAGTCAGAAGTTGGTCGAGCAATTGCCAGCCGCCCTTGCGGAACTCGGCGTCAACTCGGCTCGCGAAGCTGTCGGAACTATTGTGAAAGCCAAGTAGAAGTCATGCGCGTTCTTTCAGGTATCCAACCCACCGGTCGATTTCATTGGGGCAATTACTTCGGCGCGATTCGGCAGTACATCGAGTTGCAAGAAGAGCATGAAGGGTTTTACTTCATCGCCAACTTGCATGCCCTGACGACGATTCGCGATGCGGCGCTACTCCGCAGTTTGACTCGCGATGCAGCCATCGATTTGTTAGCCCTTGGATTGAATCCGCAAAAGGCGACGCTGTTCGTACAGTCGGACGTTCCTGAGGTCTCGCAATTGACTTGGATTCTGATGACCGGTGCACCAATTGGTTTACTTGAAAAATGCCATGCGTTCAAGGAAAAGAAAGCCAAGGGCATTACCGCCGACGCTGGCTTGTTCACTTATCCGGTTCTGATGGCCGCCGACATTCTTGCGTACGATGCCAATTGGGTCCCTGTTGGCCAGGATCAAGTGCAGCACATCGAAGTCTGCCGCGACATAGCCGGTAGTTTCAATTATAAGTTCGGTGAAGCCTTCGTATTGCCTGAGGCTCGCTTGCTCAACGACTCGGCCAAGGTACCAGGGACTGACGGCGAGAAGATGTCCAAGAGTTACAACAACACCATTGGCATTTTCGAACCCGAGAAGGAAGCTCGCAAGAAGATCATGCGCATCAAGACCGACGCGCGTCCCATGGAAGAACCCAAAGAACCCGAAGGCGATAATCTGTTTCAGCTCTATCAGTTGATGGCTTCTACGGATGAAATCGCCGAGATGGCCGCCCTCTATCGCAAAGGCGGTTTCGGCTATGGACAGATTAAGACAGCGCTAGCTGATGCGGCTCAAAAGTACTTCCAGTCCGCCCGCGATCGGCGCGCCGAACTAGAGAGCAACCCGGATCTGGTCAGTGACATTTTGGCCGATGGTGCCAAGCGTGCCCGAGTTAAAGCCGCTGAAGTCCTCGCACGCGTCGAAGCAGCATGCGGAATTTCTCGCTGAATGTAAGCACACTTAGCCGTACTCGTGATTTCCATATGCGACGTTCGTCGATTAAGGGACTGTGAGCCGACGGCGCTAGCCGCGGGTGAACTAAGCGGATGACTTACACCGATGCATACCTACCCAATGTCCGGCAATCTACATCAAGAGAATTGCTATTAGATGAACTACTAGGCTTGAACGACAGCTACTCCGTTCACCCGCGGCTAGCGCCAACGGCTCACTGATTCGGCAGCTTTTGCCGCTCGAATTCAATTGCAAAGCCCTCATGTTAAGGCACTGCGAATACGCGGTTAAGACTTCGCGTAGAAGGCCGCTTTCTTATTGTCAACGACCGAAAGAACCCTATCGTATTTCGCAATGACACAAACATAACTGAGTTGCCTTACGAGGTTTCTTGGATAGCGAAGTGTGTTTGGTTTCTTAATCGTTTCAATTGTCTTTCGCAGTAGGAGCATGCAAATGAGGACAAACTGGTCCAACGGTCGAAGTCGTCGACAAGCGTTCACACTGGTCGAATTGTTAGTGGTCATCGCGATCATCGGAATCTTGGTTGGCCTGCTATTGCCAGCCGTACAAGCGGCCCGCGAGGCGGCTCGTCGTATGCAGTGTGGTAACAACATGAAGCAAATTGGTTTGGCATTCATGAACCACGAGTCGGCTTATAAGTATATGCCCAAAGGACCTTACGACGGTGATCCTACACTTCCAGGTATGGTCTACAACGAAACGGCGCCAGCGTATGAGAGCGGAACAACTTGTTGCAACGCCGCTCATCCAAACGGTTGGAGCCAATGGTTCAAGATTCTCCCGTTCATAGAACAAACTAACGTTTACAACAAAGCCCGTTTTGATCTTCCACCTCTATTGACGAGAACGTTTGATTACAACGGAGAAGACACGGTTGCCGCCTCGTTGATCTCAACCTATTACTGTCCTTCACGGCGATCACCAACCGGTTATGGTGCGGCGCTGGCTGGCCGCAGTGACTACGCTGGTTGCGCTGGTTTCTATCAAGGTGAAATGCATGAGAACTTTGGTGACATTCCCGCTGCACCCCTTGGAATGTCGCCTCGCCGCAACGAAAGAACCCCCGAAAACTTTGGAGATTGGCCTGGACGCAAAGGTTACATTGTCTGGTCGGCCCAAGGTGCCAAGCGAAGAATCGCTGACGTCGTTGATGGCACATCGAATTCAATTATCGCCGCTGAGAAAAGCGTGCCCAACGGAAAGCATAATGCCTCGGGCGGAGACAACGAGCGATGGAATAATGCGGGTTGGGACGAGTGCGTCGTGCGTTGGCACTTTCCTCCCATGAGCGATTTTGATTCACGGATTATTCGTGAAACTTCAACCGGAAGTAACGTATGGCCTCGCTATTTTGGTTCAGCCCACGTAGCTGGATTGAACGCGGCATATGGCGATGGATCGGTTCGATTCGCAGCGTTCAATGTGGACGCGACCGTATGGATGCGCAACTGCGTCATCGATGACGGTCAAACTTCCGCGACGATCGAGTAGAAAACGGCTCGTTTTCTTGTATGTACCGGCTAGGGAAAACCTAGCCTGACTTTACGGTAAATTCGTCGAGCATTTCGGCGAGCAACTGTAGCTGGTTTCGTAAGAAACCGGAGCGTACTATTGACCTTCCTTCTGTCTCCGGTCTCTCACGAAACCAGCTACATGGATTCAGCGTTGCTTTTTTAGCAAAGTCCTTTTACTTCCATTTCGGTGTGACAATGTTAAATCCCAGTCCTTCTTCGGTGAACTCTATCAACGCAACCGCGATTGCTGCTACAGCGTTATTCATTCTACTTGCTTCACTCTCCGGCTGTGGTTCAGCCCAATCCGTTTACCACGACGGCAACTTCACCGCTGAACAAAAAACCGCTGCGCAGGCCGAGTATCAATCGGTCGAAGATGAAGAGAGCCAAGGCAGTAACAAGAAAAAGAAATCTGCAGGCAAACGATGACACTGTGTCGCATTTTGGAGAGCAAATGTAGCTGGTTTCGTGAGAAACCGAACGCACTGGTGACCTTGCTACCGCATCCGGTTTCTCACGAAACCAGCTACCTTACTGCATTCATAATGCGAACGCTGGTTTTAAAATCCTTGAACAAACCAAGCTCGAAAAGAGACATATACCGTGAAAAAATTACTGATCTACACACTTTTATTCGGGCTGTTTACAGGGTGCGATGACTTGGCATCGACAAAACCATCGCAAAGTGCCGTTGCCGTTAGTCAACCCGAAGAAGACTTGCCAGTTGTTGCACGCGCTGAGTATGTGAACTGGAGTCAATTTCCAGTTGGCACAACTATTAAACTTGTTCGTGAAACGAAAAGTGAGGTTGATAAGGTAGTCGTTACCACAACTTCGCGGCTTGCGACAAAAACCGATGGCAAGGTGACAATCAATACACAGATTACTGTTGATCGCGGTGGTGAACCGCTGGTGAATCCGTCCATGGAACTTGAGTTTCCAGCCAACTTTCGCTTGCCACGCAACATGGATGCAAGTAAGTTTGCACTTCCCGCACAGAACGCCGAAGTATCCGGTGAAGAGACCATCGAATTCGAAGGTAAGGAATATGCGGCAGTTGTCTATTCATGGACCGGTTCCTCTGAAGCTGGTCCAACGAAGAATAAAATGTGGATGTGCAAAGATATTCCAGGCCGGGTTTTTCGTCACGAGATGACATGCTCGGCGTTTACAACGAGTGAGAATGTCACGGAAGTTGAAATACCGAAGACGTGAGTGAATCTTGTATGGTGCTCAGTCTCACATCAGCTTTAGGGGGCCTGTTTGGCAACGCTGTGAAGCATTTTGGCGAGCAAATGTAGCTGGTTTCGTGAGAAACCGGGCGCACCGGTGACCTTTCTACTGCATCCCGTTTCTCACGAAACCAGCTACCCTACTAAGAAAAAAGCTTCACAGCGTTGTCTGTTTGCGTGGCACAGCACACTTTGCTATTTTGAGACTTGAGAGGACGACAACGCCTTGAATTCAGATCGTACTCGTACTCAATAAAATGGTACTCGATGAAATGGTACTCGATGAAATGGACTCGTACTCGAAATTCATCCATCGCTGAATTCGAGTACGAGTACGAGAAGACTTCACCTCCAAGCGTTACGAGCGTCCAGGCAGTCGCGTTCAGCGAGGTCGGTTCACAATATCAAGCAATCATTTCAGTAAGAACACGTCCATGGACATCCGTCAAACGGCGATCAATTCCGTTGTTGCGATATGTCAACCGTGTGTGATCGATGCCCAATTGATGGAGAATGGTTGCGTGAATGTCGTAATTCTGCGTTGGCTTGCTGCGATCAAGCGGCTTGTAACCCCATTCGTCGCTTTCACCATAAGTGCCACCCTTGATGCCGCCGCCACATAACCAATTGGTGAACACGAACGGATTATGATCTCGTCCCTTGCCCGCTTGTGATGATGGCATTCTGCCGAACTCAGTTGTCCACAGAATGATCGTATCGTCGAGCATACCGCGCTGCTGGAGGTCTTGGATGAAAGCGGCACATCCGCGCGCCATCCCAAGCGCCAGTGGACCATGATCACGCTCGACGTCTTCGTGCGAATCCCAGTTGCGACGCGGGAAGCCGTTGTCGTTGCCACTCCAAATTTGCACAAAGCGAACACCGCGCTCCAGCAGTCGCCGTGCGGCTAAACACTTTTGCCCAAAGTGAAATGTCTCTTCTTCGGCGTTGATCTCTTTCGGCCAAGTTTGCGGGCCGCGGTCGAGTCCGTAGAGCTTCATTGCATGAGCAGGTTCTGTCGTAAAGTCGAGTGCTTCGGGCGCGGCGAGTTGCATCTTGGCGGCGAGTTCATAACTGCGAATGCGTCCTTCCAATCTAGGATCGCCCAGTCGTTCGGCCGCATGCTCACGATTCAATCGACTCATTAGGGCTTGGGAATCTCGTTCGCCGCTGGCCGTAATGTACGAACCGCTTTGATGAGGAAAGAGATCGGCGATCGGATCTGGCCGCCCTGGATAGATGATTGTCCCAGCATGCTGAGCTGGTAAGAAAGCCGCGTCCCAATTCTTGACGCCGTTGGAGCCGAAGCCGCGATGATCGGGCAACACAACAAAGCTCGGTAGGTTTTCATTGATCGAGCCGAGTCCATAACTGACCCAACATCCCGCCCCAGGAAAACCGGGCAGCAAGAAACCAGTCGATTGCTGTAGAGTTGCGGCGCTGTGCACACCCGACTTGCTGACCATGTTGTGCACAAACGCAATATCATCGACGACAGATCCCAGCGGTGCGACGATATCGCTAAGCATCTTGCCGGATTCGCCGTAAGGTTTGAAATCCCAAATCGGCTTGAGCCATGGTCCGAGTCCATTTTGAAACGCCTCGACCGGTTCACCAAAATCACTCGCCTGGCCATGACGTTTGACTAGCTCAGGCTTGTAATCGTACAAGTCGATGTGACTAGCCGCGCCGGACATAAAGAACTGAACGACGCGCTTGGCTTTTGCCTCTTGATGAAGGCCGCTCGATGGACGTTTCGATGGTTCATCGTTGGCTGACAACTTGTTTTCACTAGCGAGCATTGCTGCCAGCGCTATCCCACCTAAGCCCCCGCCTAAATTACAGCCCGACTGAAACAAAAACGATCTTCGCGATTGCATGATCTGTGACTCAATCTACAAAAGTAAAAGCGTTCAAGTTTAAAAGCAAGCGACAGAGGTACGGCAAGCCATTCGATTTCGTAAATTCAACTAGATGCTGTCGATCTTCATTAGACGGTGCACTGCCCAAAGCCAACCGATAAGCACGATCGACTTGGCTTTCAACATCCGAATATTCCCTGGCAACCCGTTCTGCAAAGTGTTTGGATTGACTGAGCATGAATCCATTGTTGAGCAATGCCAAGGCTTGGATCGCTGATAGACTCTCGTTGCGTTTATCAACTCGCATCGATGGATCGGCGCAGTCGAGCGAAGTCATCCACGGTTGCGTTTGTGAACGGACGATGAAGCGGTACACTGATCGTCGCCAAGTCTTTACATCTTCGGGATCGGCCAATCCATATTCATAATGCGGTGAGTGCTCCGGATGTTCGACCACAAAGTCCTGCCAACCGGGTCCACCCATGGTCGCGTCGAGTTTACCGCTGACGGCGAGCACCGAGTCACGAATGGCTTCGGCTTCCAGTCGTCGACGATTTTGCCGCCACAGCAGAGTATTGTTCGAATCCAGCTTGTCGCCTTCTGCGTGACTTGCCGACGATTGGCGATAGGTCGCGCTCTTAACAATGAGCCTGTGCAAGCGTTTTAAACAACCGCCGCTATCTCGAAATTCTGTGGCCAACCAATCGAGCAACTCAGGGTGTGAAGGCAAGCCCCCGTTGTGTCCGAGATCGTTGGGTGTATGGACAAACCCGCGACCAAAATGATATTGCCAAACACGGTTCACAATGCTCCGCCACGTCAATGGATTGGATCGATCGGTGACCCACTGAGCAAGGGCAACACGGCGTTGTGCTTCGGCGCCATCGGACGGCAATACAAATCGTGACGGTCGGAATGCAAATGACGACAACGCACCTGGCTGGACCTCCGCGCCGGGCTGGGTGACTTGACCACGCGCAAGCAAGAAAATGGGCCGAGGTTTTCCACCATTGTTACCCGTACCCACGAAATTGCCTGAGCCCTTATGAACACTGCCAGAGTAAACCATATTGGGTGATGGCAGTTCTGACAATCTTGATGCTATGTCACTCAGTTCTGCGATCAGTGCACTCCTTCTTAACTTCGTGGGTTCATCAGCGAATGATACAAGCAGATTCTCACGCGCTTGAACAAGTTGTTCTTTGTTCTCCCGCGTGACTACAGGGGGTGCGAGGCCATCGGTTAAGTTTGTTCTTCGCCAACGCGGAGGGGCTTCGATCGAATCCAGCGATGTAACAGGTTTTCCACGGGCGATGTTTTTATCGGCTGAGTCGAAAACCTGGAGCTCGGCGAGTGCAAAGATAAAGTCGTTTTGACGCGGAGCCAATTTGGTCGCGGTCACTCGCACATAACGTCCGGCGATCGTCTCACCACCAGCAACGTTTGCCGTAAAGGGCTTAAGTCCTGGATTATTGAAATCCTCATCAGGGACTTGATCAAGCTGATTGGTGATCTGTGCAACGTCAGTTTTAAATTCTGGATCGTCACTGGCTTCGACTTTGAATCGCAGTGGAAAACCAAAACCTGCTCCAATGGAATTAAAATCGTCGTAGCATGGCAGAAGAGTAATCTGCTGCAAATCCGTTCGTTCACCGAGATCGACTTGAACCCATTTTGTTTGAGCTTGATTGGAAGAAATTTCGCTGTGATAACCAAATTCGGGTGATTTGTTGGCTTCTTTTGTGTTTGCCTGTGAAGCTTGTTCGATGCGTTTGGTAAGTGACGCGTATTCTTCACCAGCAGCCTGTTTGAGCGGCGTTTCAATTTGCAGCAGGAATTCTTTGGCCGCATTCTGTTTTCGCGCAAGCTCCGAGAATTCTCGTTCTGTTGCTTCATCGCTGTAATACTTGACGTCGGTACGATCGACGGCGGCAAAGACGGCTTGGAGACTGTAGTAGTCTTCTTGGCTAATCGGATCGAACTTGTGTTGATGGCACTGGGCGCAATGGACCGTGACGCTGCAAAACGTGCCCAGCGTATTGGCGACCATGTCATCTCGATCGAGGTGCCTGGCGATCTTTCCATCGGTCTTCGTCTCCGGTACTTCAACGTGTCCAATGAAATCCCAAGGGCCAGCTGCAATGAAACCGAGGGCCTCGATACCATCGCGAGTATTGGGATACATCGCATCGCCAGCAATTTGTTCTTCGATGAATCGTGCATAAGGTTTGTCTTCATTCAATGCGCGAATGACATAGTCGCGAAAGGGCCAAGCGTTGGGTCGCGGTTTGTCTTTGTCGTATCCGTGCGTGTCGCCGTAGTGGACCACGTCGAGCCAGTGACGCGCCCAGCGTTCACCATAGTGTGTTGATGCCAGCAACTTCTCGACCAGTTGATCCCATGCCTCGTCGGCATCTCTGCGGCTTGCCAGCTCGAACTCATCCAGTGCTTCCGGTGTTGGCGGCAGTCCGATCAAGTCGAAATAAAGTCGTCGCGCTAACGTTCTTGTGTCAGCCGGTGGAGACATCGTCAACTTGTTTTCAGTTAGCTTCTTTCTGACAAAGTGGTCGATCGCTCCCGAACCGGTATGAGGCGAGTCGGGCTTGCGTAGCGGCTTGAAGCTCCACCAATCCAAGGGATCATCGATTTTCACGTTTGCCGAATCGGGCCACACCGCTCCGCGATTGATCCACACTCGCAGCGTCTCAACCTCTTCGGGCGTCAAACGGGCGACGTTACTATCCTTGGGTGGCATTACAACATCTGACGACTCATCTGTGACATAGCTCAGCAGTAAGCTCTTCGCGCCGTTGCCCGGCACAATCGCCGGTTCGCCAAGTTCTCCTCCAGCGAGCGCGATCTCTCGAACATCCAACCTGTAACCGCTCTTCTGAACCTTTGGACCATGACATGAAAGACATTTAGCAACGAAGATTGGCTGGACTTTAAGATGAAAAATCCCTACATTTGTAGCTTTGTCGTCCGCAACGCCTGCTCCACTTAAACTGGCAAAGGTAGCAGCGATCAGCATGAATGATCGAAGTCGAAACATCGGTTGAGCTTTTGGAGAGATGGCTCGAATGCCGGGGTATACAGATAAAGTGGCTTGTTCTTTCACAATCGATTATAACTCATCCTAACCGCTAAGTTGTAGCTGGTTTCGTGAGAAACCGGCGGCGATAACTTCGACAGGAAAATTGCTGACAGGAAGATTCCGGCTATCATTTTCTCTGCAAGTAATTTTCCTGTCAAAGCGACCTGATAAGCTAGCCGCAATCGGCGTTGCCAGCGTCGGTCGCGTATGTTGCCAAGTGGAAAAAGTTGCCATTGGCAACTATGCTTTTACCAAGGTGTCATTCGAAATAGCTGTTCTCGAATTGGCTGTTAGTCAACGCACGATCAAGGACCGCTCAGGAACATTCTATGCATAAACTGATCTATGTACACGCATTGTGCATCTTAAGCTTTACTGTGCTTCCTTTCCATTGCCTTAATGCACAAGATAACACAAGCCGAACTTGGCGGGATGCCTCGGGCGTGTTCGTACTGGACGCACAACTGTCTGAGCTCAGTGCCAGCCATGTTAAACTTCGTAAGAACGATGGCAGCGTTATTGAAGTTCGTCGCGATGCGCTTAGCAAGGATGACCAGTCTTACTTGTTAGAGCTCGATAAGAAGAGCAATCCCTTTGCGGGCGCTTCATCCAATCCCGCTTCAGTGCCGCTCGCGTTGTCAAAAACGATGCCTCAATCCGTGTTGCCCGCAGAAGCTCCTTCGACGCAGTCTAAGCCTCGAGTGCTTGCTTCTCCTGACTTGCCACCGATTCTTCCAACATCGCAAAACGTAATTATTTATTCGCCGACTACCGAGCTGGGGATGCTGCATACCGAGACCAAGGAGCCGATATCCGTGCCGGTCGGTGAAGCGTATTTATCTGACTTTGAAAGTGGTTCGCGAATCTCACCGATTTTGATGTTGAATACTCAGACCAAAAAGATCGCTATTAGCGCTGGCCCGTCGATTTATTCAAGTCGTCGACAACAAAGCAGCCAGGTTTTCATTGGTGAACTGCCGCGTGGTCCTTTCGAAGTTCTTTTTGAATCAGAAGACCCGATGGCACTCCTCGACCACAACATTACTACCGGACAAACACTCGCAACGACCGGTGAAGCAGGTGAGCATGGTGATCGCGATCTCGTTCTGATCGAGGGCCTGAATGATAACCGCCCCGTTGAAACCGCGCGCTTTCGATTACCGGCCGATAGTGGTCGCCGTCGACTGGTTAGCCAAGCCAGGTTGATTGGTCGTAGTCAAGCGTTGGTTGTACTTGATGGCGTCGCTTATTGTTGGGACTTAACTGCTGGCAAGCTAATTTACCAAAGCGAACCGCAGCGACGGTTGATGAGTAAGATTGCTATAAGCAGTGATCTGACGCTAATGACGATTCCGTCAGAAATGGGTCTTCACTTTGCGAGCCTATTGACCGGTAAGGATCTTGGTTTTTTACGTTGCAAAAATCTTCATCAAATTCAAGCCGCCTTTGATCCTCGGGGTCAGCGGATCGGTTTCTCAGCGGGTGATTTCTGGGGCACCTATGACTATGAAAAACGCGATCAGTCCGAAACTCGAACAACGACTTGGACTCTAAACGGTCCGATCGGAGGCTGGATCAAGTCGAACTTGTTTGTCACCGGAGGCGGCGTTGTCATGGAAACCGGACTTGGCATTCCTGTGTGGAAGTACGATTCGGAGAAGTGGGGCGAAGCAGCAATATGGGCCGACACTATAACCATGATCGATAACAGCCAAGGATTTCGATTGCGAACGCTCCCGATGCCTCATAGCGAATTAATGACCGCGCTTGCCGAGTTACCCAAGATAAGCGATCTGTTGGCGACTGACACTGGGGCCGCAGTCGACTTGCAATATGAACTTCCGGATCCATTACCCAAGGAGGTAAATCGCGAACCGCTCGATGCCCGTATGAAGGAGATCATCCAAGCCGCCGGTTGGGTGGTCGACAAAAGTTCGGCAAAGAAAGTTGTGGTGAAAATCGCACCTGGTGCTACTCGAAAAGAACGCTACCAGAAGTACGAGCCAAACATGAGCAGTAAAGCTGAAGAAGTTGAGGTTACACCTATGTTGTCGCGGCTGGAGTTACGAGACGGCGATAAAGTTGTGTGGTCAATGCAGTCACGCAATGCTAATGTCAGTCACATGTACGCGCCTACCAATCAATCGAAGGAAGAGTACATTGCGGCCCGCCAGCGTGCGATTCCCGAGTTCTTTTATAGTATCGTCCTTCCCGTCCGTATCCCGCGCCAGCCGTATACTTATGGCTTTGGAAAAAGTCTCGACCACAATGGACTGTGGGAACCGAAGCGATATTAACCGACCACTGTTGTCCGACTTCGACACTCGATGAAAACCTACGTGATGCCGCAGTTCGCTGGTCGTCGGTAGTTGCTTGTCAAACTCACTCAATGCAGTTGACAGAAAAATTACTGGCAGACCAGTGGCACACAAACCAACCCCATCACACGCAAATTTCGGATGAACGAGAAATCAGGAAAGTAAAGAACACGGAGTAGTACAACAACTGAGACAATTGTTCGACTCTCAGTTCGTCATCACCAGATAGACGCCTGCAACAACGCAAAGAACTCCGAGCAGGCGCAGCGGGGAAATGGCATGCTGCGCGTAGCCCGCGCCAAAATGATCGAGAGCGAGCGATAAGGCGATTTGACCGGCCAGTACTAACGCGAGCCAACGGGTGGCGCCTAAACGCGGAGCGACCAAGAGGGACACCGTAACCATATAGGTACCCAGCAGTCCGCCGGTCCAGGCCCACATCGGTAGCGCTTGCAGCTTGGAGGTTTCCGGATAGCCGACGCGCATCGACAGACCGACTAGTAGTAGGGCGAGCAGGCCTGTGGCAAAGCTAATAATGCTGGCTTGAAGCGGATGTCCGCATTGGCTGGCTAATCGGCCATTGACCATAGGCTGGAGAGCCATGACGCAACCGGCGACCAGTGCCAGCACGATTCCCAACCAAGTCGAAGCACCCGAGAATTTTTCCATAGTATTGCCCGTGGCGTATGCTTCCAGCTTGCGATGTTTTGTCTGAGCTTGTCTTTAATTCCAGTTGCAAACATCACTAAAATCTACGGCAACAAGGATGCATACCCCACTTACGACCCCGCAAGCTGGAAGCTACCAAGTGAGAAATCGCAAGCTGAAAGCATACCGAGCTCAAGATCGCACGCTGGAAGCATACGCCACTTACCCCACTTTTAAGATACTGGCCAACTTGGCTCGCGTTTCTGGCGAGTTAATCTCAAGTTTGCCAAAACCGGGAAGCGCACCAAGTGTCACCGCTTGAGCTTGGTGCTCGGCGTAGTTGGTAATAAGCATCACGGGTAAATCTGAATACTCAGGCTTCGACTTAATCTGCTCTAAGATCACCGTTCCGTCGGAATAGTCGTTGTCGAGTTTACGGTTGATGAGCACAAGATCGATGGTGTTTTTCTGCAGAGCGGCCAATGTATCGTCCAGTCCATGCGTCTGGAGGACTTGGGCGCCAAAGTTAGTTGTGAGCATACGGCGGATCGAAGAATGATCGGGGCCACAGTTTCCAACGTCGAGCACACGGCGTTGATTCATAGAAAAATCCAATTTAACAAAGACGAACGGGTAACTTAAAAGCCTCAATCGAACCACTCATCGGCGGGATCGAACTTGGGCGAGGCGACAATAAGCACTTTCATATTCCCTACAGCGCGATGGCGCGTTCCGGGATGAATGACAAACGCCTGGCTGGGCGCAACGGGCACGGACTGGCCATCGAGCTCCAAGAACGATCCGTTATCGCACTCTAGGATAAAGTAGGTTTCGGTCAAGCGCTTGTGATAGTGCGTTTTCGCGGTGGCTTCGATTTGGGTTATGTGCAGTGAATACGGCACACTATCGACTTCCATCAGTCCGCGGCGAGCGGTACCGCACGGACATGCGATTCCTGGAAGTGTTAAGTAATCAACCATCTCATAGCGGGGTTTTATTGCAGTCAATCACCTGGCCCCTATTAGCTTTTGGAGTTTAAACGATAAAGTTTATGCGAGATTGGGCAATCCATCCAGCGTGTAACGATTCTAAGGAAGCTTGAATGGGTCGCTAAGTGCTTGTCGACGAAGTTTTTTGCTTTTTTTTTTGCTGCATTAGGTGTACGGATGTGCACTTCTTTCGTTCAATGCATGCAACGCTTGTAGCGGTTGTAAGCGACAAAGTGGCGGCAAAGTCGACGCAATTCCACGGGCTTAGCGAGTAGGTAATTTGCGGAGTTTATATTGGCGTAGTGAGTCCAGGCAAAAATAGGTTTCACGCCTCAAGCCTATCTTTCATCGTGGCCGATATCTCCATCTGTCCAAGTGAATGACTTTCACAATGACGTGAAAGCCGCTTGGCAACACCGGATAACCTGCGAGAGCCCACGGATGGCTCGTCCGGTGACTGACGCGTAAGACCCATGGCTGTTGGGGTAGTTTGCAAGCAATTTGTTGACATCGTTGATCCAGCGAAAGTTGCAAGTGCGAGTGATTTACTCTCAGCACCACGAAGTAACGCAGAACCGAAAGGAACTGCGGTGCTGATTAGGTTGGAGGGCGATTTCGGCGGCGACTTCGTACGTCGAAACCGGTCTCGGCCAGCTACCCCCGTACAGGCCAAACCGCGCCAGTAAAATTGGTTCATCGTTTAGGGAGAAGTGTCTCGATGAAAATGAACATGTTTGTAGGTTCCCTGATGCTTGGCGCTAGCCTTTGCACACCAAGCTTCGCTGGGGGACTTTTGGACCGTATGCTCGGTCTCAAAGGCGCCGGCTGTGACAGCACATGCTGTGACACTGGTTGCAACGTAGATCCAAGCTGCGGATGTGAATCAGCAAAAGGTTGCGGACTGAAAGGTCTGCTCAGCGGACCAAGCTGCGGATGCGAATCAGCATGCGGCACCGGTTGTGCAGCAACTCCAAGCTGCGGATGCGAATCGGCTTGTGGTAAGACCGGCTGTGGACTGAAAGGTCTACTGAGCGGACCAAGCTGTGGTTGCGAATCAGCATGCGGAAGCGGCTGTGGCGCAGCTCCAAGCTGCGGATGCGAATCCGCTTGTGGTTCGACACCAAGCTGCGGTTGCGAAACTGCATCTTGCAAGCCACGTCGCAAACCATTGATCGAATTGCTACATGCCCTCAAGCCTAAGAAGTCCAACTGCGATAGCGGCTGTGCTTCTGATCCAAGCTGCGGTTGCGAATCACCATGCGGCACAAGCGCATGTGGTGCAGCACCTAGCTGTGGTTGCGAGTCAGCTTGTGGCAGTGGTTGCGGAGCAGCACCAAGCTGCGGTTGCGAAACCGCTTGTGGTGGTTGCGATGCAGCTCCATGTGCACTAGCCAAGATGCGTAATGCAAAACATCGCTTGTTGAGCAAGCTCTTCAAGAAGAAATCTTGCTGCGATTCGATGGGTTGCGATTCAGGTTGCACAGCAGCACCAGCTTGCTCAAGCTGTGGATCGACACCAGTGTCGGCTCCAGCAGTAAGCAGCCAAGCAACACCTATGGCTCCAGCACCAGTAGTTGATCCAAGTGCTTACCTTCAGAGCAATCGACGTGTCGTTCAAGCTACCAGCTACGTTCGCTAAGCTCACGCTTAACAAACCTTGGTAGTCACCAGACGCGTTAAAAAGTAAGACGGCCCGCAGATGAATAATCTGCGGGCCGTTTTTTTATTTGAATTCTGGAGGTGAACGCCACCGCACTTTCAATAACGATCCTCTTTAGCTTTTACATATTCATACCTCCACATTCTTACCAATATTGACACTTCTCGCTGATCGCCACCACCGTAACTTGCTAGGTGGAGCGATGACTTATTAGCTAACGTCGATGGCTCCGGAAGACCAATTGAGGGAGTAACGTTAGCCCCTGGTTGCTTCATAACGAATCGCAGCCGGATAGCCTTAACTTTGCTTTTTTTCAGGGGAAGTTTTCTCAGGATACGGATGTGGCGGGCGAAACAATCTTTCACTGGATGCCTGCCCGGCAAAAAAGGACTGTGACCCTTTGGCCAAATGCGGAGGGATTCGAGCGACCTCGAGGAAATTACAATCCCTAGTGCGATGAAGGTCAATTCACGATTAAACTGGAACGCGAATCGCAAACGTGACTGTGACACCGGGCGAGTCTGCCGACCTCGGGGAAATTGATAAGCAACCTTTGCGATGATCTGCGGTTCTGTATTTCCTTGCCCTCCTTTTCTTGCCAACCTTCTGCATAACTGATTGAGTGCATTGAAAGTAGCTAGCAAAAACTTCTTATATGGGACAGGGCAAGCTGCGTTAATTGCACATGAGATTAACCACTGACGTCGTACGTGAAATTGCAAAGTTTGCATGTCGACTGTGCGGACTGTGCACATAATGACGATGGGCGACAGTGGACTCCTTGCGACCGACCAAACAATTTGGAGGTCTAAGCTGCCAACCGAATCTGACTCATCGCACCTGAGAGGATTCCTGCCAGGTAACTCATGCTATTCTCTTCGTTTTTAAACATCCGAAGTCGCCGCGGCCGCTGCTTTCTCGTTGTTCTGGCGTTTGCTAGCGTGCACATCTCCAGTGGGGAGAACGCGCACTCGCAAGATTTGCAATTGCAAGCGACCGGCTTACCTGAAGTGCCAGAACAAGTAAATGCACCTAGGCCTGCACCCGCAGTTCAAGAAGCGGTGCGACCAGTGGATGTCGAAGGCAAGTCAGCCGATAGCACCACATCAGAAACCGATCTCGATTCGCTTTATGAACGAATCGACGACATCGAAGCTCAATTGAAGAAAAATAGAGAGGCGGAAAAGAAGAAGGCGGAAAAGGACAAAGCCGAAAAAGACAAAAAGGAGCAAGTCAACCCGCTTGATCGCTTCAAAGAGAAGTGGAACGTCAAACTCGGCGGCCACGTGCAAATGGACTATGTCAATTGGGCCAGCGCTAGCCCATCCATTGTCGGTGCGCAGGATTACTTTGAATTTCGTCGCTTGCGATTGGCTGCAGATGGAACGGGCTATGGAGTTTACGACTTCCGTTTGCAAATGACGCTCGAACCCGAGACTGTAGGCGAGACGCAGCCGTTGGGTACTGTATCATCGCCCGACGTCAAAGACGCTTACCTTTCGATGAATGAAATTCCGGGCTTGGGGCGTTTTCGTGTCGGCAACTTTTTCGTTCCCTTCGGACTCGAGCAAGTGTCAAACGACACAATGAACATCTTCATGGAACGTTCGATCCCGACCCAAGGGGTTTTTACAGCCGATCGCGAAGTCGGCATGGCGCTCTACAACAGCACTGAAGATAAGTATCTCACTTGGACTACCGGGCTCTTTTTCGACAGCATCAGTGAGGGTTTAAAAGAACGCATCGATGACAATCAAGGTTATCGCGCCAGTGGGCGTCTAACATGGTTGCCGTTCTACGACGAATCGACAAAGGGACGTTACCTCCTTCATACTGGAATGGGTGTTTTGCATACTCAAGACAACGACCGCCGTGTTCGTTTCCGAGCCCGCCCCCAGGTTCATGAAGGGCCGCGTTTGATCGATAGCGGAGTGTTGAATGCCAGCAGTTATACGACTGGCAACCTCGAAGCTGCCCTTGTCTACGGTCGTTTCACGATCCAAAGCGAAGCCTTTCTGTCCGATGTCAGGCTTGTGAATACGGACAACCAACTTATCCAAGGCTGTTATGCCCATGGCAGTTATTTTTTGACTGGCGAGAATCGGATTTTCGAGAAATTCGGACAGCATGGTGCGCAGTTTGGTCGCAACGTGCCCAATAGGAACTTCTTTGTCACTAAGTGTTATTCCGGGCCAGGTGCAGTGGAACTGAAAACACGTTGGTCTTATCTCGATTTGAATAACGTTGGTCGCGGACAGTACAACGATTTTACCGCTGGAGTGAACTGGTACTGGAGCGATCGTACGCGACTGATGTTTGACTGGATTCATCCCTTCACCACTACGGGCACACCCTTCGGTGACACCCAAGCCAATCTGCTCGCGATGCGATTTGATTTTAACTGGTAGTGTTTGACCTCCATCTTCTTACCAAATTCGCTTCCGCGAGCCATATCGTTGAACTTATTCGGCGGTACCGAGACAGGCACCTGTGAATCCAACGTGCACAAGGCGCGGTCAAACCGAATAAGGCAAAGGCTTGCCTAACACACCGGCGATAAGATTGCGAGCTGATCTCTCCGCCATGGCATTGCGAGCCGAAATAGTTGCACTGCCAATGTGAGGTACGATCAAGCAATTGGTTAATTGCCGCAAGGGACTGTCCGCTGGCAACGGTTCGGGTTCGCAAACATCAAGGCCGGCTGCAAAAATGCGGCGAGCGCTAAGTGCGTCAAATAACGCCACTTGGTCAAGCACTTCACCTCGAGCGGTGTTAATCAAAATCGCAGTCGGTTTCATCAGTGCGAGTTCTCGCGCGCCAACTAGCTTTTTGGTTTCATCGTTAAGCGGCACATGAAGACTAACGAAGTCGCTTTCCTGCAAAAGCTCATTGAGCGAAACGTGGCGTGCGCCGAACTTGTGATCGAACTCAGGCTTTGCACTTCGAGCCGTGTACAAAATCTTCATTCCCCATCCGCCCTGCAATCGCTGGGCAACGGCGCTGCCGATTCGACCAAGCCCAACAATGCCCAGCGTTTTACCAGCCAGATCAAGCCCCATCCAACCCAGTGGTTCCCATGTTTTCCATTCAAATTCCTTCACCGCTTGCCAGCCTTCCGGCAATCGCCTGGCGGCCGCTAGTAACAATGCAACAGCGATATCCGCTGTCGCTTCCGTGAGCACACCAGGCGTATTGCCGACCGCAATTCCGCGTCGACGAGCCTCAACGACATCGATGTTGTTGTAACCCACTGCAAAATTGCTGACCACTTTCAGCTGCGTTCCTGCCGCATCAAAAACCTCTGCATCCATACGATCGCTCAAGAGGCTCAGCACGCCGGAGCAACCTTTCACACCTTCGCACACTTCCGCACGTGTGGGTGGCAAAGCACCTTCGTGCAATCTCACCTCAGCGTGTTCCGCGATCAACTGAAAAGCAAGTTCCGGAATGCGACGGGCGACGAAAACAACTGGTCGAGGCATGATGTTCACTTAACACTTGTTATGATTTTTGATGGCAAGCTTAGGCCCAAAACAGACAACAGAATTCATTATGGTAGCTGGTTTC
Source organism: Planctomycetia bacterium (assembly GCA_031412515.1). Classification (GTDB taxonomy): domain Bacteria; phylum Planctomycetota; class Planctomycetia; order Pirellulales; family Pirellulaceae; genus Aureliella. The sequence goes on along the minus strand of JANODD010000051.1, from coordinate 26,194 downwards.
GTAAGAAACCGGATGCACAAGAATGGTCACCGGTACGGACCGATTTCTCACGAAACGAGCTACATTTGCTTGCCAAAATGCTTCGCTGTGTTGGCCCGGCTGTTAAGCGAGGACAAATAATTCACGAACGAGAGAGACAATCGTTATTGTCTAGTTTAGTTTAGCGTTAAACTGCGAACCCGGCGCATTGGGTTTCCAACTAAGTTCGCACGCATCGTCCATAATGCGACGAACCAGTGAAGGTTTGACAGAATGGCGTGATCCGGGACCGTGAATCCACAAATCGTTAAGAGTCAGCTGTACTACAAGCCGTTGTTCGCAATCCGCCTGAATGACAAGCAAGCCCTCGCCGGTGAAGGCAGCCCCCGGGCGGATACAGACCAGCAAAGGTCTATGCCGTCGTAGTGTATTGGCGTGCTGCGTCCCAATTAACTTGACTTATCCCGGTTTTCGAATTTCGATAGCTAAAGGGGGTAATTACTTATTCGCGGAATTGAACGGCCGGAATTTTAAGATCGAAAATTCGACACTTCTCGCTGAACACCACCAACTGGTTCCCAGGCTCTGCCTGGGAACCCAATGAATTGCAGGCTCTGCCTGCTGTAGCAACGACGGAACAGCGGATGCAGGAGGCAGAGCCTCGAAGGCAGTGCGTTCCCAGGCAGGAGCCTGGGAACGAGCGTTTTCGTGGTGGCGATCAGCGAGAAGTGTCTAAGATTTATGAGGGTTTGAGTGCAATTGTTTTAAGCTTCAATGGCAAACTGAGTCCATCATAGGCCAGTTCAACGTGGCTAGGTAAACTTGCGTTACACAGATTGTGATCCAAATCATGGGCAATATGCGTCAAGTAAGCTTGCTTCGGTTGAACACGTTCAATGATCTCAAGAGCCGCTGCGATATGCAAATGCGTTGGATGCGGTTCAGCTCTTAACGTGTCGAGAATCAGCACCTCACAGCCAGCTAAAGTCGCGTAACTCGATTCGGGAACTGCACTCGTATCAGTGCAGTAAGCGATATTGCCGATGCGGAAACCGAGTACTTGATAGTTTGGACCATGCTGCAATCTCAACGGACGCACTTCGGCACCGAGCACTTCAAAGGGCTCCAAGCCGATCCTTTGAAACTCGAGCTTCGGAATAGCACCTGGATGAGTCTGTGGACCCGTTTTGAAGGCATAATCAAAACTGCGACGGATACGATCTTCGACGTTCGCTTCACAATACAATGGCACGGGGCCGTTCAGTCGAAATGGGAACAGTCGCAAGTCATCCAAGCCAAAGATGTGGTCCGCATGCTCGTGGGTATAAACGACTGCATGCGCGATCCCAATTCCTTCTCGCAAAAATTGCGTCCGAAGGTCAGGGGCGGTATCGATCAACAGGTTCCCACCTGGCAATCCAAGAATCACCGAGCACCGCGTGCGTTTATTCTTGGGATTGGTGCTCGTGCAGACATCGCAAGCACAACCTATCGATGGTACGCCAACCGATGTGCCGGTGCCCAAAAAAATGAATTGGCCAGTTATGTCTTTAGTCTGGAACACATGCGGCACTGAATTAAACCACAGCAAAAGTAGAGAATTAAAGCAGGAAAGGCAAATTTGAAGACTGACAGAGTATTACACGCCCACCGCTAAATGAGAAGATGGTTTATAGTGTGATAGCTGGTCGCGTTCGCCGCGCGTCCGTCCGCTTCGCCAGACAACATCGTTTACTCAGTCGAATTGGGATTACTTATGCATTTCGAACTTTCGCCGCTCCCACACCGGTTGCTTCAGAGACTCTTTACGATAGCTGTTTTTATATTCGCCTTCAGTGGTCATACCGGCCCAAAGATGGTCTGCTCAGCCGCCGGTCCAAAGGGACTTGATGAGTGGGTCGAAGCCAAATTGCCGGAGTTTCTCGAAGTATATACGCATTTGCACTTGAACCCCGAAGTGTCTTTCGAAGAGGTGAAAACGGCGGCGTACTTGGCCAAAGCGTGGAAGGCGGCTGGGTACGAAGTCACTGAAAAATTCGGCGGACATGGCATCGTTGGTTTACTACGCAACGGCAAGGGCCCGACTTTGATGCTTCGGACCGACCTGGATGCACTGCCTGTCAGCGAACAGACGGGTTTAGCTTACGCTTCAAAACAAACCGTCGTTGCGGCTGGTGGAAGTACAACGGGCGTCATGCACGCTTGTGGCCACGATATTCATATGACCAGTTTGCTGGGCACAGCGAAGTTTTTGGCTGAACATAAAAATCTTTGGCACGGCACGCTTGTTATCATCGGTCAACCGGCTGAAGAACGCGGCTCAGGAGCGGAAGCGATGCTGCACGCCGGATTATTCACAAAGTTCCCTCGGCCTGATTTCGCCCTCGCACTTCACTGCGAGAGCTTTACACCGACTGGAAAAGTCGCAGTCAGCGCGGGCTATTCTCTAGCCAACGTTGACACCGTCGACATCGAAGTCAAAGGCCGCGGCGGTCACGGCGCTGCACCTGACACCACCATCGATCCGATTGTTCAAGCGGCTGAATTGGTGCTGTCGCTGCAAACAATCGTGTCGCGCGAAATGAAACCGATCGAGCCGGCTGTTGTAACCGTCGGCTCGATTCACGGCGGATCAAAACACAACATCATCGGCGACAGTTGCAAGCTTCAGCTCACGGTCCGAAGTTATAAACCTGATGTTCGAGAAAATGTGCTCGCATCGATCAAACGTCGGACGATGGCGATCGCAAAAGCCTACGACGCGCCCGATCCAATCATTACCGTTTCCGAAAGTGTGCCGGCGCTTGAGAATGACGCCAGGCTGACCGAGCGCGTTAGACAGAGTTTTCAATCAGCTATTGGAACTGAGAATGTACTTCCGATGGAGCCCGTCATGGGCGGCGAAGACTTCAGCCAGTTTGGTCTCGCTGGAGTACCGATTGTTATGTATCGCCTGGGAGTTGTATCGCCTGAACGTTTGGAGCGATTCAAGCAGCTTGGACAAAATCCTCCTTCACTGCATTCGCCGTTCTTTTATCCAGACCCAAAAGAGTCGCTGGAGACAGGCATCAAGACGATGGTCTGCGCCACGATCGATCTCATGCAGAACTGATTCCCCTCACGCCCTGAAGTTAGAAGTTAGAAGTTAGAAGTTTGAAGTTAGAAGTTAGAAGCTAGAAGCTAGAAGCTAGAAGTCGCACGCTGGGTCGTGAGCTCTTACCTCCCCCTCGCCCCGTACTCGGGGAGAGGGGGCCGGGGGGTGAGGGGCTACTTTCGCTGCCACATAGCTCAAACTAGTATGAACCCTTAGCAAACTCCTCCCCGCACTCCTTCCTGCGAAACTTGCAATGAACAATCGACTTGCTCTGGCCGCTCTATTCAGCTTGCTCCCTTTCAGTTCAATATCCGCTGACGAAGATCGCGCTGGCGAACCGAAAACCGCTGCGGAAATTTATGGGCAAGGAGTGCGTGAAACAGAAGCCAAGTCACCTGAAGTTGAAAAAGAAGGTTTCCATTTACCGGATGGCTTCGAAGCTCAACTCTTTGCTTCTGAACCACAAATTGCCAAGCCGCTAAACATGGCTTGGGACACGCGCGGTCGCCTGTGGATAACGAACACCATCGAGTACCCCTATCCCGCTAAACCAGGTACTGAACCTCGTGATTCGATTAAGATCCTTGAAGACACCGACGGCGATGGTCGTGCCGACAAGGTAACCACCTTTGCCGATAAGTTAAACATTCCGATGGGCTTGTTGCCGACCGACGGCGGAGTCATCTGCTTCAACATTCCGGATATCGTTTTCCTGCGCGATAACGACGGTGACGACAAAGCTGATGAGCGCATCAAGATCCTTGGGCCGTTTGATACGACTCGCGATACTCATGGGATGGTGAACGGTTTGCGTCGCGGTCCCGACGGCTTGATTTATGCTTGTCACGGCTTCAACAATCAATCGAACGTGACTGCGAAAGATGGGTCCAATGTAAAACTCATTTCAGGGAACACATTGCGGTTTCGCGACGATGGATCACGAGTGGAACAATGGACCATGGGCCAAGTCAATCCGTTCGGCCTTGCGGCTGACGACTGGGGTAATTTGTACTCTGCTGACTGTCACAGCAAACCGATCACAGCCCTGTTGCCCGGCGGTTGCTATCCCAGTTTCGGTCGACCTCACGATGGTCTCGGTTTCGCTCCTTCGATGATGGATCACCTCCATGGCAGCACGGCGATCTGTGGTTTGATCTACTATCAAGCCGAGCAGTTCCCAAAGGCATTTCAAAAGCGGTTCTACAGTGGCAATGTAATGACCAGCCGTATTAACTGTAACGCAATCGAACGCAACGGCGCGACAGTAACGGCTCGTGAATTGCCTGATTTTATGACCAGCGACGATCCGTGGTTTCGACCTGTCGATATCCAGTTGGGTCCAGACGGAGCGGTGTATGTGGCCGACTTCTATAACAAGATCATTGGCCACTACGAAGTTCCGCTCGAGCATCCCGGTCGTGATCGTGAAAGCGGTCGCATATGGCGCATCGTCTATCGCGGAAAAGACGGTTCACAACCGATCCAAAGTTTGACTGAGTATCAAAAGCAAGTCTTCGATGCCGCGACGCTGAGCCCCATGGATCTGGCCGAGCTGGGAAGTACAAACTTGACTCGACGCGAACTGGCAATCGAACGAGCGCGACAAGCAATGCTGCATGCCAAGAAGATCGAAGTTGCGCGTCAAATGATGCTTGCTGAAAAAACGCCCGAGCTTGAGCGACTGTCCTGTATGGCCATTCTTTGGAGTCGTAACGCCTTGAAGGATGAAGACACCGTGGCGATGTTAGCAAACGGGACTCCGCGATTGCAAGTCGAAGCCTTGCGTGCGGCTTCACAACCTATACATACGAATGAAACGGCACTGACAACAGCTATCCGCAAAGCCACAGATAGTCCCGAAGCGCAAGTGCGACTGGCTGCCATCGAAGCTCTAGGACGTTGTGGTGGATCCGGCCACGTTCGGGCTCTATTGACGTTCGCTAAAGCCAATGCGTCCAAGGATCCGACGTTGCGCCAAGCATCAAGAATTGCGGTCAGAAGTTTGATGCGCGATGAGATGGAGTTGCACAAAATCGTTGAATCCTGGAAATTTGGAAACGAAAAAACAACTCCGACGCGAATGACCCTAGCGATCGATGACCCATTAGCCGCGGAGCTGGCAAGTATCCTGCCGGGCCTCGATAGCAGTCTGGCCTCAGAAGCCTTATTGCGCTACGTCGACCTCCATTCGGACGCTGACTCGGAACTGGTTCAAGCGGCCATTACGGGCTCGGCCAAGCATATGACTCCGCCTATGACGGAGGCTATGGTTCGTTTGATTAAGAAAATCAATGGAGACAACTCGATCGCGTTGGCGAAGTCGCTTGAGTCCATTTGTGTGGCACTGGCGGCCCGCAATGTAAACTATCCAGAACAAATAAAAACACTAGCCGTCGAAGTTGCTCAGCAATTGCGAACCAAAGTTGAAGCGTCGATTGCCAACCAACAGTCGATGGTCGATTGGCGCGATGCGAGCGGTTCTGAATGGGCTAGTGAGTCGCGTAAATGCACGGACGATCAAGCGATTCCAGTCCTATCGAGCTTGTCGCGTGGGGAAGCATACGTCGGAACACTTTCATCCAGTACTTTCGCTTGCCCCGCAGACTTGGAGTTCTGGCTATGCGGCCACAACGGAACTCCAAATACAAAAGATCACAAGAAAAATTTTGTAAGATTGATTGACGCGGAATCGGGTACAACTTTAAAAACAGCCTTTCCGCCACGTAACGACGTCGCAGCGTCCGTAAAATGGTCAGTTCCAGAGCACGCAGGCCGCCCAGTGCGATTGGAATTCGTTGATGGCGATAAAGGGAGCGCGTACGCTTGGTTGGCGGTCGGACGATTTTCCCTTAGCGGTCTCAACCCGTCGAACGCGGGTGAAGTGCTCGCTGCAGCCAGTCCGCTACTGCGTCGACGCATCGCGCCCGCTGTGGCCGAACAGTTTGAACCACTGCTTGTTTCGACGGCTCTCAGTCCACGCATGCGAGCTCAATTGACGGCTGCCCTCGCCGAAGCCAAGCAGCAACCGCTTGCGCAGGCACTGGCCGAACAAGCCATCGAGATCAATCAAGCGTTGCTGGTCAACAACGAATTGTTATCTAGCGAGCCAACGATTCGTGATGCAGCTACAAAACTATTGGCTCAGCAATTAAGTCTTGCCGTAACGACACGACAACAGACCACTTTTGCAACTCGATTGCTTCGGTCTGCACCAGGTTGTTCGACTTTGGTGCAACTCGTTGATCAGGGCAAACTGAGCCTCGCAGCGTTGCGTGGGCGCGAGACAATTTTGCCGGAAGGTTGCTCGGATGACGTGCGCGGACGACTGAAGACCTTGCTTCAACAAGCTTCAGAATTGCCTGATCAGAATTCCGCTGCAATTGCTGCAAGGATTGCGAAACTCAATTTGGCCGACGCGTCGGTGGATCAAGGCAAGTTGCTGTTCGAAAAAAGTTGCGCGATTTGTCATCAGTTGGCCGGCAAAGGCACACTGGTCGGCCCGCAGCTTGACGGAATTGGCAAGCGTGGCGTTGAACGCTTGGGAGAAGACATTTTGGACCCGAGCCGCAATGTGGACACCGCGTTTCGTATGTCAGCTTTGTTGGTAGACGGAGATCGAATTGTCACCGGCTTAGTGCGCGAGCAAGCCGACGGCAGTTTGCAAGTTATCGGTCAAGATGGCAAAGCCACCACAATTGCCGCCAACACCATTGAACAACGTCGCGATTCATCCAAATCTTTGATGCCTGAGAATTTCGCTGAGGTACTTGGCGATGCTGAGTTGTCTGCATTGCTCAAATACATGATCGCGCCGAAATAGAACGTGATAGAGGTAGCTGGTTTTGTGAAAAACCGGCGTGCAGCGTTCGACTCACGATGCCCCATCCGGTTTCTCACGAAACCAGCTACATCAAACTAGTAAATCGCTCTACCGTGAAACCGAGCGGCTGACGGATTCAATAACAATCTCTGCACTACCGGCGGCGACAATCGCGATCTGTTCTTGATAAATCCCGTAGCCATACTTGCCGGCGGGTGGCACGTATCCGGGTTGCCATCCGTTGCAGATGGTTGCGATAATCCAGGCTTCGTTCGGAAACCGCTTTCGCAATGTTGTTTGAAGGACCTGATAGTGCTCACCAGGCACAAACAACCAACGGGCCGTTCCACAGCAGAGCATTTGCATGTTCAGCGGAAAACATTTCCCCTTGGGTAAAGTTGCTTGTCGCCACACTTGCCGCTGCATCTGTTCAACCATCGCCCGGCAGTAAGCTCGTTGTTCATCGTCCTTCTTATCGCTGGCTGCGTTTTCAAGTTCATTCCATTTAATCAACTGCTCGCGAGTCTCTTCGATGCTCGGCAAATCATATCGGTAAGGCAATTCGGCTACGACGTTGCTAAGCTTCCATCGCTCTGATACTAGTTTGCTTTCTTCGCTGGCCGTGTTGTACTTCCATGTTCCGATCTGCGTACCGGAGACCACCGCGCCGGCATAGTCAAAACTCACTCCTGGCTGTGGAAGAGTTTCTAAACATGCGAGGGCTGCAAATCCGAGTTTACGTCCATTGCGATCGGCCACTTCGGTGTCGCCTACAAAACCCTCGCGTGGACCGAGATCACCCGACGCTCCCTGAAGAAACAAGCACGGAGCTTCTGTATGCGACTCAACGACTTCGCGCATAGCGCCTACATAGTCAGGACTGATCGCTTGATTGTCCCAGGCCAACGTGGTCGGATGACAAGCATAATTAACGATCGTTGCGAGGCATTTTCCTGATTCATCAGAGACTTTGCCGACAACCAATTGATCGTCCGCGACGCCTGTGGGATTGAAACCGCAAACAAACCGCCCTTGATCTTCGTCCCAGTAGTCCCTTTCGGCTGCAAGATCGCATCGACTGTAACCATAAACGATCGTTGCATCCACTAGTCGATCGCTGATTGATAACGCAAGTGTCCCAAGCTCGCTTGCCAATCTATCTAAGTAAGGGCCGATCATGTCACCACCCGGCAGTCGGCTGCGCGTGCGTGACATCAAGCCCGCCGCATGGGTATGGCTCAGGCAAACGATCACCTGTTCGGCAGTGATTTGCAGCGCTGCAGCAACGGATGTTTGCATCAATGCAAGATCTTCACCATCCAGGATACAGTGATCGAGTGCGACCATCACCGTCGACTGAGCTCGATCATCAGCACGTGGAACCATCCATAAAACAGTAGCTTGTAACGGTCGGTGCACCGAAGCAGCTCGATCATGTTTCGCAGCGCCCCACATTCGGTGATAGATTCCAATAGGGGGCGTGATGTCGATTTGTCCCGCAGCAGCTCTACAGCGGCTTTGCGGCGATTGGATTGTTTTCATAGGAGCTTTCCTCGTAGCCTAGGCATCCTGCCTGGGTAGTAGCCTAGGCATCCTGCCTGGGTAGTAGCCTAGGCATCCTGCCTGGGTAGTAGCCTAGGCATCTTGCCTGGGTAATAGCCTACTTCTTCTTGGCGGAACGATTATAAAAGTGCTCAGCACAAGAACCGCGAAGCCACAGTAGCCGCACGTAAACAACCACGGCGGTGCGTCATAGAATAGCAAGTCATGCACGACTTGGCCCATGAAAGACCCGCTGCGTACGGTTTCGCCGGCTTCACGACGCAGATAATTTTCGAGAGTCGTAAGCGGACACACAATTCCCAGCAACGCCTCAAACGCAACAATGAGTATCGCAGAAATTTTTTTACCTCATCATGCGCGATCGTGCGCACGAAAGGCAGTCGGGTGGCAACCGGCAGGATCCCCCACTTATCAGGGTTGAGTCAAGCACATCCAACTTAGACGCCCAACTTATTTGTGCATTCCCTTCCACTTTTCAAGCTGCTCGCTTACACCCGGCAGGATTCGGCAGACGTTGGTTTGATAGAGTTTCACAAGCACTTCGTCAGGCAATTGCACACCATAGATGCGCCACAAACCTTGCGGTGGAATTGGCTTTTCCGAATACGGAAAGTACTGGTCACGAGTTTCTAGGAACCGCCAATAGCTCTGGTAACGCAACTCGGGCCAAGGCCCGTCGGTGCCGAATAGGATGCGGTCTTGATACTGGATAAGAAAATCGCGAGCCGAGTAGGGTTGCCGGCCAAGTTCACTGATGCGCGAAGCGATTTCAGTGTAAACATTTGGATAGCCATCCAACATCTTGGCGGTCTCCACAAGATCTTCTCCATCGTTGCCGAGATGGGCAGCAATAAAAATGGTCTTCGAGTGCCGTTCAAATAAAGCGTTGCGTGCAGCGTGGAGACTGTCGCGGGACGGGAATCTATCAGCAGGAAAACGCCAATCGGGGTGACGTGACAGCTCCTCGTAACGTTCGTTCTCGGGTGTGATCGGATCAAAAAATGCGCTAGGGTCGGCAGTGTGCATGATGACAGGCAATTTAAGTCGACCGCAGGCGTCCCAAATAGGATCAAATCGAGGATCGTCGATAGCAATCAAACTACCATCCGGGTTTCGATAGCCTAAACCAAACAATTTGAACACTTTAACACCGCACACGCCGCGATTTTGTGCGTCTTCAAGTGCCAATACGGTGCGATGCGCGAAATCGGATTTGTGACAGGCCCAAGTTGCAGGATTGTCTAATTCGCCGTTCCCTTGCCAATCGATATTTGCAAAAATCGCGAAACGGTCGCGATACTTGGTCCACAAAAATTGCATGTGTTCGTCAAGTGTCGGACCGAGCAGGCCGTCTAAGCTGACGCTGACGGCGATATGTTGGCGGTCCATCAGTGCAACGAAATCATCCAACTGCTGCGGGTCATGCCGCATTTTTACTCGAAAATGAGAGTGGACGTCGACAACTGGAAACTTTGCGTGCTTTAAGTCACTTACCGGCACCTTGATGCGGGGAACAGGCACGAAATCTCCGAGTTTTAGATCCTCCCCGGCTGTTAGCGGCGGATTCACCCTGTCCACAGGTTGGGCGGGCGATTGAGCCGTCAATGGCCAAGGTGCTTGCCCGAAGAGGACCAGCGAGCCAATAATCAGTTTCATCCAATCGGAAGTTCCCAAAACTCGGGTCTCTTTCTATGTGTAGAATTGGAGGAGTTATAACGCTTAGATTGTAGAACACCGCGGCTTGGAGGCTAGCCGCTTGCCATTCTAGTGGCCAATCAAAAACTAACAGGGATTCCAACGCAACCACGCCACTGGGGACTTTTGTTTTTCGAAATGAGGTTAGAATTCAACGCAGGAACGGCAAAGCTTATTCGAAGTCAGTTGATTGTATTTGACTCTACCAAAGCTTGGTGGCAGTCATCTTTAAACAAAGCCAAGGTGGTACACGGCACGCATGAGTTCTGACTACACGCAGCAACAGACGCTAGGCGAATTGAACAAAGCCGAGCAACTTAGCCTTCAATCGTTGGTTCCGCCCGCCGAGGTGCCCGGATATCGCATTGAAAGATTGCTGGGACAAGGTGCGTTTGGACAAGTCTGGTTAGGCCGCGATCTGAACACCGGACGCCAAGTGGCCGTCAAATTCTACTTGCATCGTGGTGGTGTGAACTGGTCTTTGCTCAGCCGCGAGGTCAAGCACTTGGTCAACATGTCGACGGGTCGGCATATCGTGCAAGTCTTGGGAGTCGGTTGGGAAGCGGAGCCGCCTTACTATGTCATGGAGTTTCTCGAGAACGGTTCTATCGAAGATCTGGTGCGAGCTCGCGGTGCGCTTGGTATCGCCGAATCGGTAGCGTTGTTTCGCGAAATCGCGGAAGGCTTGAACTATGCGCACGGCAAGGGTGTATTGCATTGCGATTTGAAGCCTGCCAACGTGTTACTCGATCACGATTGGCGGCCGCGACTGGCGGACTTTGGGCAGAGCCGGATGTCGCACGAACAAGCACCCTCATTGGGCACCCTATTTTATATGGCACCTGAGCAGGCCGATTTGCTGGCTTCGGTCGATTCAAAATGGGATGTTTATGCGCTCGGGGCAATTCTCTACGCAATGCTTGTTGGCACTCCGCCGTACCGATCGGCCGAAATGGTTGAGCAGCTCGATACCGCCGGTTCGCTGCCTGAACGATTAAAAAGGTACCGTGATACGATCTATAGCAGCCCATCTCCAAAGCTGCACTATCGGCGACGCGGAGTGGACAAACAGCTTTGCCAAATCGTTGACCAGTGCTTAGCAAAACGCGCAGAGGATCGTTTCAGTAACGTTCAACAAGTATTGCAATCGTTGCAGCGCCGCGATTCTGCGAAGCTCAAACGACCGCTTTATCTTCTTGGCATCGTGGCCCCAATCTTGTTGTCCGTTCTGATGATGATGTTTTCGATGCGGAGCATGGGGGTCGCCAAACAAAATTCACTCGCTGCGGTGCACGAATGGTCGTTAACGAGCAATCAGTTTGCCGCTATGTTCGCCGCGCGGACGCTTGAAAGCGAAATTGATAAGTTGTTTCGCACAGTGGAAGATGAGGCCGGTCGCACGGATTTGCGAGATAACTTGCTGTCGTTAACCAGCGCCGCTTCTCCACAATTGAACTTGATAGCGAGCGGAGATACGAAACTTGAGCATGTTGAAGCGTTGACTCGATTAACTGCGTTCAAAAAACTGGAAACGTATCTCGCCGAGCGGATCGCCAGACTAAAACGCCGCGGCGGAAGTGCCGCATCCTTTAACAGTTTATTTGTTACTGATGCTCGTGGTACGAACGTGTCTATTGCCTTCGGTGACCCGCAAGAAAAGTTTTCGCAGAGCCCAGTGGGACATAATTTCGCGTTTCGCAGTTACTTCAATGGTGAACATGAAGATGGTCCTGAAGGTTCAATGCGGGCGTACTCTGCAACGAAGCACACGCACCTGTCGGGATCGTTTCGCAGTACGTCAACTGGAAAATGGAAAGTCGCCGTAAGTACTCCGATATGGCCCGAAACCGGTGAAGATGAATCGGAGGAAACGCCCGCCAAGCTTAAACCTATCGGAGTATTGGTTTTAACGATTAATCTTGGCGATTTCGATTTGCTTGGAACCAGTGAACCCGATGGTCAGCAAACCCGATTGGCCGTTCTAGTCGACGGACGCGCCGGAGCCCAGCAAGGGACGCTGCTTCAGCATCCCGTTCTCAAAGCCATGGAGTTGCGTTTCCAAGAAACAAAAGTCAAGGAGGCGGTGCCGCGGATCGATGGCCGACAGTTGGCAGCCCTTCAGGAAACGGGCTTAGTTGATTACCAGGATCCCTCGACGAGTTACCCGGCGGGAAAAGAATTTGCGGGTAATTGGGTAGCTGCCATTAAAAAAGTTCGCTTGCCAAGTGAATCCGGAATCGGCGATGGTGATCGTGCAAGCGACTTGTGGGTGCTGGTTCAAGAACGCACTAGTATTGTAGAGGCCCCAGTAACGCTGCTCGGCACGCGTTTGCAACGCGAAGGCTACTTTGAACTAGCTTCGATCGTTTCCGTGGTCTTGCTGATGTGGTATTTTGTGATTCGAATCGGGAGGGCAAACCTGGCTAAAAGCGATCACCAGGAGAATGAAAAATCGCTACAATACAGCCACTTGAAATCGACTGTGGATCACTAGGTTCTCCGCTACATGATGAGCTTTCCACGACGAAGTTAGTGTGACAGGACTTGCCGTGCCGTTCGACGGGCGATTGTGCAGCGGCAAGGTACAGTAGGATATGTTTTTGAAAGAGGTACGGCTAGTGGATGAGCTCGAAGACTCGTTGATCAACTATCTACAAAACAAATTTGGGATTCGACCAAGCCTAGGCGATAGTTTAGCAATGCTCGGCGTGGACTCGGTTAGTATGGCCGAGTTGACTTTTGATATCGAGAAGATGTATAGCATCACGGTTGACGATATGATGTCCGTTGATACCGTTGAAGATTTGCTCGCTTACATTCGCAAACGCAAAACTGCGCCTGCTGAGTCCTAGTTGGATAAAGCACTATCCGCTTTACTTCGATCTTTAACGGCAAGCTGGAAGCTGGTATGGCGAAAAGTCGGTAGCGGAATGCGTCGAGCATTTCGTGCATGCAACTTTGGCCCTGCAAATTCAATCTCCGAAAGCCTTGACGGCTTCCGCTACTGCGTTTGTTCACGACTTTCCGACAGCCCAGCTGGAAGCATTACCCCACGTTATGCAAACAACTCAGCGATGGGTTTGCCGCCGTCGGTGATAGGAACGGGGCGATTACCATCGTAGAGTTCAGCTTGGAAATCGATGCCGAGCGCGTGATGTACGGTCGCGTGAAAATCGGGAATGGAAACGGGACGTTCAACTACGGATTTTGAAAGCTCGTCGGTGACACCAATTGCACCGCGATGCTTTAATCCACCACCGGCAAGTACCAGACTAAACGTTGACGACTGATGACCGCGGCCACCCTTGCCATCAAACTCGGCCGGACGTCCAAACTCAGTGCCAATTACGATCAGCGTCTTGTCGAGTCGCTTGCGAGCCTCAAGGTCATCGATTAAAGCAGCTAAAGCATGATCCAACTCTTCAATCATTGTCCATTGTTGCTGCTGTCCCTCTTGATGTGTATCCCAGCCGGTTCCATTGACGAAGTTTAGATTGTGTGAAACTTCAACAAAGCTAACGCCTGTTTCTGTTAGTCGACGTGCGAGCAAACAACGTTGACCGAATTCGCCACCATACATCGTACGTGTATCGGCTGACTCACTTGTCAAGTCAAAGACGTTCATGAACTCCTTGCTCGACAATCGCATGCTCTCAGTCAACGCGTCGTCGTAGGCTCTCAACTCCTTCGCATCAGGTCGATCTGCTAAAGCGGTGGGACGTACCGCGCCAAGTAACTGTTCACGGCGGGCGGTTCGATCGGCGGTAACGTAATCGGGGCGCGTGAAGCCGCTCGGTCCTGATTTCAAGTCAGTCAAATACAAATAACCGTATTTTGCTCCTAAGAAGCCGGGACTACGCGACACGTTGGGATAGCCAATCAACACGTACGCAGGCGCCGAAGGATCGCCAGCTCCACGTTGATGCGCCACGGCCGATCCGAGCGAAGGGTATTGAATGGTTCCATTCACAGGTCGACCGACGTGAACCCAATACACGGCTGCAGCGTGCTCATCAATCATCTCATGATGGATCGTTCGCACTGCGGTGACTCGGTCCATCCGATCCGCGGTTCGCTTAAGATGCTCGCAAACTTGGACACCAGGCACAGCGGTGTCAATGACGTCGTAATCAGTCCCGGGTTTGCGATCCTTGGAGCTGCCTCGACGTTTGGGATCGAAGGTGTCGATCTGCGACATACCTCCGCCTAACCAAATGAAGATTACATGCTCCGCTTTTCCTGCTGGCGGGATGGCGTTCACTTCTTGCGCAATCCCTGGCAACAACAGTCCTGAAGCTGAACAGATGCCAGCCGTCGTTAGTCCAGAGGCCGCTAAAAATCTGCGTCGATCCATTTGTTTGCCTTCGCCTCGCCAGGGTTTCAGAGGTACATGGATTGGAGTTCCACCTTTAATATCCTAATCCATTTCGCCGCTCGGAAGTAGCTAGGGACCAATTGTTGCGAGCGTTGCATCCCACTTTGCTGAACCGCTATACTTGAAGGCTGCCGCGTTGGCGGATTGAGCTTTTGTTGGTCCAAACTGGTCAAGTTCGACACGAAGGAAGAGATTTATGAAACGTTTACTGACCCTCTCACTCGTAGCACTAGGGGTTTGCCTTATGACATCCAATTCCGGCGCTGAAGACAAAAGCGATGGCAAAAAAGCTGGGGAAGCGCTATCGTTCACCATGAAATCGCTCGACGGCAAAGAAATTGACTTGAAATCCTATGCTGGCAAAGTTGTCTTGGTGGTCAATACTGCCAGTGAATGCGGTTTAACGCCGCAGTATAAGGAATTGCAGGCGATCAATGAGAAATACAAGGAAAAGGGATTGGCGGTGCTCGGATTCCCTTGCAATCAGTTTGGAACACAAGAACCTGGCGACTCCAAGCAAATTTCCCAGTTTTGCACTAAGAAATATGGCGTCACCTTTGATATGTTTGAGAAAGTGGAAGTCAACAAAGGTGGTGCATGCGACCTGTACAAGTACTTGACCGCCAAAGACGCCCCCCCAGTTGGCAAAGGTCCGATCTCCTGGAACTTCGAAAAGTTTTTGATCAATCGTCAAGGTGAGGTGGTTAATCGCTTTGCGCCAAGAACCAAGCCAGACGCACCTGAAGTTATCGCGGCAATCGAAAAACAACTTGCCGCAGAGTAGAATGAATTTGAGTTAAGTCTTTTGGCAGAAAGGGACTCGGATGCAATTTCAGCGAATGCAGTTTGGCTTGATCGCAGTTCTACTGTTCACCGCGTCGATTTTTTTAGCATCGAGTGTGTTGAGCCAAACGCCATCAAGCCCACATGCTGAAAAGACATCGAATTCGTCCGCATCTGACTTAGCTAAAGAGTCGCTTCAAAAGCATATTGCTTATCTGATTGAACAGCTTGGCGACGAGAATTTCCAAACGCGCCGAGCTGCCGAGTTAGCGCTAATCCGGATCGGCTTGCCAGCTTTCGAGCAACTGCGGCAAGCCATGAATCATCCCAACGTTCAGATCGAAGTTGCGGCGAGATATCTTGTACGCAGCCAATCGGTAACGTGGTGGCTCGACACGGATCCGCTTGCCGTCCGCCAAGTTCTTCAAGATTACAACGAACTGAAGAATGAAGAACGCGAGACTTGGATGCAAAAGCTTGCGAATGAGAAAACAGATGATGCGATGTTGGCACTATGTCGCATCACACGTTACGAAAGCGCAGAAAAACTATCAAAATGTGCGGCTCTGTTCCTGATGGAGACCCTTGTTGATCGGGTGGTCGCGCAAGAGCCCGAGAAGTTGACCTTGAATATTCGCGAAGCCATGGGGGACAGCCAAAGGCCTGCAGCGCAGTGGGTTGAAACTTTAGTCGACACAATTGACGAGGGCGCACCGAATGCAGATCGTTGGCGACTGGTGGCTCGACTCGAATACATGTTGCTTGAGAAGACGCCGCGCGATACGAGTAAATCGATTGTCATGCGGCTCCATAAAGTTATCGCGGCCCAGTTCATCAAGAACTCCGAGAGACAACTTGCCCTTGAAATAGTTCGTCCATGTTTGGATCTAGTTGAAAACAAAACGATGCAAGTTCGAGGGGCTGCGATTTGGGCCATCGATGCGGGCCTTCCGGAGCTGGTCAGTGATTTGTCGCAGCGACATAGCAATCTGTTTGCCGCAGAACCGCTGCTTGGATTTCTTAAAGCTGAAGGCTATTTGGCCGCAGGAAATGAAGAACAGGCCCAGGCAAGCGCGCAGGCGGCTAGCGAGAGTATTGTAAAGGAAGAAATCGCCGCAGTTCAGCGATATGAAATAGCGGATTCGCTGCGATTACGCGGCATGTACAAGTGGGCACAGACTGAGTACGAAAAAGCTCTAAGTCCGAACCCTCAGCAAACTAAAGGAACAGATCCGCCCGGTACACCTCCTCGGACCATGGTACCCTTAACTACTGAATTGAAAATCCGAATGGCTTTGGCCGAACTGCTTGCCGAAGGCGAAGAGTATGCCCCAGCGGCCCGAACACTTGGCGATTACATTGCAAAAATCCAAGAGAACCCCGTTGAACAGGAACGCCTGGAAAGAAGCAATTTAGGCCACGATGCGAAGAACGACTTTGTGTACCTGTTGGGCAACTTCAACTATTACTCGGGCAAAGCAGCTCAACAAAATCGTGAACTTAGTGCGGCCAACGCATTTTACATGCAAGCTATTAAGCATTACCCCGAGAACCCGGACATTTTGATTGCGATGAAGGATTCCTGTGTGCCTGGAGTGAACGATCAATACTACCAGCAAACATTGGCGGAACGCATTGCAGAGTTCCACGAATCGATTGCGGTTCTAGAACGTGAGGTCATCAATGCAGACCGCATTCTTCGAAAGAACAAAGAGTATCTACTAGCAGGCCAGTGCAACCAGCTTGCATGGTTACTAGCGAATACGAATGAACGTCCTTCGGAAGCGGTGAAATTGAGTTTACGTTCGCTGGAATTAATTCCAGATTATGGGATCTATCAAGACACTCTTGCTCGCTGTTACTTTGCAGCGGGTAATATCGATAAAGCCATCGCTACTCAAGAAAAAGCTGTAAAAAACGAGCCCTTCCAGCGCTCGATGCTTCGCCAGTTAGAAGAATTCAAAGCGGCAACGCGTTGAGTGTGGAACAAATGCCTCAGAATTGCCTCAGTCACAATTGAGACATCGCAATTGAGAGAATTGTGCGACACTCAACACAACTTGCCAAACACAACAGGAATGAGATTCTGAATCGAGCGAAAATCTTACCAACGGACCAACAGCGGAAACTATACGAACTGTGTTGGCAATTTGAAGATTCTTGGACCCGAGGTGAACGCATCCTACCTGAGGATTGGTTGTCAAAAGCATCAGATATACCTAAGGAAATCGTTTTGGCGGAACTGACCGAGACTCAGCGCGAGCTAGAGGCAATTCAGTCAAAGAGCCCGAATCCTGCAGTGCCCATCGTTGACGAGCGATATGAATTCATTGAAGAGATCGCGCGGGGTGGGGCTGCTGTAGTATGGCGAGTTTGCGATCGACATCTTGGACGAGAGACCGCTGTAAAGTACCTACTCGACTCGCAAGACAACCGAGAAATGCGAGCTCGATTGGAAAAGGAAGCTCGACTTTGTGCACGGCTGGTTCATCCCGGCATCGTGCCCATACATGAACTCTCAAGCTTCGCCGATCAACGTCCTTTTGTCAGTATGAAACTGGTGGAGGGCAAGACCTTACTGCAATTGCTCGAGTCCAATCCGCCACCTTCCCTTAAGTCGACAATCGAGATCTTTACAAAAGCTTGCCAAGCGATGGCATATGCGCATTCGAAAGGAATCATCCATCGCGATCTGAAACCTGGCAACATCATGGTCGGATCGTTCGGCGAAGTTCAGATAATGGACTGGGGACTTGCAAAGGACCTCTCTGAGAAAATCGCAGCACAGAGCAAGAGCAATCATCCAACATCATTCGATCAGAGTGTATTCAGCTCGACAACAAATAGTTATGCCGACACCAAGGCGGATGAGCTCCAAAACGAAACAACTATTGTCGGATCAGTATTTGGCACGATTGCATACATGTCGCCTGAGCAAGCGAATGGACAGATTAATTGCATCGATAAACGGAGCGACGTTTTTTCCCTCGGGGCATTACTATGTCGTTTGCTCACCGGTTTGTCACCTTATCAGCAAAGTGACAAACCGCTACCGCAAGATGCGATGCTTGCGCGAGCGCAAAAAGGCGATCTTAAGCCCGCTTTTGAGCGACTGGCAAGGGTTCGTCCGCACAAACTCGGTGCCTTGGCAAATCGCTGCATGGCGAACGATCCAAATGCTCGTCCAGCCGACGCAGAAGAACTAGTAAAGCTGCTTGAAGAGGCTCGACTGTCTGATCAACGAACAAGGCATGCTCTAAGATTCGTGACAGTCGGAGTCGGCGTCATCCTCTTAATAGCAGGTTCGATACTTTGGTCGCGGCGTAGTGAGGATTCCGCAACGCAACTTGAGAGTGGTGTTGTTCCCTTGCCTATGGTCGCTTTAGACAGCGCTACCGCAAAGGAGTTGCTTAAGTCCAACCAGAAGCAAGTTGTGCTTGATAACTACCGTAACATCCTAGATAAAAGTCCGAATGATGAAGATTTGCACACCTTAGTCGAAATGGCTCTCTTAAATACACAGCGATGGACCGATAGCGAGCAAGTTGCCCACGATTTGATAAAGTTGAATCCGGGAAATCCTGATTACCACTTTCTGTTGAGCGAAAGTCTTTTTTGGCAAGGGAAATACGAGCCGGCGAAAACGGTGATGTTACACAGCAAAGGTCTTCGGGACGGCGGAGTAAAAGCACAGTTTTCAATTGACAAAAGCTTGGCCAGGTTGGAAAAGTATATGCGGATCTTAGAGCAGGTGTCCTTGCAACCGCCGCCAACATTTGAATCACTCAGCTCGGAGGAATTGCTAGAGGTCGGTGAAGCCTGCGGTCTTGTGGGGAAAATTAAACTGGCGATTGACTACTATCAACGTGGCCTTTCGAAACAAGCGGACACTTTCCGCAGATCCATCGCGAGATATCACGTGCTCCGCAAGTTCGTAGGCAGAAATTTGTTGCTTACAGACCTTTCAGACGACTCTCGGAACGCGCTTAACGCAGTGTGCCTGGAATGGATGCAAGAACAATTTGATTGCGTACCTATTTCACTGCGACCTCCTTATTCAACCACTGAGTTAATCAAAATTCTGAAAGGTCCGGAATTTGATTTCACGCGAAAGATGGTCGATGATACTCGGGTTGCGCCGGGAATTCGCGATGGTCTTAAAAAGCTATTGGAGAAGATCGATCAAGCCAGTATGGATTTGCTCGACCAGTGAGTTGGTAGCTTGGGATCATTTGTCCCGAGCGAGTTCTTTGGAGTAGGCCGGGAGATTTTCCCGGCCAACGTTTTTTCCCCCGGAACAAATGCATGAATCCGAAATGGCCAGTCGAGCTTGAAATCCTTGCACTCACAGTAAATGCAGGTGAAGGCGCGCATCGTCCGCAATCAAGCAGTATATCAACAGCCAGCGTTTGGCAGATAGAATCGCCGGCTGCGGCTGATGCTGCATTGGCTGGTGCGAGTGACCGCTTCGTGTACCGCCGCGATGGCCATCCCAACGAACGCGAATTGGCAGACAAACTAGCCAAACTGCACAGTGGCGCGAAAGCAATAATCACTGCTCAAGGTATGAGTTCCATAGCGGCCGTTGTAATGAGCGTTCTGAAGCCCGGAGCGACGGCTTGGGTCGCCAATGAACTTTACGGCAAGACCAGTAAATTGTTTGCTGTGGACCTCAAGCATTGGGGCGTTACTTCGCAAGTCTTTGATCCGACCAACGAAGCTGATCTATTGAAACTGCAAAAAGCAAAAGCGGACTTGGTGATCATTGAAACAATGAGCAACCCGCGGCTGCGCGTGCCAGATATCCAGCGATGTGCTGAAGCGACGCATGCGGCCGGTGGTTTGCTTATGGTCGATAACACGTTTGCAACACATCTGATCTGTCGGCCGCTTGAGCTAGGTGCTGATATCGTCATCGAGAGCCTCAGTAAGATGGTTTGCGGCCATAGCGACAGCATGCTCGGTTTGGCGGTAACAGCTGATTCGGCATTGGCCAAAAAATTGCAGGATGCGATGAGTACCTTTGGAATGGCGAGCAGCCCACTGGAATGTTACTTGACGCATCGCGGGCTATTAACCTTGGCCCTGCGTGTCGAACGGGCGGCTGAAAATGCAATTGCACTTTCGTCGGCACTTTCAAAATCTTCGCTCATCAAACGCGTCGACTATCCTGGCTTGGCCGAACATCCGCAGCACGCGCTCGCCTCAAGGCAATTCGCGGGGATTTTTGGATGGATGTTTTCGTTCGAACTTGACAGTGATCGAATGTCCGTCGAGCAACTTTTCGAATCGCTGTTGCCTGAGATCGCGTTTGTCCCATCGCTCGGCGACGTTTGCACCACATTGTCGCATCCCGCATCCACCAGCCATCGCAGTTTGAATGCAGCGCAGTTTGCTGCACTTGGAATTTCGAACTCGACCGTACGAGTTTCTGTTGGGATCGAGCCTACGGAATGGCTTGTTGAGCGCTTTGCGAGAATTTTAAAACTCGGCAAATAAAACGCTCGCTTGACGACATCATTATTCATAGACTGTGATGTGACACATGGTGCGGCATTTAGTTGGGCTCATCCGGAATTTGCGCAGGTAGGGTTGGTTTTGTGTGCCACTGGTTTGCCAGTGCGAGCGAAGGCGTCTACTTTGAATAGTGAGGAACTTTCCAACGCCATAAACGTAACTAGGAAATTCGCCGAAGTGTAAATCGATACGAAGTGAATGTCCCGTGGAACATGACCACTCGTGATCTGAAGGTTATTTACTCAACTAAGGGCTTTACTTCGATCACTTACATTAATGTTGATAAAACTTGATGGGCTTTTCGAGCACATCACTCACCTGCTTCGTTTCACTGGCTGTGCCAGTGGCACACGGGACATTTCGCCGAAGTACTCATAATCCGGATGAACCCTTGTTTTTGGAGATGATTTAATGGTTTGTAGATCTCTGTTCCTGTTGATTGCAGTACTTGGCTGCTCACAAGCCTACGCTCAGACAGGGGCAGGCACCGGGACAGGGACAGCGCCGCCGAAAGACAAACTCGCAAAAGTCTCAGTCAAGGTTATCGATGAATCCGGTGGTGCGATTGGCGACGCAGAAGTCCCGTGCGGGCGAGGACGCCCAATGTCACTCACTTTCGAATGGCTGTACTCAATATAAGGATAGTATTCGCTTGCCGAGGTTAAAGACTATCAGCCGGAACGCGCTAGCGTCCGGTTAATGGATAAAAACCGGACGCTAACGCGTTCCGGCTGATTAGTCCAACGGTACCGAGGTGTTGTGATTTTGCAAAGTCGAGAAAGTGAGTGACATTGGGCGAGGACGCCCGCGCTCCGAAAAACCGGTCATCCACTTCGGCAAGCTTCTGATAAAGGCGAGTAGTGTCTAGCTTGCCAAACTTGTTCACCTGCGAGACAAGCTCGCAGGGGTCTTCACCGCATTCAATGCTACTAAGTCACTACTCTCCGCTGGCTGTGGGACAAACGAGGTCACTACTTCGCAACTTTTTCAAATTCGACGAAGTAATTTTCTTTAAGCAGCTTTGAATGCTCGCTGACTTTTTTAAAGCCACACGACAGGATCTCAGCTTCAAACACGTCTTGCCCAGCGCGAACATGCTTCATCGTCCAGTCCGTACTTTCACCTTCAATGCGCTTGAAGTCGATTACAAAGACACGACCTCCAGGTTTTAAAGCAGCGAAAAGTGAAGTCATGGTTTTCAGTGGGAACTCAAAGTGATGGTAGGTGTCGCAGATAAACGCAACATCGACTGTACCAGGCACTAGCTTGGTCTCTTCAGAAGTGCAAAGAACGGTTTGTACATTCTTTCGATCCGTTTCACGGTTCGCTTTATCAATGTGGTCGAGAAATTTCTGAGTGATATCGACGGCGAAAACGTGTCCCTCTTTGCCGACTGCGTCCGAAAATTGGCGAGTGAAAATCCCGGTTCCTGCCCCGACATCTGCGACCGATGCGCCTTTCGGGATCTTGCAAGCCGCCACGATCTCGGCTCGTTTTGAAAACACCTCGCGGCTCTCGATCTCAAACTTTTCAATGTACTCGCTTACGTTTGCGTCGCGAAACGAGTCATTGATGCCAGGCCGGACGCTCTTTTCCTGCGCAATTGCAGCTGTCGTCATCGTGTAACATAGAATTATGGATAATATGAACAAACGCATCATCAGGTTGCTCCTGAATTGAACAGAGGGTTGCGAGTCAGTCGTATTGTAACGAAATTTCTGGAACTGATTCGGCGGGACTAGCGTCGATCCTTGTGGTGCGGTAGGCGGACGCTGGTAGCCTCCGCACGCAGTCATTTGATCCAATTCTTAGGAGACCATCATGCGACACATGTTGAAAACGATACGGCTATACATGTTTATCATTCTGGTTTTAAGTAGTTTTACCGGTTTGGTGTTTGCATCGATTGAAGGTGGGGAAGGGAATACTCCCATCGTCGATCCCGGTTGGCCAATGGGCGCAGCGGAGATATTTAACCACCGGGGCCGCGTCGCTTGGTGGGCAGGACCACAGTTTGGTGGAGGCGAGTGGCATTCGGAATGCAAAGGTGATGCGGAGGCCCTCAATGAGGTTTTAAAGCTGTTTGCAAAAATCGAAGGTCCAAAAAAGCGGCTGGTTGTGCTTGACGGAATTGGCTATAGCTTTTGGTTAGACCCAAATGGAACTAAACGAGGTGATCGCAATACGAAGATCGACTGGTCCTTCACTATTTGGGAACCAGAGCGATGGACGATGCAGAAGGGGTTGCCGCCAGGCATTTCAGCACTTCCGAACAATCAGGCTGAACCCATCTCGACCATTACCGTGCATTCAGCAGCTTTGCGTTGGTCAGAAGTACAAGTCCCTGACGGAATTGAAGTCATTGACAATCGTCTGGAGGCTCATGGATTCAAGCTGAGCGATGGACGCGTGATCGAGGGAAAGGTTACGGGTGGCGATGGTAAACCGCTTCATGCGACTATTCGAGTCGAAGAGCTTATCCCAAAAAAGACGGGTGGTTATGTTTACGAGTTAGTGACAATTATCGTGACGGATGTGAAAGGCCACTGGGCCATTAAGAACTTTGGAGAGAGGTGGTGCCGCATCATCGTAGAGTGCGATTGTTTTGCCTCACGAATTGTTGGACATGTTCGCTATGATCGGCAACCGGGATGGGAGTTCATGGCAGCGGTGTTGTATCCGCAAGGAAGTATCCAGGGGCGGGTTGTCGACGATAATGGGAAACCGTTAGCCGACGTATCGGTTGCGATTCGAGACTTGGTAACGGTCGAGGGTGATCGTTATGATGCGATCGAAGAGGTCTTTCAAAAGACGGCTTCCGACGGTTCGTTTCACTTCAAAAATGTTCCGCACGGTAAGGCGCGGTTGACTGGTCACCGGACAGATTTCTTTTTCCCTGGTCTCGGTCAACCAGTCACGATTCCCGATACTTCAGTCGAGCTGCGAATGTCGAAAGCAGCGTTGATTGTTGTGCAAGTTGAATTTTCGCGCGATCGTGGAAATAGAGAGTTCATCGCAAATTTAACGTCCGAAGGAGGAGAAAAGGTGGGCTCGTGGGGCGGTAGCGCCAAAGTCGACGACAAGAACACTGTAAAGTTCGATGGAATACCGCCTGGCAAGTATGTTTTGAAAGTCCACCCGAACCCGAGCAGTGAAGCTGACCGAAGGCACGAACAAACTGTTGAGCTCAAAGGTGGCGAGAAAAAAACGATTGTCGTGAAGCAAGATGTGAAAGACGAATAGGTTTATAAGAGAATTAGAGACGTTTGATGAAAGTTCTTGTATTAACTGGCGCAGGTATCTCCGCCGAATCAGGCATTCCGACCTTTCGCGGTGTGGATGGGCTTTGGGAAGGCCATCGTTTTGAAGATGTCGCAACTCCGGAAGCATTTATGCGGAATCCAACGTTGGTTCATCGGTTCTATAACGAACGTCGAAGAACCCTGTTGTCTCCCGAGATTCAACCCAACGCGGCTCATCGTGCGTTAGCTGATTTCGAATCAAAGCATAGCGATGACTTTCTTTTGGTGACACAGAATATCGACGACTTGCATCGCCGCGCTGGAAGCCAGAAAGTGCTTTCAATGCACGGGGAACTATTGAAAGCTCGGTGTGTTGATACCGGTGAACTCTTCGATTGGCGAACTGACTTGGAGATCGACACACCCCACCCGAAGAATCCGCACCGGCTCGAACGGTTGCGACCGCATGTCGTTTGGTTTGGCGAGATGCCGCTTGGTATGGATGTCATTGCCAAAGCTGCCCGCGAAGCTGATTTGTTCGTCGCGATTGGTACCTCGGCTGTAGTTTATCCGGCGGCCGCCATCGTTCAATACACGCGTCCTGAGTGCCACCGCGTTGAAATTAACTTGGATGAGACGCCGCAATCAGATCAGTTTGCCGAAGTCCTGCGAGGTCGGGCGACTGAGCTAGTGCCAGCATTTTTAGGACCGGGCTGGCACTGAATCAGTCACTCGGAGCTGCTATCCATAAGCCGATCTGCTTCCAGCACTTAAGGGAAATTCATCCGCAGTGGCAGTGCCTTTAAGGTGTTTTCTTGGTTATAATCCCTAACTGTCGATTGATGAACTCTGAACGGCAACGCTGTTAAGCATTTTTCTTAGTAAGGTAGCTGGTTTCGTGAGAAACCGGATTCAGTAGAGAGGTCACCGGTGCATCCGGTTTCTCACGAAACCAGCTACCTATTCTCACCAAAATGCTTTACAGCGTTGTCTAAACGGGTTCCCTAAGGCATTTCCCACTTCAGATTATTTGTTGTTAACTCTGGACTCTGTACAAGGTACTTATCTATGTCATCCGCTCCACAAGCATCGCGCCGCAGTTTTCTCCAAGGAGTCGCCGCGACCGGCACAGCTGCTGCTTTGATTCCTTCGATGAACCGCGCGTTCGGTTATCAGTCAGCTAACGAACGACCAATATTTGCGACTATCGGCCTCCGCAATCAAGGTTGGGAAATCACCAACAAGTCGTTCAAGTTCGCTGACTTCGCAGCACTCGCCGACGTAGATGCGAATGTCCTCGGCGCGAACATCGAAAAAGCTGAAAAGGCACAGAAAAAGAAGCCTGATGCTTACAAAGATTACCGCAAGATCCTCGATCGAAAAGACATCGATGCGGTGATGATTGCGACTCCAGATCACTGGCATACGAAGATCGCCGTCGAAGCCATGTACGCTGGCAAAGATGTCTATTGTGAAAAGCCGCTTACGTTGACCATCGCCGAAGGCAAGCTGATTGAAAAGGTAGTCAAAGAGACCGGTCGCGTCTTTCAAGTTGGAACGATGCAGCGAACGGAATCGGAACAGCGATTCCTTCAAGCTGTCGCGCTCGTTCAAGCAGGGCGTATCGGCACGGTTCAACGCATAACTTGTGGAATTAACGGCATGGATGCTTCACCGGTGATTCCAGTTGTGCCCGTACCGGAGGGACTCGACTGGGACTTCTGGCTCGGACCTGCTCCGAAAGTCGACTATCGTGCACTTCCTGAAATGCGTGAGGGATACGGTGGCGGTGTACCGTTGCATAGCAACTGCCACTACGCGTTTCGTAACTGGCACGAGTATTCAGGTGGAAAGCTGACGGACTGGGGCGCTCATCACGTCGACATCGCGGTCTGGGCACTGGGTGCCGGTGCAACAGGGCCGAGCAAAGTGACGCCTGTCGAATTTAAATTGCCTGTTGAGTACAAAGATGGCTTTCCGCTCGTGCAGGACCAGTACAACGCGGCCACGAAGTTTAGGATCAAAGTCGACATGCCCAACAAAGTCGAAATGATCATTGAAAGCGAAGGCGAAAATGGCATCTTGTTCGAAGGAACCAAAGGTCGTTTCTTTGTTAACCGCGGCAA
>JANODD010000050.1:0-47885 GCA_031412515.1 Planctomycetia bacterium | reverse complement strand
GGCATCGATCAAGCCGACTTCGATCATGTCCCGCAAATGAGTTCGATCCTTGTCGCGGAACGAGTTCAGTTTCATCTCGACGAGGGCGGGCAAGCTGATCACCTGGAAATCGGTTCCGCGTTCCGAGTCGCTGACGTCGGGACAAGCCGATGCGTATTCAGCCTTTACTTTCTCGCCCGCGATTAATAGATGGACCGCATCACGAATCTTCCCATTCGGCTCGTCCAAAAAGAATTGGACGTCAAGTGTCTGACCATATGTAAAACCGGCCTGCTCGAAGGCAGCCTTTACGCGATCAAAATCCTCGCGACGTATCAAGATGTCGACGTCCTGCGTATTACGCACTGCTGCTTCGTCAATTCGCGACACCCAAGCTGCCACTGCGTTTCCACCGATCACCGCATAAGGTAACGAAGCGTCCTCGAGCGCCTTGACCGCTCGCAACAGTCGAATGCGTACTTTCTCCACGGCGCGAACCATCCTGTCAAGCGAAATCGGGAAGGGATAACTTGGTTCCATCGAAACATACTCGGTCGTTGTTAAAATCTGGGTTTGGCGTTCTGATTCTACCTCAATTTGTATCGCAGACGCAAACCGCAACGTTCGCTTGCTCTATTTAAAACTGCGGACAATCGGTTTGTCAGCGATTAATTGTTCGTTCCATTTCTTACATTCATCGAGAGCCGAACCGGTCGCTTGTTGCATGGCGATAGAAATCTGTTCGCGGGCTAAATCAAATTTTCCAGAGCATGCATAGCCGGCTGCGAGGGCTGCTCTGGAGTTCCAGTCGCGACCAGCACTATCGTTAACCGCTTCTGTTGCATAGGACAGAGCGGATTTTTCGTTCTTGGCAGAAGTCGTCGCGTAAATCCATGCTAGCGCACATTTGATCTCGTAGTTGTTTGGCAAGATTTTGGCGACACTTTGAAGTTTTCTCGCAGCGGCTGCTTCACTTCCGTTGGCGAGCTCGGAGCTGGCAAGGATCACAATCGCCCGTGGATCCGAAGCCGAGTCTCTTAGTGCCGCCCGCATTTCGGATGCACCCTTTGAGCTTGTCTGACGTGTCAGCATGGTTGCTTCAATGACGTTGCAAAGCGGGCGGTGTTTCATATCCACTTCTTTTGCCTCTTCCAAGTCGGCGGCGGCACCAGCGTAGTCTTTCAAATTGCATCGAGTTATGGCTCTCGCGACGTAGACATTCGCTATGGCCCCGCCCTCGTCGATGATTTTGGATAGCTGGACTTGCAAATCGCGATGTTCGTCAGCCGATCGCAATCCAAGTGGGTCGGCTAGAAAAAAGTATTCTAAGTCAAGACTATTTCGAGTTGTCGCAACGAAGGGCTCAAGTACTTTTGTGGTGAAAGCAAACTCCGAGTCTTTTAGCGAGATTTTGCTTTCAATCTGCTTTAGTTGCTCATTGATCGGTTTTAAATAGGCTTGCTGACGAGGAGAGAAACGATACTTGGTTGTTCTTACGTCTTTTCGCTCTTTCCTTTCCTTGCCGTCTTTGTCGCGTACTGTTACGACCTCGGACTCTCTATCTTCATAAGCCTCCTCCGGTCTGACCTCAGATTTCAGCAAATTCAATTTGTCGGCTTCAGCCAGCAATTCTAGTTTTTCTGACTGATAATTTCCTCGGAATATTTCAAACTGCGGCTTCTCTTGCTCAATTTTCACGACGCGATCTTGAAGATCGATCAAACGATCGGCGAGCGGGAGTCCACGCTCGAGCATCCCACCTTGCGAAGACCATTCACGTTCAAGCACTCGAACTTCTGAGTCCTTCGAATCGACTGACGGTACAGGGTCAACCCAGGTGTGGTTCGATCGAAGAATTT
Organism: Planctomycetia bacterium; assembly: GCA_031412515.1. Taxonomy (GTDB): domain Bacteria; phylum Planctomycetota; class Planctomycetia; order Pirellulales; family Pirellulaceae; genus Aureliella. Next base: position 46,047 of record JANODD010000050.1, on the reverse strand, counting down.
TAGCCTTGGGACGCGCACCCTCAGGTGGAAGCAAGTCATTGACATGGTGTATGTGAATCGCGGAGAAGATTGCGGCGTCCGAGTAAAGACACCCGGACAGCATCGCAACCACTTCACCATCACGATTAAACACCGGCGATCCATTACAGCTCCGGTGCCTTGCTTGACTGAACCAAAGCCACATCGTGTCTGGATCGGTGCCAAGACGTGCCGTGGCAGGAGCAGCAACAGATTGTCCGGTGATGAATTCCTCACCCAGTAGTCGTCGCTTTACTTTAGGCAATTCTAAGCTTGCTGTTGCCGCAATCGACATCGGTCCGCCCCAGGCTACAAGTTCTTCACCCACAGGCGGGTTGGCATAGGGGTTTAGCTTAAGGGCTCCGTCGTCACGCGTGTGGGTTTTGCCGGCTTGGGCGATTTCCAGTATAGCAATGTCTTTGCCAAGGCTGGCAGCGACGACTCCTATGACGTCGAATTTTTGCCCGTTATTGAACACCACTGTCGCTTCTTTTGAGTCGCGGATATTCGAAAAACAAGTCGCGATATAGCCACGTTCATCCACAAAATAGCAGGCTCCAACAAGTTGCTTTTTGCCATGAAAGATAGAGCCAACTTTCTTGTGGTTCACAACGGAAAACTGAGGAGGCTGAGCTTGCAAGCCAAAGTCCAATATTAACGTCAGCACGACGAATGCCGCTGTGGGCTGCACCTTAACCATTAGTCTTCTCCGAACCGAAGAGGTTTGGCAATGGAAACATTGGATATTTTACGCATAATTTTGTTGCCTTGGAACCAATAAATTGTGTAGATTGAAATAGGAAAGCTCTAGGTGCTTTGTCCAACTTTCATTTTGGGATTAGCATCAGTGAGCCGACGGCGCTAGCCGCGGGTGAACGAAGTGGTTGTCGTGCAAGATTAAAAGTTCGTCCAACGTTAATCTGTCGACCGTAAATCGTTGGTCTTTAGATTGTTAATAAGTCATGTCGAGTCAAGTACTCCGTTCACCCGCGGCTAGCGCCGACGGCTCACATCTACGACCCCCAAATTAAAGCTGGACGCAGTACTAGTTTCGAAACAAACGCGTACATCGCAGTGCAGGTGCCCTTATGTTAATGCGATTCTTGCTTTTGATGTCTGTTGTAGCGAATTTCTCACATCCCGTTTGCGCTGAAGACAGGGACGTAAACAAAGCGAAGAGACTCGTCCAAGCGGCTCTCGAAGCAGAAGTGACGGGATCAGCCGAAGATCGTGATCGCTTCCTTGCCGAGGCGGGTGCTGTTTCAAAAGTTGAAGAATCTGCCCGTTGGCAATTGGGACAATTTAAAGTCGGGAGGGACTGGTCTGATTATTCAACGCTTGTCGCAAAGGCAAAGAAATCAAAAGATCTCGAGGGGTATCGCGAGCTCCGCGACGCTTCGTTACCCACTGTCGCCAGCCAAACGCAACTAGCCAGTTACTGTCTTAAACACGGGATGAGCAATCAAGCCGTCGCGCATTGGTCTGCAATTCTTGAACTTGATACTGAAAACGCAGAAGCGCGTAAACAATTGGGTTTCAAGCGCCTAGAAGGTCGGTGGGTGCAGGCAAATGAGTTGGATAGAGCTCAACAGATCGCAAAGAAAGTAGCCAGCAATTTGCGACAAAACCAGTTGATGCTCAAAGACATTGCGCAAGATTTGCAATCGCTGAAGATTACGCATGAAATGGCGGTCGAAAAGGTTTCTGAAGATGCTGATGTTAACAGTATTCCTGTCTGGGAACTTTGCCTATCAACAGCCCATCGCAGGGGTGCATTGGTAGTTGTGGACGCACTCGATCAAATGAGCGCGCCCGAAGCTTCTTTGTCCTTATCGCGTCATGCACTTTGGACGCCTCACACAGACGTGCGAGAAGCTGCAATTGCTGCGCTTAAAAAACGCGACCCGCATTCATTTATTCCAGCGCTGTTGTCCGAACTCCGAGGGCCTTGGATTGCATCGCGTCAAGTTGTTCGCGACGGTCTCAATCGACTCGTTGTTCGCTATTCAGCAGTAGCCGACGGGCAGGACAGACTTTCATTGCGGGTTATGGATGAAGTGTACTTCCTCGCGGGCGATTTGGCCCTCGCTGGCGGAGTCTCAAGCAGTGACGCCACCCAATCCACTTTGGTAAAGGAATTCGCTCGGCGGCAGGAAAACTCGACAGTCGAATTTCGCAATTCGCAGATATCGGACATCCTTTCCAAAGTAACAGAGAGAACAGATTTGAAAACTCCGCAAGATTGGTGGCAGTGGTGGGACAATAAAAACGAAGTCTACTCAGCGGAGGAGAAACCCATCTTGACTAGCTATTCTTCTCGCACGGCTTTGGTTGACGCACCCTACGCGCCGGCTCCTAGATCCAGCACTTGGGACGATAAAAAGAAAGATTGCTTGGCCGGCGGAACGCCCATTTTGACTCAGCGCGGCCCAATTGCGATCGAACGCGTCCGCATTGGAGACCTTGTGCTTTCTAAGCATCCGGACTCAGGTGAGCTTCGGCTTCAACCGGTATTGCGGACCACAGTACGTGAACCGGAGCAGTTGATTTGCATCACGGTTCAAAACGCAGATCCCGAAGTGTCGCATCCAACGCACGTCATTCGTGCGAGCGGCGGTCATCCGTTCTGGGTAAGCGGAAATGGGTGGGTTAGGGCTCGCAACATTAAGGTTGGAATGCGACTTCACGGCCTCAGTCAGTTCAGCGAGGTAAAGTCCGTCGAGGTAGAAGAGAAAGCTACTCGTACCTATAACTTGATCGTCAACGATTTTCACTCGTACTTTGCTGGCAATGAACAGGTTCTCAGTCATGACAACACGGTGATCGAACCGGTACGTTGCCGAGTTCCCGGTCTCGTAGAATGATTAACGTGGGTGCTTTGTCCAACTTTAATTTCTGGGATTCGGTTAGTTGAATCAGTGAGCCGTCGGCGCTAGCCGCAGGTGAACGAAGTGGTTGTCGTGCACGAGATTAAAAACTCGTCCAACGTTAATCTGTCGACCGTAAATCGTTGGTCATTAGATTGTTAATAAGTCCCGTCGAGTCAAGTACTTCGTTCACCCGGCTGGCGCCGACAGCTCACATCGCATCCACGACCCAAAAATTAAAGCTGGACAAAGCACTAGTCGAAGATTTGCTGTTTCTCAGCTGCCGAAGTATGCAAGACGCGGGATTATGGCAATGTGAGGGTGAATTAGGACAATCGATCTAGCAATGCTGTTGCCGCACGCGTTCTGGCCCAGCTAGAATCAAAGGCCGCTCCGCACCTAGCCCGCTCCTCTCCAGGACACAATTATGAAGCTCAGTTCTCGTTTCGCAGTCTGCTTATTGGTTGCCGCGCTATGCTTGCTCTGTTCACATGTGGCCCATGGCGATGACGCCAGTCGATTGTCAAAACATCTGGAACCGTGGCTGCAGTTGATGTCCGGTAAGCTCGATCAATTTACGCTTACTGGAAACGGTGCGCCGATCATTGATGGCAAGCCGCAGAAGATTGAGCTCAAGCTGGTTCGCTTCGATGCCGAGTCGTTTGACTTGGAACTCGAACATCCAGAATACGCAGTTCACTTGAGACGCAGGGCAGGGGGGATGGCGTTCTGCGTCCCCAAGCACAAAATGGTTTATCTCGGTTCCGGTGCGATTAACGCTGAAGATCATCTGCAACCAGCGGGTATCTTGAATCGCTTGGTGAGCAATGGAACGACGGTGCGAGCTGTGACGCAGTTAGTAACTGGGGCAAGTGCCGACGATGTAGCGGGAGCGTTACAAGCTTTGACGAAGATTCAGTACTTGCCAAGCGAACAAGCTTGGAAGATCGATGATGTGCAAGTCAATTTCTCGGCCGACGGTCGTCAAGCGAATGGCAAAGTGGATGACACAACCTTTGAATTGAAGTTTGAAGCGAAGGTCGATGCGCCACGGGCCTTTGATGACTGGCCGGGCATGACGGCTAAGCAGCTTGATCGCGGCGATCTTGAAAAGCAATTGGCGCGCGGTGTGCGGCGAGCGATGGAGGTGTTCGCGCCTTCGGCTCTTTTAACCAAGCCGACCGAACGAGCGAAGAAGGTAGAGCATGGTGAGTTGCGTTGGGTCGATGGTCAGCGCGTTGTCTTGCTAAGCGGCACGCCGGAAGAGATCGGCGAAGCTCATGGGAAATTGCTTAAGCAAGAAGCAGGCCGCTGCATTGATTCGGTGATGTATGCGTTTGGTACGGCACAGACAATTGCTACGGGACGGTGGTTTCGTGACGACTTGGATGCGGCTTATGCGAAGTTGGCAAAGCACATTCCGGAACGCCATAAAGTCGAAACGCGGGCAATGGCAGTGAGTCTTGGTTTGGAACCGGACTTGGTGGAAGCGCTCAACGTTTTCCCTGAAATGTTTCACTGTTCAGGTTTTGCACTGTTCGGCAAGGCAACCAAAGATGGCAAGCTCTATCACGGACGTGTGTTGGATTACATGACCGAGATTGGTTTGCAGGATGCGGCGACGACTTTCATTGTTGCATCGAATGGGATGATACCGTTCGCGAACGTGGGTTATGCTGGATTCATCGGCAGTGTCAGCGGTATGAACGCCGAGAAAATATCGCTGGGTGAGATGGGCGGTCGCGGGGAAGGGCAGTGGGATGGCGTTCCAATGGCCACCCTGATGCGTCGCGGACTGGAAGAGTGTTCATCGCTCGCTCAAGTTAAAGATCTTTGGACTAATAATCCCCGAACTTGCGAATACTATTACGTGTTCGCTGACGGTGAAGATCGGTCTGCGGTCGGAGTAGCTGCGACGCCTGATAAGTTACAATTCGTTGCACCTGGAGAAAGTCACGAACTGCTGGGCGATGGGATTGAAGATGCCGTTGTGTTGTCGGCTGGTTCGCGATTGGATGAACTTCGCAAGCGAGTGAAAACTGGCTATGGAAAATTTGATACTGATAGCGCTCAGGCTTTAATGTGCCGGCCGGTGGCGATGCAGTCAAATCTACATAACGTATTGTTCGTGCCTGAGGACGGAGTGCTGTACGTTGCCAATGCGGATCACAAGCATCCTGCGGCAGAGCGGCCTTACGTGAAGCTGGACTTGTTAGACCTAGTCAAGCAGATGCCGACTCCGGTAACAGCTCCAGCAAAAGTATCCCTTTCACCAAAATCTTCTTTTGATGCAAAGGACACACTCAATATCGGTGTCGAACAAATTGCTGATGCTCGCGATTGCCTCGACGCTTTGAAATGGACACCGGCAGGATTCACCGTGCGGATCGAAGCGGCTCAGAAAGACTGTGGAGATTGGTTAGTTCGATTTCCAAGTGCCAAGCCATGCGGTGACTCGATCAATGACGAAGTGGCCATGGAATGGTATCAAGCCAGGAACAAGTCCGGCGAGCCGATCGACGCGCCGGCTGCGGTGATCGTGCATGAATCGGGGAGTGGCATGACAGTAGGCAGGCTGGTGGCTCGCTCACTGCGATCAAAGGGTATACACACGTTCATGATGCAGTTGCCGTACTACGGAGTGCGCCGGCCTCCGCAAGGTAGACCGACTGGAACAAACCTGGTCGGGGCTTTGCAGCAGGGTATTTCTGACGCGCGCCGCGCCAAAGACGCTGTAGCCGTGATGCCGCTAGTCGACGAATCGAGAATCTCATTGCAGGGAACGAGTTTGGGCGGCTTTGTAACGGCCACTGCGGCTGGCCTAGATCACGGTTACCATCGAGTGTTTGTCTTACTGGCCGGTGGTGACCTTTACGGAACGTTGATGTCAGGCAAGAAGGACGCTGAAAAAGTTCGAGCTGAGTTGATGAAAGCGGGCTTAGGCGAAGATAACGTTCGTCAGATGCTGAACACCATTGAACCATTGCGACTGGCACATCGTTTCGATCCCAACCGCATTTGGTTGTTTTCGGGTAAGTACGATGACGTGGTCCCACCGAAGAGCACTAAGTTACTTGCTGAAGCAGCGCATTTGGACGCGTCGCATCATATTGAGATGCTTGCCAATCACTATTCAGGCATCCTTTTTATGCCAATAGTAACGCAGCTGATGCACGACATTATGGTTGAACCGGCGAACTAACCGGCGGCGATCTAATGGTGGAACGCTACTATGAAGCAACTTCAACGCTCCAGCGTTTGAAAGAGGTTATAATAAATTGGAGTGTACTGAAGTTTTCAGGCAGTTCTCGCTCACCACCACCCTAGCTTGCTAGGTGGAGGGAAGACTTATTAGCTAAGCGAAATTGGCGAGTAACGCTCGCCCCTCAGGTGTTCGGTTGCGAGCGGAGCTCGCAACCGAACTACGGGGGGCGAACAGTTGCGTCTATCGCTCGAACTTAGCCACAGAAGTCCTAAATCCACCGAGTAAACTCGGTGGCGAATAGCGACAAGTGTAAGATTCCACGATAGTTCGAACCGACTAGTAGGGTAACGCGATGCCAGTACATGACTGGACAATTGCTGATGCAGGTGTGTTTCATGATTTTCATCAAGGTTGGATCATTTCGCTTCGCAACGCTTTAAATTCGGGATTATTGCCCGATGATTTTTATGCCATGGCGGAGCAAGTTGCCGAAGGGCCAATACCGGATGTTGTTACGCTGGAGAGATTGTCCCAAGATTCCCATATCCGGCGAGGGATATTTTCTGGGAGTACGATCACACCGGAAGTCGGCCTAGCGGTACTAGATGTACCGCCACAGACTCGATTCAATCATGATGTCGATCTCAGTCTGTATGCGGCTCGTTCGACACACGTCGCTGTTCGTCATGTGAGCGGCGATAAAATTGTCGGGTTCATCGCGATTGTGTCTCCAGGCAACAAACACAGTGCCACGTCGCTGCGAATTTTTGTTGAAAAGTTGGGGGCTGCAATGCGATCGGGGTGTCAACTGCTGGTCATCGACTTGCATCCACCAACACCGCGCGATCCTCGTGGTGTACATGCAAAATTCTGGGAAGAATCGTACGGCGATGCTACTGCACCTGGCGTTGATCTTGAAAATCCGCTCGGCATGTCGGCCTATGTTGCTGCTATGCGACCAGTCGCTTACTTTGAGCCGTTTGCGGTCGGCAGCACGCTCATAGAAATGCCGATCTTTTTATCCCAAGATCGTTATATAAACGTCCCGCTTGAGCGAACCTACATGGAAGCCTGGCAGGGAGTGCCAAGACGCTGGCGCGAGGTGATTGAAAAGCGTTAAGGGATGGTTTGGGCAAAAAAATGTGTAGGCAAAAAAATGAAAAAATCAGATTTCATCTTTTTGCCCAGTAATTTTTTTGCCCAAACGCGTTCGTTCGTTCGCAGTTAGTTAGCGTCGAAACTCGATGGAATCTATGTTCATCAAACCGCCCCGGTTCTTTTCATTTTTGAAGACGAGGTAAACGTCTTCGCGGCCGCTGGGTTCTTTCAAGTCGATGATCTTTTCAGTGAATGCGTGCCAGTCACCATTGTTTTCGACCAGGACACTGCCGAGCAATGGACCGTCGGCGGCGCCAAGATGTGCTTCAACTGTACCACCCGCGCCGGCACTGGCAGCGCGAATAACAATCTGCTTGGTCTGACCTAGGGAGATTTGATTGAAACGCAAAAATGCATCGTGCCCAATGCCTCCCATGAAACGTTTGCCTTGAGCTTCATTGGCATTCAATAGCTGCGTTCCTTTGTACTCATCAGCCGATTCGGCTTGAATGAGCCGGCTGCGAAGAACGATTGAACCAGAGCCGGAGAGAGCCGGAATATCACCTCGGCCAAGATCGGTATAAGTGGCTTCGATTTGCACCGTGTCGATCGGATGCTTCATAACCAGCTCATTGCGAAATCCACGAGCGCTCGGGTTGCTCAAGTCGGCTTTGACTGAAAATACATACTCGACCATTTGCTGCACTTGCTCGCGAGTGTGCTGTGAATGTGGCAGCATAGCAACTTTGCCCCAGACGCCAGTGGAACCCTGTATGACTCGCGTCACTGATTGATCGACTTGATGCGGTTGATCGCGGTACTTGTTGGCAACATCGGCAAACGTTGGGCCAACCAGCGGTCGATTTAGTGCGTGACAGTTGAAGCAATCGCTCTTGCGGATCAACGCTAATCCTGGCGGATCGTTCGCGGGATTGTCTTTCGCTTTGGGAGCAGAGGCTTCGACGAAAACTCGATTGGGTGCCGTGGATTCAATCGGCTTGAGATCTTTTTCTTCCGCTTCGTCAAAGTCGCTGATACCATCTTCTTGATCGCGAACGACAACTTCATATTTGATCGGTTGGTCAGGATCGAAGAAGTCACCGCTCTTCGGTGTTGCAAAGTCGACAACCGGTCGAGCGTTGCCAACAATAACAGGCAAAGTGAACACGCTGCGAACGCCAGCGGCATCCTTGACTTCCAATTCAACTGTGTAAGACCCCAGTTCAGTAAACACTGCATCGGTCGTTTCAGTCGTGCCAAGGATTTGCTCAGTTCGCTGGGTTGCTTCGGTGCGAATCGATTTCCATTGGTAAGCGAGTTTGTCGCCATCTTTGTCAGTCGATCCATGTGCCGATAGTTTGACGGTGAGCGGTTCGCGTCCGATGTTTCCTTCGGCTTTGGCGACGGCCACCGGAGCTCGGTTGCCGCGAACGTAGTCGACGCGAACCAACTGGGAATCTTTATTGACGCCCCAAGTTTCACCATATTCAATTACGTAAAGTGAACCGGCGGCGTTGAATTGTAGATCGATGGGCCTAATGAAACTTATGTCAGGCAGGAAGCGTTCGACTGACCTCAAGTTCGATTCTGCGTCCATGTGAACAGCGTAAATGGCGTTTCGGGACCATTCGAAAGCGAACAGAGTGCTGTTGTATTCGGCTGGGAATTTGTTTTTGGATTTGAACTTGTTATCGAAGTAATAAACTGGTCCAGCACAAGCGGTTCGCCCGCCACTACCCACTGCGGGAAACTCTTCCGACGCGCCAGCGGGATAGTAAACAAAAGCGGGTCGGGCTGGCGGTAGTTCTTTCGAGCCAGTGTTGTTAACAGAGTTATTAACCGGATGTTGAGGGTCTTGAGGAGCACCGATTTCTTTCGTTGTGAAGTCGACCAGTGAGTAAGCTCGATTGTTACCGATGAAGTAGGGCCAGCCGTAGTTGCCGGCTGTGCGAGCTTGATTAACTTCGTCGTAACCGCGCGGACCGCGAGGCCCGTCTGAGCCAGCATCGGGACCCACATCGCCCCAGTATAAAATTCCTGTGCGTTGGTCGATGTTCAAACGCCATGGATTGCGGCATCCCATAACATAAATTTCAGGATGACCGATTGATCCATCTTTAGGAAACAGATTGCCGTCGGGAATCGAGTAGGTGCCGTCCGCTTCGGGGTGAATGCGTAGAATCTTGCCGTTGTAACTCTTCGTGTTTCCAGCCGAGCGTTGAGCGTCCCAAGGCTCGCGGTTTTCTCGCTGGTCGAGCGGTGCAAAGCCTTCGGAATCATTGAACGGGTTCGTGTTGTCGCCGGTGCCGATGTAAAGGTTGCCGTCTGGACCGAATTCCATTGAGCCCGCGTGGTGACAGCACTCGCGTCGTTGCTCTTCGTATTTGAACAGCCGTTTTTCGCTCGTGAGGTCGACTTTGTTATCGCGAAAATCAAAGCGACTGATGTACTGGCCTGAAAAGTCTGGTGGTGAATATTGCAAATAGATCCAGCCGTTCTTGTCAAAGTTCGGGTCGAGTTCCAGGCCAATGAGACCGTTCTCTTGTGCTGTAGTTACATTCAGTTTTCCAACCACTTCTACCTTGCCGGTTTTCGGATCGATGGTCTTCACTAGCCCGGCCAGTTCGATCAAAAAGATCTTTCCATCTGGAGCCAAAGCCATTTCCATCGGCTGAATCAAATTGCTGCTGATGACCGTTTTTTCAAAACGGCTTGGGTCAAGTTCTTCAGCAAGGGCGGGTGCAGGGGAAAAGGGAGAGAACGCTAAAAGCGTTAATGCAAGTGCCAAACGGCGTTTAATTGACATTTTCATAGAGATCTTCAAGGAGGTAGGTCTTAAGGCAGGATTGCGAAGCAAAGATAAAATGAGTGGTTCTATATTAATCGAGGGTAGCTGGTTTCGTAAGAAACCGGATATGTGTAAGGATGCGTCCGGTTTCTCACGAAACCAGCTACAAAAACCTTTGCGGGGCGGTGTTGCTGTCCCCCCTAGAAGTGAACGCAAACGCGACGATAATTTGAAATTCACACGATCAAAAACCTAAGCCAAACCGTTCAAGAAAAGACATTATCCATGGACATGCACGTTCTGACTCGCGAACTGAATATCAAGACGAAAGCAAAAATAGTGATGTTGGTTGCGGACGGGTTGGGCGGATTGCCAATGGAGCCGGGTGGTAAAACGGAATTGGAAACTGCTAAAACTCCGAACTTGGATGGGCTGGCCAAACGCGGTGTTCAGGGGCTGAGCATTCCCGTAAAGCCCGGGATCGCGCCGGGTAGTGGACCGGGGCACCTGGGTTTGTTTGGCTACGATCCGCTCAAGTATCAGATCGGGCGGGGAGCTCTAGAAGCAACCGGCATTGGGTTTGCGATGCAGCCCGGTGATGTGGCGATTCGATGCAACTTCTGCACGATTGACGCGAATGGAAATATTTCAGATCGAAGGGCAGGGCGGATTAGCAGTGAAGAGAGCGCGCCGCTGGCGATTTCACTTCGGCAGATCAAAATTCCTGGCATCGAAATTTTTGTTGAGCCAGTGAAGGAGCATCGCTTCGTAGTTGTCTTCCGAGGTCCAGGCTTGGCGGGCAATGTCAAAGATACCGATCCGCAAGCGACCGGCGTCCCGCCACTTGATCCAGTTGCCGAAGACGATGCAAGCCGCAAGACGGCAGACGTAGCCAAGGAATTCTTAAAGCAAGCCAAGCAGATACTGAAGAGCGAAAAGAAAGCGAATTTTCATACCATGCGAGGCTTTGCTTCGCGACCTGACCTACCCTCTTTCGAAGACGTCTATGGATTGAAGGCCGCGGCGATCGCTGTTTACCCGATGTACAAGGGACTGGCTCGCTTGGTCGGTATGGAGATTGTTGGCAAAGCCACAACGCTCGACGAACAGATGGAGACATTGAAGAAAGTATGGGACGACTACGACTTTTTCTTTATCCACTTTAAGTACACCGACAGTACGGGTGAAGACGGCAACTTCGCAGAGAAGGTAAAGCGGACTGAGGAAGTCGATGCGGCGATTCCAGCGATCACTGCACTTGGTCCAGAGGTTTTGATTGTAACCGGCGACCATTCGACGCCAGCGTTTCTTAAGGGACACAGTTGGCATCCAGTACCGACACTGTTGGTTTCCGATTGCTGTCGGCCTGACCATCACACAAGCTTTGGTGAGACGACGGCAATCACTGGTGGGCTTGGGCAGTTTGAAGCTCAGTACTTGATGTTGCTCGCGCTCTCGAATGCTGGTCGCATGGGCAAGTTCGGGGCTTAGTTGTGAAAACCTGTTTTGATCTGCCATGTCCACCTCTGCCAAAGTTGTCAGCAAGATCGCTAGATAGTCACAAAGGCGACTTTGGGCATGCGTTGATCATCGGTGGAAGCCGAGGAATGAGCGGTGCGATTGCGCTGGCGGGAATGTCGGCGTTACGCACTGGAGCGGGGTGGGTCAGCGTAGCAATCCCAGACCGTTGTCTCGAGACCGTAGCGAATGTATCGCCGTGTCTGATGACGATTCCGCTGGCGGACGATGCTCAGGGACGCATCTCTGTCGATGCCATCGAACAACTGGAGCCTTGGTTTTCAAAAGCGACATGCATTGCGATTGGGCCCGGCATGGGTCGTTCGCGTGAGCTGCAGTTGCTAATGAGCAAACTGCTGCGACGGGCGACTTGTCCTTTAGTAATTGATGCGGACGGGTTGAACAACTTGGCTGAATCCGGGGCATGGCCCATCAGGACCAAGCAGCCTGTGGTACTCACTCCGCATCCTGGTGAATGGTTGCGGTTGAGCGGTATTGCGGCATCGGATCGAATGGCTCAATGTCAAAGTGCAATCGACACAGCGAACAAATTTGAATCTGTAACGATTGTGCTCAAGGGGCAACACACACTGGTTACTGACGGCAGGTCGGCGGTATTGAATGCGACCGGCACCCCAGCAATGTCAGTAGCCGGCAGTGGCGATGTTTTGACAGGCATTATCACTGGGCTGATTTGCCAAGGATTGGCACCGCGCGATGCAGCACAGTTGGGAGTTCATGTGCACGGGCAAGGGGCCGAGGCGGCACAATCAGCCAATGGGACTCATGTTGTGTTGCCAACAGAGTTGATTGAAGCTGTGGGGAAGCTGTTGGTGGAGCATATTGGGGATGTTGTGGGTTAAAGGATGGATGAGGCATCGGGAGAGCGTTAAGAGAATAAAGAGAGTAAGAAGAGTGCAAATGCAGACGCTGGCAGCGTCTGCCACCGTTCGGTACCTTGCGGGGAGGGCGAGTTTCGACGAAAGTTGTTGATAATTCCCCCAGAAGATTCAATGCAGAAGATTCAGTGCCAGAAGATTCAGTGCCAGAATACTCAGCGTTATCGCCCACTTCGCTAACTTTCGTAATCGATGCCACAGCTAATTCACAGTTTGAAGGATCTTCCACGCGAGTTGCGAGGCGGCGCGGTTGCGATCGGTAATTTCGACGGTGTCCATCGAGGCCACTATCAACTGGTTTGCGAACTGGTCACTCAGGCTCAGCGGCTTAATGCTCCCGCCATCGTGTTTACCTTCGACCCACCACCGATCGCTGTTCTGTTCCCGGAGCGAACACTCTCAGCACCTCTGACCAACATTCAACGTCGCGCCGAGTTGCTTCACCGACTTGGCGTGGATTTAGTCGTCGCTTATCCAACTGACATGGCCTTGTTGCGATTGACGGCGGAAGAATTTTTTCAACAAGTCTTGATCGACACGCTTGGTGCGCGAGCCATTGTGGAAGGCCCGAATTTTCGTTTTGGCAACGACCGATTGGGCGACGTCGAAATGCTGGGGCGACTATGCAACGCTTGTGGTTTGTCGCTGACGGTTGTGCCTTCCAAGAATGATGAAATGGGGATGGTCAGCAGCACGCGAGTTCGTGACCTTATCAATTCAGGAAAGATTGCCCAAGCGAATTCGCTTCTCACTCAACCGTATCAAATTGTTGGTGAAGTTGGTCACGGAGCAGCTCGTGGGCGGACGATTGGTACGCCCACGGCAAACTTGACTAACATCGAAGTTCTCGTCCCACCGCATGGCGTTTACGCCGGGTGCGTTCCCGTCGGCGAAATTCTCTGTGCGGCGGCAATTCATATTGGCCCTAATCCAACATTTGGCGACGCATCGGTAAAAGTTGAAGTGCATTTGATCGATTGGAGTGGCGAGTTGTACGACTCGCGGCTGGAGTGCGTTTTCCTTGATCGCTTGCGGGCCGTTCAGAAGTTCGACTCACTTGGCGAATTGCAGTCCCAAATCGCTCTTGATATCGAGGCTTGTCGCACGATTTTTAAAAAATATGCTGGCTTGGACCCATGACAACCATTCGTGCGGTTGTCAACTAAGGGTTTTTCAAGCACCATATGTGCTTTACGAACCTATTCCAAAAAGCAGCATCGGCCTAAACATGTCCTTGAACTGGGACCTTCTAACTCAGCGCATTCTCCCGCATCAACGATTTATTTTGACCAGTCATATTCGTCCTGATTGCGACGCACTTGGCAGTGAATTGGGCATGGCAGGAATTCTCAAGCAGTTGGGAAAAGATGTGCGAATCGTCAATGGCAATCCAACGCCGCCGTCGCTGTCGTTCCTCGATCCGTCTCAGATGATCGAAGTTCTTGGTGAGACCACCTCCCAAAGTGAAGTAGACGGCGATTGCCTGATCGTTCTTGATACCAGTGCTTGGGCACAGCTCGGTCCGATGGGTGAAGTCCTTCGAAACTTCAAAGGGGCTAAGCTCTGCATTGACCATCACGTTGGCGAAGATGATCTGGGTACCGAGTTTTTCAAAGACACTAGCGCCGAAGCGGCCGGTCACTTAGTCGCCGTCTTGGCTGAAAAGTTGAACGTCAAAATCACCAAGCCAATGGCAAATGCCTTGTACGCTGCGATTGCGACCGATACCGGTTGGTTCCGCTTTGGTTCAACGACGGCTGCGACCTATCGTGTGGCCGCCAAGTTGCTCGAAAGTGGCGCGGTTCCAGCCGAGATTTACTCTGACCTCTACGAGCAGGATACGCTTGGCCGATTGCGTTTGCGCGGCCGCATTTTGGCGCGTACTGAGCCGGAACTAGACGGCAAACTTTTGCATACGTATGTGTTGGCCGATGATTTTGGTGACACCGGCGCCCTCCCAAGCGACACGGAAGACGCGATTAATCTAACGCTGGCTGTAGCGGGCACGAAGTTTGCCGTGATATTCGTCGAGCAACTGAAAGGCGGATTCAAGATCAGTTTCCGCAGCCGTTGCACGGCGGACTGCAATCAAATTTCTCGCGAATTTGGTGGCGGAGGCCATAAAGCGGCGGCGGGTGCGTTCGTTGACGGCCAGTTGCGGGACGTACAGCAACGGGTGCTTGATGTCGTTCGCGCTGCACTAAAGAATGTTAATTAGCAATGAAAGTTAAAAGACTTCGCGAGGATTTTGTCGTTCGCGAGATGACCGAGTTTCCGGTACCGGGCGGACCGCATTCGACTTATTTGCTTGAAAAATCTGGCCTTGGCACGCCTGAGGCAATTCAAGAAATCATCAAATGCTGGAACCTTTCGCGGTCGCAGATCGGTTACGGTGGTCTGAAAGATCGACACGCGGTGACATCGCAAACGATCACCATTTATCGTGGACCTGAACGCGACATTGAGCAACGGAGTTTTACGTTGACCTATATCGGCCAAGCTCCGCGTGAATTCGGTGCCAAAGATATTCAGTCGAACGCATTCGAAATCACGCTCCGCGGTCTGAAGGCCGACAAAGTGGAAGCCATTCAGCAAGCCTGCAAAACGCTTGCCGCAGGCATTCCCAATTACTTTGACGATCAGCGTTTCGGCTCGTTGGGGACCAGTCGTCAGTTCGTTGCCCAGCCTTGGTGTCTGGGTGACTACGAGCGAGCCTTGTTCTTGATGATCGCTGAGGAAAATTCGCACGACCGACCTCGCGAGCGCGAGCAAAAGGAAATTTTGCGCAAACTCTGGGGTGATTGGATCGAATGCAAACGCGTGCTGGATCGCTCGCATCGTCGCAGCATTGTGACGTATCTATGCGATCATCCAACAGATTTTCGGCGTGCACTTGCATTGGTACGAATCGACTTGCGCAGCATTTATGTGGCGGCCTTTCAGAGTCAACTTTGGAATCAAGTCGTGGCGCAGTGGTGGCGAAATCAGTTGCCCGACGACAAGCTTTTGAAAGTGCAAGGTGCGGGAAGTGAGTTGGTGTTCCCGGCGAGCATGAACGCTGACTTGGCTGAAAAAGCTCGTCGGCTTCAGATTCCGCTACCATCGGCGCGGCAGAAAGATTATTCGCTAGAGATCGGGGGATTGCTAGACACGGTACTTACTCAGTACTCGATGCAGCGTCATGAGATTCGACTGAAGTATCCTCGCGATACGTTCTTTTCAAAAGGTGTCCGAGATGTAATGCTTTTGCCAAAGGGGCTAAAGTGGCACCAAGGATTGGATGAAGTTGTTGGTCGCGATGACGTGTTTAAACTGAAGCTTGATTTTTCGTTGCTTCGAGGTCAGTACGCCACGATGTTGATCAAGTTCCTAGACACGGTGAGTCATGGAGCGGTGAGCGATATGTTTGAAGAAGAGCCGGGGCTTGAGTCCGAATCTGGTGGTCAAACGGGCGAGACCCCTGAATTTGGGATTGAAGAGTGAGTATTCGTCACACAGAAGTCTGGCGTCATGTGAGCCGTTGGCGCTAGCCACGGGTGACCGGAGTGGTTGACTCAAGCTGACGCGGATGACCTTCTAATGTCAATCGCGATTCGTTGGATCGACTACTATTCATGAACGACGACAGCTTCGTTTACCCGCGGCCAGCGTCGACGGCTCACTGGTTCATTGCACGAGCCAAGACCCGTATTCGTTGCACGAACCAGCCATTCATAGCACGATCAGTTAAGCCAGCGGCTTGCAGGGTAACTAACCTGCAAAGCTGGAACTGTGCAGTTCGCGTTGGGCTAGCTCGAGGTCATGGTCGACCATAATCCTGGCCAACTCGCGAACGTCGGTGGCGGCCGCCCAGCCGAGTTTTTCTTTCGCCTTGCTCGCATCGCCGAGCAATAAATCCACTTCGGAAGGGCGAATGTAGCGTGGGTCGACTTCTACGTAATCGTTCCAGTCCAGTTCAAGTTGACCGAACACCATGTCGAGGAAGTCGCGAATCGTACGCGTTTCACCGGTTGCAATCACGAAGTCTTCTGGCTTGTCTTGTTGAAGCATCAGCCACATCGCTTCGACGTAGTCTTTAGCATATCCCCAGTCGCGTTTTGAATCCAAGTTGCCAAGATAAAGCTTCTTCTGCAGTCCAACTTTGATTCGGGTTGCAGCGCGGGTGATTTTGCGAGTCACGAAGGTTTCGCCGCGGCGAGGTGATTCGTGATTGAAAAGGATTCCATTGCACGCGAACAGATCGTAACTGCGTCGGTAATTGATCGTTTGGAAGTACGCATAGACTTTCGCGCATGCGTACGGGGACTGAGGATTAAAGGGAGTGGTTTCGGTCTGCGGTGTCTCAAGAACCATTCCAAACATCTCAGAGCTTGACGCTTGGTAGACTTTGACGCTCTTTCGTTTGTTCAACAGTCGAGCTGCTTCGAGCACATTCAATGCACCGACACCGTCGCTCATCAGAGTGTAAACTGGCTGATCAAACGAAACTCGCACGTGGCTCTGCGCACCGAGGTTATAGATTTCGTCGGGTTCGATTTCTTGGACCAAGTTTGTTAATGCTTGACCGTCTGTCAAATCGCCATAGTGCAAAAGCAATTG
Organism: Planctomycetia bacterium; assembly: GCA_031412515.1. Classification (GTDB taxonomy): domain Bacteria; phylum Planctomycetota; class Planctomycetia; order Pirellulales; family Pirellulaceae; genus Aureliella. The sequence continues at coordinate 29,055 of JANODD010000050.1, read as the reverse complement.
AGGCTTTTCATGGACATCGTGATACAGGTGATCAATGCGCCCTGTCGAAAAGCTACTGCTGCGGCGCACAAGTCCATGAACTAAATAGCCCTTTTCGAGCAATAGTTCGGCCAAATACGAACCGTCTTGACCCGTGATGCCGGTGATCAGAGCTGAACGTGACATTGAAACCTCAGGCTACTTAATGGAAATTAGAACTTGTGAAAAAAGTGGGCAACGCCTTAGTATTCGCGCAGTGTTCCTTGCGCGAGTTCTTTTAAAAAGGCGGCGTAGGTGGACTTCACGCCATCCTTGAGCGAAGTAGTTGGACTCCAGCCGGTCGATTTGATCAGTGAAATATCGGTCAACTTGCGAGGCGTTCCATCTGGTTTGCTAGTGTCGGTCACAATCTGCCCACTGTAACCAATTTCCTTAGCGATCAATTGTGTTAGCTCAAGAATGCTTAAATCTTCACCCATGCCTACATTTACCCAATCCGGCGGATTTTCGATTTGGAGTAAATGTACCAAGGCATCGGCTAAATCGTCAACATACAAAAACTCGCGGCGTGGAGAACCTGATCCCCAAATGGTTATATTCGGTGTACCGTTTTGTTTTGCGTCATGAATTCGGCGAAGCAGGGCAGGGAGTACGTGGCTATTGGCTGGGTGATAATTGTCACCTGGGCCGTAGAGATTGGTTGGCATCGCGGAATGGAACAACACTCCATATTCGTGACGATAATACTGGCAAAGCTTTAGGCCGCAGATTTTGGCGAGCGCGTAAGCTTCGTTGGTCGGTTCGAGCGGGCTGGCAAGCAGTTGATCTTCAGTGATCGGCTGGGTCGCATTTCGAGGATAAATGCATGTACTGCCCAGAAACAAAAATCTCTTAACACCGCTACGGTAGGCTGCGTTAATCGTAGCCAACTGGGCGTTAAGGTTCTCGACAAGAAATTCGACGGGGAACGTGCTATTGGCATGGATTCCGCCTACTCGAGCCGCAGCAAATACCACAGCCTCAGGTTTGTTGGCGTCGAAGAATTGCTGGACAGCAACGGCGTTCTCGAGATTCAGCTCAGCTCGGGAAGCAGTAATTAATCGACAGTCGGGCACTTGAGCCAAGCGGCGACACACAGCCGACCCGACCATGCCTCGATGACCTGCAACGTAGACGGAAGAGAACACAGTTAGACCCGAAAGTACAATGAAAAGAGTGAAATCGCTGCTAAGATGGTAATTTCTACCACCTAGAGTTGAAAGGGATCCGTGCTGTCGATACGCTCGGGATCTATCGAAATAAGTGAAAATGTAATGTATGGGCGGATTAAATCGGATCCGCTTGGCAGTCGTCGATGGCGACCGAGATGCCTTGATCCATAAACCGAACCGAAATTTGCAAGCGAACTTCTTTGTCTCGGCGGACGATGACACCCTCGTAACCGGCAAACGATCCATTCCGAATCCGGACTTTCATTCCAGGTTCGAGGCGTCTTTCGGGTGCCAGCGGCGCATCCATGGCTACCAAATTGAAAACCTGAAGCAAATCTGCGACAAGCTTATCCGGCTCCGGGACGGGCATGTTTCGACTAATACAGCCTGTACATACGGCACGGTAACGAGCGTCTTCATCACCACAAACGAACACGTAATTAGCAAAAAGCGGTTCGTAGCTCTTTCTTAAGCGACCATTCGGCGAGCGGTACCTTCGCTCAATAACCGGTGCGTAGAAAGCGATCTTCTCATCGATCAACTGACGCATCAGCTTCTTTTCTCGCCTTGCCATGGTGTACATTGCCCACCATGGTTCCTTCAATGCCTGGTCGCTAGTGAGCAAGTTTAATGGAAATATATCAGTTTCGCGATTCAGAAGCGGCATAGTGCGGTTGATTCTTCCCCAAAAGTCAACGTGCGTCTCGCTCGATAAGTAGCCCCTCATTTTACATATGAAAGTACTTATCTGGATAGCTTGATCGTCAAGGAAATCTAATGCTGCTTAACTATTGGCGCCGAAATGTCTATTATGCAACTTAATCCCGTTAAATGACATTTCGTGGCGGAGTTGCGACAGGATTTAAAGCTCGTTTTGCGTTGACGCTCGGGTTGTGGGTTACTTGGGCGGACGATCGGAAGTATACGGGCGACTGCTAATCACGCCTTCCTCGGGACTGCTTGCGGTCGCATACAGGCGTTTAGGAATTCGACCTGCTAAGAACGCTTCGCGCCCAGCAATGGCGGCGTGCTTCATCGCGATCGACATGCGAATCGGATCGCGAGCATGGGCGATTGCAGAATTCAGCAGCACACCATCGGCTCCCAACTCAAACGCAACCGAAACATCACTGGCTGTACCAACGCCAGCATCAATGATCACTGGATAATCTGGATCCCCTTCTTTCAAGTATTCAAGGATGATGCGCAGATTGTTCGGATTCAGAATTCCTTGGCCGCTACCAATTGGGCTGCCGGCTGGCATGACACTGGTCGCGCCAGCCTCCTTAAGCCGTCGAGCGACAATCGGATCATCACTCGTGTAACACAGGACTTGAAAGCCGCCGTCGACGAGCGTCTTGCAAGCTTCAATCGTCGCAATTGGATCAGGCAACAGGGTTTTACTGTCACCGAGAACTTCGAGTTTGACCCAATTCGCACCCGGGTTCTCAAGAGCACGCAGGATTTCGCGGCCAAGCTTAGCCACCCGTACCGCATCGACTGCATTGTAGCAGCCAGCCGTATTGGGTAGCAACAAGTACTCTTTGGGGTCAATGAAGTCGAGGATGTTCTGCCCCAGTCGGTCGTACATCTTCTCGCGCCGTACTGCGACCGTGACCACTTTTGCGCCCGACGCAGCCAACGAATCTCGCATGATCTCAAGCGTATCGTACTTGCCACTTCCTACTATCAATCGCGTAGGAAGCGTATGGTCACCGATCTTAAGTTGGTCATGCATTGAAACTGAATTCGAAAGTGGCGAGGACGGAAATTCGACGGACATTCAGCACGCAGTCAATAGCGGGCGTGAGGCATGTTTCAGCCGCCACCGACTAGCGTAACGACCTCAATTGTATCGCCCGCTTGGATTTGATGGGTCGCATGCTCTTCGTAGGCCACAATTTCCAAATTGACTTCGACGGCCACCAATTTAGTTCGAATGGCAGCATCTTCCAGTAGCTCCGCAACGGTCGTACCTACTGGTACTTCTATTGCATTGCCATTGAAGTGGATGGTGATTTGAGGAACAGTCATGACACAAGGTTTGTAAAGGTAGCTGGTTTCGTGAGAAACCGGATGAACCTGCCGTCCACTTTGCCCGCAGCCGGTTTCTCACGAAACCAGCTACAACCAACTGGGGAAATGCTACTCATCAAACGCGGCATCAAAGGCGCGATCGCTGGGGCTGAAGTCCAATCGCTTGGTGAATTCGCACGCTTCACGCGCGCCAAACTCTCGATTCATGCCCGAATCTTCCCATTCGATACTGAGCGGACCTTGGTATTTGGCCTGATTCAAGGCGCGAATGATCTCTTCAAAGTTCACTCCGCCACGACCCGGGCTACGGAAATCCCAACCGCGCCGCGGATCGCCAAAATTGATGTGGCTCGACAGAATTCCGCTCTTGCCGTTGAGTGTCGTGATCGCATCTTTGACGTGCATGTGATAAATGCGATCTGGGAACGCGCGAATAAATTCGACTGGATCGATACCCTGCCAAATCAAGTGGCTAGGATCGAAATTGAAACCGAACTCTTCGCGATGTCCTACTGCTTCTAAGGCGCGCTGAGCGGTGTAGATGTCGAAAGCGATCTCAGTTGGATGAACTTCCAAGGCGAACTTAATACCGCATTCACCGAACACATCGAGGATAGGGTTGAACCGTTCAGCGAACAGTTTAAATCCTGCGTCAACCATTTTTTCGGAAACGGGCGGGAAGGAGTACAAAAGATGCCAAATGCTAGAACCGGTGAATCCGTTGACAACGCTAACGCCAAAACGCTGAGCCGCCCGCGCGGTCTGCTTGAGTTCTTCGATGGCTCGCTTATTTACGCCCGCTGGATTGCCGTCGCCCCATACATAATCGGGCAGAATCAGCTTATGTCGCTCATCGATGTTGTCGCAAACTGCTTGGCCGACCAAGTGAGCACTGATCGCGTGGCATTGCAAGCCGTTCGCGTCCAGCAAGGCTCGCTTCTTGGAGCAGTAATCTTCCTGTGACATGGCCTTGTCGACTTCAAAGTGATCTCCCCAGCAGGCAAGTTCAATACCATCGTATCCGAACTGCTTGGTGAGTTTCACCATGTGGGCGAGAGGCAGGTCGGCCCACTGGCCAGTAAAAAGCGTCACAGGTCGTGCCATATTTTCACTCCTAAAATTTGCGTTGGTCAAGTTGTTGACAAGCTTAGAAGCCTAACTTCCAATGCCCGAAAGTGGTAGTGGGCAACGTCATTTTTGCTGCATTTATGATCCACTACGGCTGATCGAAGCGCAGTTTTTGGCGTTAATGCGAAGCATTTCCCCCTCCAGTCGTCGCCGGTCAACAGCGCGTAATCATGCTTTGGTTATGAAGTTGACCTAACAGATTTTTCGCCGTCGCGGGAATATCTGGACGGTTGCTTGGTCTCCTTTTCTGCTTGACATTTGATAAGTAAGACAATATCTTACTCAGGATGAAAACACAGCTTTCTTCCAAGGGTCAAATCGTACTGCCAGCGGATCTACGCGAGGTGGATCATTTGGTTAGTGGTCAGGTGTTCGAGATTCAAAGATTGTCGGCGGGTGAGTATTTGCTGAAGAAAGCTCGCGAACCAGGCCAATCTGGGTTGGTCCAGTGGCTTTCTGAATGTCCGTCCTCTGATTGGTTTCAGTCATTGGATTCTGAATCGACGGACTTGTTGACATGAAGTTCCTGGTAGACGCGAATGTCCTTAGCGAAGCGACCAAACCACAACCTGACGCAAAGGTAATCGCTTGGCTTGCAGTTCACGAAACTGAATTGGCTATTAATCCAATTGTCCTAGGAGAGTTACGCTTCGGAATCCTATTATTGCCCAAGAGTAAGCGACGCAGCAGGCTGCTCGAGTGGTTGGAATCAGGTATTCAGTATCTGGCAATGCTGGACTTCGATGCGAAGACCTCGGAGCACTGGGCTCAGCTATTAGCCGAATTGAAGTCGAAGGGACGTGCGATGCCGATAAAAGACAGCCTTATTGCTGCGACTGCCCGTCAATTCCATCTACCCGTCGCAACGAGGAACGCGAAGGACTTCGCATTCGCAGGTGTCAAAGTAATCAATCCATTCGGCTAATTAATGCTCATGCACTGCAGATGTTGTCATTCTTAGGTGGCACTTTCCGAATTGTCCGATGTAGAACTGAGTTTGCCGAGGAGCATTTCTCATTCTTTAGGCTCGTCAGTTAAACCCCGAAACACAGCAACCGACGCCCCAATTGCACCCACCGGAAAGCAGTCGCGCTGTTATGTTTTAAAATGTGCTGCTATTGTTAAGTTAAAAATTCGCCAGCTAGGAGTTCGTCATTAGCATTCTTGCCTCGCCGCCTACATCGGCTCGATCGCACTACGAAACGCAACTGGAACTGATTGCCGCCAAGTTGGCGGAAATGCAAATTCGCAGTCGGAAAATGGTTTGGGTGCGGACCGGGTTGTTCTTTGCTGCCGCTGTCGGACTATTGCTGGGTTATGCAGGAGTTGAAAACGCTGGGTGGCTGCTGCTGGGTGGATGGCTGGCCGCGGCGGGGTTCATGGTCGCGATTGTGTGGCACGAACACTTGCGAGTGAAGCTCGACGAACTCACTTCACATCAGAACCTCTTTCAGCAACTGCTGGCTCGCCTGAACCGAGATTGGGAATCGCTGCCACCGCAAAAGCTGCTGCCGGAGTTCAGCGACTTGGCGTTCGTCGATGATCTCGATGTCGGCGGCCAAGCGAGCTTGCTGCAGTTGCTGAACCTGGCGGGCACTTTGCCAGGCCGAAGGACTGTGCAAAGTTGGTTGACGCAAATCCCGGATTGGAATGCGGTGACCGAGCGACAGAAAGCAGTGTTGGCGCTGCGCGACAAGCGAGCGCTGCGGCTTACCATCATCAAAACAGTCATGGCGAGCAGCGATGGGACCGAGGATGTTTACGGCTTGCCCAAGTGGGCCGAAGAACCACGCTGGTTGCCACGGCATCGCGTGGCCCATGCGCTCAGTTGGATTGGACCGGCGCTGGTGATTGGGGGAGTGATCACGTTAGTGTTGGGACTGTTGAACGAATCGACAGCGATCGCCAATGGCGGAGCTGTTGTGATGGGTTCTGGATTGGTCGTCAATTTATTGGTAACGATTTTTTGGGGAAGCTGGATTCACGATATCTTCCTGCGAGTAACGGGACAACATCGTGCCGTTTACCAATTCTCTGATGTCTTTCAAGCCTTCGAGCACTTGCCGACCGATGGTGGTTTACTCGATGGCATTCGGCAAGTTTCGACGGAGGGTCCGCAAAGCGCGGTGATGGGATTTCAGAAGTTGCTGTGGGTCGTGCGGCTAGCGAACTTGCAGCGCGATCCGACTCTGTACCTCGTATACCTTGCTCTACAACTCCTATTGATGTGGGACTACCGGGTGCTTGAAGTGCTCGAACGATGGCAAGCTCAATTTGGTTCGGCGGTCAAAGGTTGGTTCGATGCGCTCGGTCGCTGCGAAGCGATCGTCAGCGGCGCGACACTCTCGGACGAGTATCCAGACTGGGCCTTTGCAAGTCCTGCTGTTGCCGGTGGATCGCCGCTGGTCGCGGAGCAGCTTGGTCATCCTCTCTTGTCCGAGGCGGCCCGCGTTCCGAATGATATTTCGATTACGGCTGATCGACCGCTGGTGCTTGTCACCGGTTCGAATATGGCGGGCAAAAGCACGTTCATGCGGGCGGTGGGGCTGAACCAACTGCTCGTTCGGACAGGCAGTCCTGTGTGCGCAACAAAGTTGGAAACTAACCTTTATAGCCTTGCGAGCAGCATCCGTGTTCGTGACAGTCTGAAGGACGGTGTGTCGTACTTCATGGCGGAATTGAAGCGGCTAAAGCAAGTCGTCGACACTTCCCAGCATGCTCAAGCGACCGATGTCAAAGTGCTCTTTTTGCTCGATGAGATTCTGCAAGGCACGAACAGTCGCGAGAGGCAGATTGCAGTGGTTACTGTTCTCGAAAAACTACTGGGGTTTGGGGCCGCAGGTTTTATTTCAACTCATGATCTCGATTTGGCGACGCAGCCAGAGATTCTGGCTGTCAGCCAGGTGGTTCACTTCCGGGAGTATTTTGAAAATATCGATGGCCGTGAACAGATGCGGTTTGATTTCAAGATGCGACCGGGACCAACGCCAACTACGAATGCATTGAAGTTGCTGAAGATGGTTGGGTTAGGCGGAGAGTGAGTAGTTGAACGGGCTTCTAGTGGCGTATGCTTCCAGCTTGCGGTTTGCCGAGTTTCTAGCATGGGTTGCGTCAACAGAATTCTGTCGCGAGGCAAGTGGTGTATGCTTCCAAGATCGCAAGCTGGAAGCATGGGAGACTAAAGACGCAAGCTGGAATTACATGGCAGGAAGATCGCAAGCTGGAAGCATACGCCACTACACGGCAGGAAGATCGCAAGCTGGAAGCATACGCCACTAAGAACCACTATTTGCGGGCTTCGAGTTCGCCCCAGCGTTCGAAGGCTTCGGCGAGCTGTGTTTCTAGGTCGGATAAAAGCGTTTGCTCGCGGACGAGTTCGGTTTTGGGCTTTTTGTAGAAATCTGGATCGCCCATCAGTTCATGTTTGGCAGCGATCGCAGTCTCAATTTTTTCGATTAGTTTCGGCAAATTTTTGAGCTCTTGCGTTTCTTTGAAACTCAACTTCGCTGTTGATGCAGTTCCTTTGCCCGCGGCTGGGATGGCGGCTTCGAACATTTGCCCGGCAGTCTTCGTTTTGTATTCGCTGCCCGCAGCGGTTGTTTTCGAAACCGACTGTCTGAGCCAATCGTCATAACCGCCGATGTACTCACGGACTCCGTCTGGCTCGAACACGATGCAACTTGTTACGACGTTGTTGAGAAACTCACGATCATGGCTGACCACCAACATCGTTCCTTGATACTGAATCAAACGCTCTTCAAGCATTTCTAGAGTCTCGGCGTCCAAGTCGTTGGTGGGTTCGTCAAGCACAATGACGTTAGCGGGTTTAGCAAACAGCTTGGCGAGCAACACGCGATTGCGTTCACCACCACTGAGCTGCTTGATCGGTGTACGAGCTCGTTCGGGCGTGAAGAGGAAGTCTTGCAAGTAACCGATGATATGCGTCGGCTTGCCGTAGATTTCAACCGTCTTATAGCCGTCGCCGACTTCTTCTTCAATCGTCTTCTCAGCGTTCAGTTGTCCGCGAAGTTGATCGAAATAAGCGATCTGCAAATTGGTGCCCAAGCGAACGGTACCTGAGTCGGGTTTCTGCTCGCCGAGCAGGGTCCGCAGCAGCGTTGTCTTACCAGCTCCGTTGCGACCGATGATTCCAAGTTTGTCGCCACGCATGATGGTGGTCGAAAAGCCGTCGAGGATCTTCTTCTCACCGAAGGCGACTGATAGATCCTTGGCGTCAACCACGAGGTTACCGCTACGGGCACCTTCTTGAATTTTGAGATTTACCGAGCCTACCTTTTCGCGGCGTTCGGAACGTTGCAAACGCATCTCTTTCAGAGCTCGCACGCGGCCTTCGTTACGAGTCCGACGCGCCTTCACGCCTTGACGAATCCAGACTTCTTCCTGAGCCAACCGCTTATCAAAGAGTGCGTTTTGCTTCTCAGCCGCCGCGAGCGCATCTTCTTTGCGTTTCAGGAACGTGTCGTAGTCGCAGGACCAATCGAAGATGCGACCAGTTTCGATTTCAAGAATACGTGTCGCCAGCTTCCGCAAGAACATACGATCGTGCGTGATGAACATGAACGCTGTAGGCCAACGCAGCAGGAAATTTTCGAGCCACTCGATGGCCGCGATGTCCAAATGGTTGGTTGGTTCGTCAAGCAACAGCAAATCGGGCGAACCGACCAAGGCTTGGGCAAGCAAAACGCGGCGTTTCATACCTGAAGAAAGTGTCTCGAATCGCGCTTCGCCGTCGAGCTCCATCCGACTGAGAATTTGATCGGCTGCATGCTGACGCTGCCACTCGGCATCAGCGTTAGTGTGCACGTTCGCTTTGGCATCGACCCCTCGGAGGACGACTTCGGCAATCGTGCCAACCGTATCCTGCGGCACGTCCTGTTGAAGCAAAGCCACCTTGGCGCCGGGCGAAAAAACGGCTGAACCGTGATCCGGCGTGACTGTACCGGCCAGAATGCGCATGAAAGTTGTTTTGCCGGCGCCATTGCGACCGAGCAAACCAATTCGCTGACCGGTATCGATCAGGCAGTTGACACTATCCAATAGGGCTGGACCACGAAAGCGAATAGTTAGATCGGCTACAGTAACGAGCGGCATAGAACGACTATCGGTTGAAAAAACCTGGCAACAAAAATGCTGTGAAGCATTGAATTGTAAGGTTATCCCCAATCTATTCTAGGTGCAGCAATCTTGGCCGCGCCTTTCAGCCGGCTTGTCTCTCAGATACTGAACATCTCATCCGCACACAGTGGACTTTTCTCAGGCTCCTATCGTCGAGCCGTTGTCTTCGGCTGACGCAATACTGCTGACGCTCGCACCCGTTTCGTAGCATTTGGGGCCGATTCTACGACAACGTACGGCGGTGGCTTCCATCACACGACCATAAATAAAAATTTCAAACTGCTCGCATGGGAAAACCTGGCGATGGTACAAGATTGCAATGCCAGACTTCGAGATGTCCTTTATTAAAATTGTTCCTTGGCGAGTATCGGAAGCGATGATTTCGCAGTGCAGACTTGGGAGGGTCGGCAAGAACCGGATAAATCCCTTCGCGCGAACGTTGAGCCTCGCCTTTGTTCGCTCCTCTCGCGGCATCGAGGCTAAATAACCTCGTTCGGCGTAAAATCGCAGCAATTCTTCGGGCAGAACCACTTTGAGTGGAGCGAAGTGTGTCGATAGGGACGCTTCGTCGGTTAAATCAGTGTTTTCCAGCATTTAATAATCTCTTCGTCGAGTTCCGTCCCTGCGAGATTGTCAAGCATCGCAAGTGCGGTCGCGTGGGTCATCGGTTTGCGATAGGGACGCTGCGACGTGAGCGCTTCAAAAATATCTACAACCGAACAAATCTTTGCCCATGGATGGATCTCTTCCGATGGAAGCCCGACGGGATAACCCATACCATTTAGTTTCTCGTGGTGTTGATAGACAATCATCAACTGTCCGTAGGTCAATCGACGCTGCTCCTTTACGAGTCGCCGAAACCCAAGCCCGGGGTGCATTTTCACTTGGCGAAATTCAAACTCGTCCAATCGTCCGGGTTTTGCCAGGATACGATCTGAAATCTCCAGTTTCCCCAAATCATGCAGCAGGGCGCCCACAACAATTTGCTGGAGTTCTTCCCCTGAATATCCTAACGCTCGGGCCAGCACTGAAATGTAACTGGCAACGTTCGAGCTGTGTGTGAATGTTGCATAGTCGTGATACATGACATCATACAACTCCGAGACGAGCAGAGGACGTTCCGCAAGTACGCTGACGATTGAGTTGCCAAGCTCGTTGCAGGTTTCCACTACAGAATCCGTGTCCTTGCTTGTGAACGCCTCGCTGAGTACTGCACGTACTACTTCAGTCATTACCACCGTTCGGTTCGACTGACTGAATCGGTCTTCGTTCAATATCGCCTTCCAATTGCTGCGTAAATGAGACTGGTAATCTGTGTAGCTACTGCTTTCGATGTAGAGCTTTGAGACACCAGAATCGATCAACTGCCGGAAGTGCTCAGAGTCGACAGGAAGGTCGCGCGAGCAAAAAAGCGTAGGGGTTGCGAGCGCGTCAAATTTGAGGTAGACGTCAACGCTAAGCCCTTCGCAGCAACCTAACGTTCTCGCGCTGATTGGAATAAAATCTTGAGATTGAACATCTAAAGTTTGCATTTGGGCGATTCACAGTGGACTCGAAGTCAACTCACCTATCGCCGGGGCAGTCATAACCTATCTCCTGAATGGTGCGAGGCAACCGCTAGTAGTGTGATTTGCGGCACACCCTAGCTAAAACTACCAATTTAATACGTTAGGTATCGGATTATCGTTACAATCCAAACGAAAACTGGTCGAATTTCGCGTCAAAGTTCCAGCATAGGTGGAACTAGAACTATGTAGCTGCGATCAATCTTCGAACTCCGGCTCTGAAGTGACACTAAGTATAGTGGCACCTGTCTCAAAGCAGAGTTCGCCAATTCGACGGCATCGCACGGCCATAGCTTTGATCGCGCGTTCATGAAACACAATATCAAATCGCTCGCCTGGGAAGGTCTGTCGATGATAAAGTATGGCGATACCAGTTCTTGAAAGATCCTTAACGAGCACCGCCCCTCGTTGTTCGTCATTGGTAACTGGGCGGAAGTACTGAGTCGATATTTGCATATCGAAACGGATGTGGCCAAGCGAACGTACGTTGAGCCTAGCGAAGCCACGGTCCTCATGAGGCTTTGTCGCCAAATAGCCTCGCTCAGCGTAGAAGTTATGTAACTCTTCCGGCAGGATTACTTTCAACGGTGGGAACACTTCTTGTGCTTTCATGTTTGTGCTTTCATGTTTGTGCTCGGGATTGTTTTTCGCTGATGAGTTCTTCCGTGGCCGGTCGCCCGTTGATCGTGTCTGGGTGGCACGCTCTGAGGCGTTGCGAGGGCGTGATTTGAGCGACGTGCGCCACGCCCTTCGCAAAGCCTCAGAGCGTGCCACCCTAAAATCTAATATGGACAAAGCACTAGTGACTTCCAACATTTTACGACCGTTTCGTCGAGTTGCGTGCGTGCAATCTTTTCAAGCACCGCCAGCGCAGTTTCAAAAGAAAGAGGATTTCGATAGGGCCGAAGCGAGGTGAGCGCTTCGAATGCATCCACCACAGAACAAATTTTTGCCCAGGGATGAATTTCCTCGCAGGGAACTCCTACTGGGTAACCGGTACCATTCAATTTTTCGTGATGTTGATAGACCATCATCAACTGGCCGAAAGTCAACTCTTGCTGTTCGCTTACCAGTCGCCGAAGACCAAGGCTTGGATGTTTTTGCACTGTCCGGAATTCAAACTCATTCAAACGTTCCGGCTTGCCCAAGATTTCGTCCGAAACTTCAAGTTTGCCAATATCGTGAAGCAATGCTCCAACGACGATCTGTTGAAGCTCGTCGCCTGTAAATCCAAGTTCTCTTGCCAGCACGGCAATGTAGATGCCCACGTTCGAGCTGTGCGTGCCGATGGCATCATCGTGAGACATCGATGCGTGGAGGCTCGATACGAGCACTGGACGTTGCTGCAAGATGTCGATTACTGAGCAGCTAAGTTGTTTGCATGTGTTAACAATCGATGACGTATCGTTGGTGTTGAATTGCTCTTCAAGCACCGCTCGAGCGACTTCACACATCAGTCCTGCGCGGTCGGCTTCAAGTGGGTAATCTTCATTGAGTATCCGTTCCCAGTTGCTGCGCAATTCCGATAAGTAGGACTGGTAGCTATCGCGTTCTACATAGAGCTTTGTAATTCCGGCGTCGAGCAAGAGTTGCAACTGCCGCGGATTGACTTGCAGTCGCCGCGAGCAGTATAGCTTGGGGGTCGCGTACGCATCTACTTTGATAAAGACGTCGACGCTCAATCCTTTCTTGCCACTTAGCATCAGTGGACTGATCGGAATAAACTCGCGTAACGCACGACTTGAAGTGAGTGTCTGCATAGAACGAAATCGCTGAGGCTAGTGATGCGAAACGGCTGGCGCTGAAATCTATTGCACAGAATCCAACCTAATGGCCTAGTGGGGTTGTTTTTCGCATGTGCGAACCCAGTAAACCTGTTGGCTGCCGATTTAGGTAGCTCAGTCGTTGCGATCGTTACAGCCTGCACACGTTTGCAAACGAAATTGCGCTAGAGCGAACAGTCGTCGGAATCGCTTTTTGCAAGTTCAGTGAGGTTCGCGTTAAGAACAGGCTGAGGGCAGCTCCAAACGAGAAAGAATAGTGCCTCCTTGGCCCAGCGTCCGACCGCATGTTCCGCGGCAAAGCCGGCACCCTTTGCGACCGTCAGCGCGGCTTGTGTGGCTCGCAGTACCAACGAGTTGGCTTTGACTCGCAAGTCGCTAGCGGATAGTTTTGTTGCATCGCCTTTCGCAAGTGATATCAACGAACTTCGCAATGCTCGCGTCTCTGCCTCGATCGACTTGGCTGCATCGGCGATGTCGCGGCGTTGCGACGATTCGGCTTTTAAGAAATTCGAAGCAGCGATCGCTAGTCCAATCGCCAGAGTCGATGTCTGCAAACCACCTGTTCCTCCGCCACCGCCGGATTGCATCACGTTTGCTAGTGGCCCAGCGATCACGTCGGTTGGCTGGACGATTACGTTTTTCAATTCAATTTTATCGGTGCAACTAGATGTTAAGGCCACCAGTCGTTGGCCCAGATAGGTTGTCAGGCCAGGGCACATGCGCGGTACACAGCACAAGATTTGATTGCCATCGGGCAATGCCGCGCCGACGACGATGTAGTCGGCATAGGCACCGCCGGTGACCCAAGCGCTGTAGCCGTTCAAGACATAGCTGCCATCGGGTCGCCGCTGGGCGGTGAGGGGAGGGCGGGTCGCGTGCTGTCGACTGGTACTTAAGTGGCTGATAGCGACGGTTGCAAACATTTCGCCGGTCGCCAAGTGCGGTAGCAGTTTTTCGGCAAGTGCTCGATTGGTGCTTGTTGCGATGCGACGGCAGGCCGCACTCCACTGAGTCAGGATAAAAGTAGTGGTCAAGCAGCTTTGGCTGAGTGCTAAATAGCCTTCGATGATCTCGGCATCCGTCCAGTTCGATCCACCATGTTCTTCATCGATAAACCAACGGAAAACGCCCGCTTCTGCGCACCACGCGAGCTGTTCTTTGGGCCAAACTTCGTAAGCGTCAAGATTACTTGCTGCTGCGTGCAGTCGCGCACATAACACGTCCAGGGTGGGCACGTCCAAGCTGGTCGTTTGAAGCGTCTGTTCAACTGGCATGTTTTCACGCTTAGTGTTGTGAGTTTAGTTTGATCGCGTTGCGGGGTAACTCCGATTGTATAGGACTGCGGGTGATACTGTCAGCTACAATTTTAAGTTATTGCTGGACTGGTTTGACTGACCCGCTTCCCACGATGGATTTTTTGATTTCGGGTGTGCCCAAGTACTTGATCGATCCGCTGCCGGAAATGCTAACTTTCAGGGTGCGATTGAACTCCGCAATGTTGGTTTAATTCGTTTGGTTTCCAAACATCTTGTAAAACCGCTAGAAAAACTGTGGCGATCGTAGCGCTTTGATATGGGATCTTGGCGAAAGCAGCATTCTCGCTGAACACCACCAACTGGTTCCCAGGCTCTGCCTGGGAACCCAATGAATTGCAGGCTCTGTCTGCAGCCGCAACGACGGAACAGCGGATGCAGGAGGCCGAGCCTCGAAGGCAGTGCGTTGCCAGGCATGAGCCTGGGAACGAGCGTTTTAGTATTGATCAGCGAGAAGTGTCTTTTTCCCAGGTTTTGACTGGCTTGGGATTATGTGATATCATGATATCAGAAAGCGAGGTCGCACTGTGGCACAATTTCTTGTCCGTAATTTGGAAGACGACATTCATCAAAAGCTGCGGGAGATGGCTCAAGGACAAGGACAGAGTCTTGAGGAGTTCGTGCGAGAGACGCTGCGCAAAGTGGCGTTAGAACGCGTGGCGACGCCAAACAAGCTTGGCTCGAAGATTGCAAAGCGATTCGCTAAGGTTGGCCTTTGCGAGCCGATTGAAGAACTGCGTGGTCGTCCAATCACTCCACCGAGTTTTGAATGATGCTCGTGCTCGACACCAATGTGATATCCGAGCTGATGAAGGTGAAGCCAGATCCTGCGGTGGTCAATTGGCTTGATGGACAAACACCCGATTCAGTGTGGATCACGAGTATAAGCGTCTTCGAGATTAGCTTCGGACTGAACTCACTGCCTAATGGCAAACGCAAGCGAGCCTTGCAGCAAGCTTTTGAAAACATGCTTGCAGAAGACTTGGAGCACCATGTTCTGGACTTTGACCAAGCGGCTGCCGAACGGGCTGGTGAGATATCGGCAAAGCTTCACAGTCTTGGTCGTGCTGTTGAAGTGCGTGATGTGCAGATTGCCGGAATCGTCTCAGTTCGCCACGCAACGCTGGCCACTCGCAACCTCAAGCATTTTCGAGATACGGGTATCGCATCTGTAAACCCGTGGGGCGAACCGTGATCGAAACGTTGAGCGAAGCAATTCAGGGCGGCCCGATCCGTGTGACTATGAACACTGGTCAGTCGTATAAATTCCGTCGCGAGATCACGCGATTGTAGACTCGATTGCTAGACACGTACTGACGAAGGATACTGACGGCAAATACCGGGCACCAATTCTGGCGCTCGTCTGCATGGTTAGCATTGAAAAATTAGAGTCTGCTGCAAACGGACAATGATGGAAGAGTCTGCAAGAGTGTCGAACCAGGATCAGCGTCCAGGCAGATTGAAAAATTCGTTCGCCAAACATCGAAAATCAACTAAGTGTGTGCCGCCTTCGATTGGCTGATTGCCGCTGACCAGTTGCGGTTGTTGGCCCACTTCGCAAACGCTGACATCGCGAGCCTCTGGGTCGATCACCCATACCACTTTGACTCCACGCTCAAGGAGTTGCCTGACACGCAGCATGATCTCATTGATTCGGTCACTGGGTGTAATTACTTCCACAGCTAACACAGGCGGAACGGTTGCATATTGTCGCTCCATATCGGCTGCCGTTTCATCGTCTTCGTAGAATGTGATGTCAGGACCACGCACTGAGTCGGGATCGCGCCCGACGATAACACCGGCATCGTTTGTGCAGACGTAGCCTGCACGTCGCGCGATTGCATAGTTTCTTAGAATGCCGCCAACATTTCCGCAAACAAATCCGTGGTACTTTCCTGGAGGTGGCATTTCGATAACCTCGCCTGCTTTCAACTCAAAGCGGTGACCGCGATTCGAGGGAAGTTGAACCCACTGAAAAAATTCCTCTGCTGTAAGCAGCTTTGTGGCTGTCGACATTTTTACGCCTGACAAATTTTGGTAGATACCGATGGCAATGCGGTTTTTCGTAATCGCCATTGTAACCAACCTGTGCGTTGCCGGAACAATGATTCTTGACTTGGCGTGAGTTCCGCTTGCTGTTAGCCCCTCTTTTTTATCCGAGGGACCATCCTGTCATTGGTGGGCGGGTGAATTGAATTTTCCCACGGATGGCATAGCGGTCCCACGGATAAAAATTCACGATCGCACCGCCACAATGTTTGCAATGGGCGACCAGGGATAACACTTTTTCTGTGCTTCTCTTAGAATCTGGAATCCGTTCAACCAGAATCCCATCGTTACTTTGCGGTACTCGTGCCGGCGAAGTCGATCTTAATCACCGTTCCTAAGTCTTGACCGCTATGAACAAAGCTCCGAAAACAGCCATCACTCCGACTCGCGCAGAAGATTATCCAGAGTGGTACCAACAAGTCATCAAGGGTGCCGATCTGGCTGAAAATTCGCCGGTTCGCGGCTGCATGGTGATCAAGCCTTGGGGTTATTCGTTGTGGGAGAATATGCAACGAGTGCTGGACAAGATGTTCAAGGACACGGGTCATAAGAACGCGTACTTCCCGCTGTTTATACCGATGAGCTTTCTGGAAAAGGAAGCGGAACACGTCGAAGGCTTTGCCAAAGAATGTGCGGTCGTGACGCACCATCGCTTGGAACCAGATCCAGTGACTGGTGGCTTGCGTCCAGCCGGGCCGCTTGAAGAGCCGCTGATTGTTCGGCCAACGAGCGAAACGATTATTGGCGCCATGTATGCCAAGTGGGTTCAGTCGTATCGCGACTTGCCGATTTTGATTAACCAGTGGGCCAACGTAGTGCGATGGGAGCTGCGGACGCGACTGTTCTTGCGAACGGCGGAGTTCCTTTGGCAAGAAGGACATACCGTACATGCGACTGCCGAAGAGGCGATGGAAGAGACGCGCCGGATGCTCGACGTTTATGCCGACTTCGCTGAGAACTACATGGCGGTTCCGGTAATCAAAGGCGAGAAGACGGCTGGCGAGCGTTTTCCTGGCGCGGATGTGACACTGTCGATCGAAGCCATGATGCAAGATCGCAAAGCTCTGCAGGCCGGTACGAGCCACTTCCTTGGGCAGAATTTTTCTAAGGCGCAAGAGATCAAGTTCCAAGATCAGAATGGCGAAGTGGCTTATGCTTGGACAACTTCCTGGGGCGTCAGCACGCGGTTGATCGGAGCGTTGATCATGACGCATTCGGATGATGATGGTTTTGTCCTGCCTCCGCGACTCGCGCCGGCACATGCGGTCATTCTGCCGATTTATCGCGATGAAGCTCAACGAGCCGAAGTGCTTGCGTACTGCAAGACGTTGCGTGACGAGTTGCAGCAGAAAGTCTACGCGGGGCGCATTGTTGAAGTGGAAATGGATGATCGCGATTTGCGCGGCGGTGAGAAAAAGTGGTACCACGTCAAACGCGGAGTGCCGCTGCGGATCGAAGTTGGTCCAAAGGATATCGCCAAAGATTCAGTATTTGTAGCGCGTCGAGATACAGGTGAGCAGACGAGCATGGAGCGAACCGCACTGGTCTCAGGCATCGCGGATTTGTTGCAGTCGATGCAAGACAACTTGTTCAACCGCGCTTTGAAGATGCGCGAAGACAACACGGTTGAGATCAAGACTGAGAAAGAGTTTCGAGCTTACTTTACGCCTAAGAATGCGGATTCGCCAGAGATTCATGGTGGTTTTGCGATGTGTCATTTTTCCTCGGAAGAAGAACTGACTCCGCTGCTCGGTGAACTGAAGGTGACGATTCGCTGCATGCCGATCGCGGGCGCCGAAGAACCAGGGGTGTGCTTTTTGACTGGCAAACCGAGTACGCGAAAAGCGGTGTTTGCAAAGGCTTATTAATGTCGCAACGGCAGAGTGTTGTCAAAATCGCAAAGTTGATCTTGGTTGGACACGTAGTGTAAAATAGGCGAGACTTCCCCTCATCATAAAGATCGATTCCATGGCTTCGATTGATTCCGCCAGTTTGCATAAGTTCTTACTTCATTTTACCGATAGCCTTACACCTGAGCTGGCAGAGCACTTTGTAACTTTACCCCCTGACCCGGATTTTCAGCAACGGTTGGATGAGCTCGGGGAGCGCGCCAATGAGGGAAATTTGAGCGAAGAGGAGCGACGGGAGTATGACACCTACATTGAAGCGATGGACGTAATCGCCTTGCTGCGGGTTAAAGTTCTTTCACGAGTAAACTAAGCCGCTCGTAATGTGTTTAACGGAGAGGTACATTTCAGAAACTCATTAAACTCATTAAACTCATTAAACTCATTGATTGCGTATACGGAGTTCGAAAATGACCATTCACGAATCCAAGAGCCTCGCGGAGCGAGCCAAAGCGCTTTATGAGGATCGAATTCGCAAAGAACTCGGACTCGGGAATCACGGCAAGTATGTCGCCATCGAGCCCGACTCACGCGATTATTTTGTCGCAGAAACCTTTGGTGAGGCAATTCGGTCTTCTAGAAATATGCATCCCGATAAGCTCGCCTTCGTTATCCGAGTTGGACATGAAGCGGCAATTCATCTAGGGGTGATGTCAAGTTGATAGGTTTTGTAGACGATGCTAAACGAGCGCTGATCGACGTAAAAGTCAGAGCGGAAAATAGTGCCGATTTTTCATCGGTAACTGCTTGGGTTGATACTGCCTTTAACGGCCATCTAGTTTTCTCGAAGGAATTGATTGCGAAGCTGCGGCTTCAGCGAGAAGCTGCTACTGAGGCGATTCTTGCCGATGGCAGTGTAGTACTACTTGAGTCCTTCGCTTGCGTAATTGAGTGGGGAAAAAGAACAATCGTAGTACAAGTCATTGCCAATGATGGAAAGCTGCCCCTATTAGGAACGGAGCTTCTGTCGAATTGCGTTCTCGTCGTGGACTACAAAACACGCGAAATGACTATTTCCCACTGACACGCAAACGTTCTGGACTATTGCATTGAAAGTCCTCACTTGGCCAAGCCTCAGTTGCCTCCGCCTTCGCTTTTCATGATTGCAATTTTCAGTCGGCACGAAGCGGTTCTGGAGTGGGCCGAGGGCCGTTTGTCCGCTGAGTGGGGGCGTGTTCAACTGCGTAGCCCTCGGTTCGCTCATGGCGAAACTCGGTATTACGAAGCCGAAATGGGAGCGGGGCTGAAGAAACAGTTTCTCGTTTTTGACGGTTCGTTCGATCCACAGCAGCTTCCGAAACGTAAACTGGAAAGCAATCGGCTCGAAGAGGAATTGGCCCGGTCGGGGATGTTTTCCGAACTGAGGCCTATCAACATCGACCCTGGTTATTTGACGCTGACCAAGTTAGTCTTAGCGAGCGCAAAAGATCGGGCGCATCGGTTGTACATGGCCGATGGTATTTATGCTGAAGAATGCCTCTACTA
Source organism: Planctomycetia bacterium (assembly GCA_031412515.1). Lineage (GTDB taxonomy): Bacteria > Planctomycetota > Planctomycetia > Pirellulales > Pirellulaceae > Aureliella. The sequence goes on along the minus strand of JANODD010000050.1, from coordinate 9,461 downwards.
CTTAGACGGTTCCTGGCAGGCTAGGCCGTGGACCTATCCAGATTACAAGCGGGCAGATTTCCAAGCGTTCTTTGATGAGGTTCGAGAGTTCCTCAAGCGAGCGATGGCGAGAGATTCATGATTAACGAAATTGGCGAAGCATGAACGGCGGGGCGTTATTAATTTTAGTCATAGCGGCGATGCTGCCCAGTTTTGTGATCAGCTTGATTGCCGTCGACTTGGTTCGCCGGGCTGCGGTTCGCCTGGGATTGATGGACAAGCCTGGCGCAAGAAAAGTGCATACGACGCCTATTCCTCTGGGCGGTGGATTGGGGATTTGGGCGGGTGTCGTGGGAGCGATAGCTATGGGCACCGCAGGCGTGCTGGTGGCCAAGTATCAACCCGGGTTGTTTACATGGTTGCCCGATGGACTAACCCAACACGTGAACGGGATGGCTGGCAAGATCGTCGAGATCTGGGGGCTGATCGGATGTGCGACGGTGCTCATGATTCTTGGTTTGATGGATGATCGTCGTGGCTTGCCATGGCAAGTTCGAATCGGTGTCGAGTTCGCGGTGGCTGCGTTCTGTGTTTATTGGCAAGGCTTGCACTTGACCGCGTTCATCAACCTTCCTTGGTTGACTGGATTGCTAAGTGTGATCTGGATTGTTGCGTTGATTAACTCGTTCAATATGCTCGATAACATGGATGGACTCAGCGGTGGCGTGGCAGCGATTTCGTCGACCATGTTGGCTATCATGCTCTTGACGAGTCGCGATCCGTCGAACAACCAGCCGCAGTTCTTTGTTGCAGCGATGTTGTTAGTTTTGGTTGGCGCTTTGCTCGGATTTTTGAAACACAATTGGCCGCCTGCAAAGATTTTTATGGGCGACGCGGGCAGCTACTTCGTTGGATTCTGGATTGCTGTGGCGAGTTTGCTGGCTACCTATGCGGGTTACCATGGATCGACGCCGCATGCCGTGTTCGCGCCGCTATGTGTGCTTGCGATTCCGCTGTACGACATGTGCAGTGTCATCTGGATTCGGTTGCGTGAGGGCCGAAGTCCGTTTGAAGGAGACAAGCGGCACTTTTCACATCGCTTGGTCGATTTAGGTATGACCAAGAAGCAGGCGGTGCTCACGATTTACTTGGCAACAGCGACTTGTTCGTGCGGTGCGATCTTGTTGCCCCGAGTGGATTGGGTGGGCGCGGGGCTGGTGGTGCTAATCACTTTATTAGTGTTAGCCTTGGTCCAAGTTCTTGAGTCCGTTGGGCGCAAGGACAAGGTATGACGAAAAAAACGCCGCGCGAATCACTCAAAACGAAGTTGCCTGAAACGGGCACGCGCGGAACAAAAGGGCAGGGGGGCTCGCAATGGATTTGGTCGGTGATTGCGGCTGGATTGGGGATGATGTTGGTGTTGAGTTTTCTGGCACCGGTCGATTCGATTAGTGTGTTTGTCGGAAGTGCATTGCCGCAAAATTTGGGTTGGTTGCTGTTGGCGGTGTTAACCGCATTTGCAAGTCGAGAATCATTCTTGCAAGTCCACCCAAGCCGCACAGAGATTGTGATTGTCAGCTGTGGGCTTGCATGGTTGATCGTAGTGACATGGTTAGCCTCGGCGCATGGAAACGGTCGCGCGGTTTGGAATGGGTTTTGGCATGTGGTGTCGCTGGCTAGTTGTTTTTACATCAGCCGAGCGTTGCTTCGATATTCGCAAATCCGCGCGATAGTCATGCTTGTCATCGTCATTGGCTGTTTGTCAATGTCCTTCGTTGGGCTTGAACAAGTGCTGATCAGCCTGCCCGCGAACCGCGCCATGTACGCTGGAAATCCCGAACGTGTTTTAGCTGAATACGGCTTCGATGCGCCTCCAGGCTCTCCCAGTCGGGCACAGTTTGAAAATCGGCTTAATAGTCCAGAGCCATTTGCGAATTTCGCCTTAGCTAACTCTTTGGCTTCACTGCTGTGTTTGGGCGTGATATTGACGGGTGGCTTGTTAGCGAATTCTATATTACGAAATACGGAAACACAAAACGATAGCACGCGGAGGCGGGATGGTTGGGTGGTATTGTCGGTCGTGTTGTTGGTACAGATGGTCTGTTTGTTATTGACCCGCAGTCGCACGGCCTATTTGTCAATTCTCGTGGCTGTCGGTCTTTGGTTGATCTTGGAGTGGATGCGCGGCAAAGTGCGTTTGACAGGTCGAACATTGCGAAACTCTGGGATCGCGATGGTGGTTTTGGCATTGGTCGGATTTGGTTGGTTGTTAAGCGTCGATCGTTTGGTGTGGAGCGAAGCGCCTAAGAGCATCAGTTATCGGTTAGAGTACTGGCAAGCGACGTTGGCTATGATTCGCGATCATGTTTGGACAGGTGTAGGACTCGGCAATTTCCAGGCTTACTATCCGCAGTACAAACTTGAACAAGCTAGCGAGATCATTGCCGATCCACACAACTGGGTTTTGGATATCGCTGCAACTCTGTCGGTTCCCATCGCAGTTCTCTCGATCGGCTGGGTTGGAGTTACTGTGTCCAAAGGAATTTATGCATCGTTGATCGGCGATATTTCAGCTCTTCCAGAAGAAGCGGATGCAGAGTCGCAAAGAGGCCGTCAATTGGCTCGCGTGATCGTTCTTGGAGCGGCTGTCGGTGGTAGCTTGTCGGCGATCATGCTTGGACTAGCTGGCAACCTTGACTTGCCGACGAACATGATGGCTTGGGGAGTGTCGGCTGGGTTGGGTTGGCTGGTTTGGCGCACTCAGTTGAGAGAAGTAAGTGCGGCGAATTTGGTGGCTGCTGTCGTTTCGTTGCTGCTTTGTCTGCTTTCGAGCGGATCTTGGCAAGCGTCTGGAATTGCGATTCCCTTGCTGACTTTACTAGCAGTTCCTTGGCAGTCGCATTTGACATTGCAACTGAAGACGCTGGACGAGCAAGGAAAGCATTTGTCGGTCGAAAGGTGGGTGGCACCAATTGTCGCCATGGCCGCGTTGGTTATTTTTGTTTTGCAAACTTGGCGTCCGGGGATGCAAAGCTGGATGTTGATGGAAAATGCTGCAAGCACTCGATCGGCAGAAGAGAGGATTCGATTGTTCGAATTGGCGGTCGCCGCGGATCCGCTGGACATGGAGAGGGCCATGCAGAAAGTGCAATTGCTGGCAGTGAAAGCAAACGAAGCAGATGCGACTGCGTTTTCGGCAGATGCGGCTCGAGTTATGGAGGAGTTGAAAGAGCTCTCACCGCCTAATGTGGTGGGTTTTTTGACTCCTAAACTGGCTGGAGAGATCACAGCCCACTTGGCAGCCCGTGCGTCCCGACTTGGCTTGCCGAACCAGGATTATTTAAAGGCTTCAGGGGGTTTTTACAGTCTAGCGGTCGAGCGTTATCCTAGTAGTGTTGAAATGCTGGTTCAACAGGCTGCTGCTTTGGCGCTGACGGAGGACTGGCAGTTTGCGGAAAAGAGTCTAGAAAAAGCCTATCAGATTAGTGATCGAACGCCCCATCTCGACAAAAAGCTGGCGGCTCAAATGGTCAAGTTGCCCCTTAAACCGACTGGCTTTGATTCGCAATCTGAGCAGGTTCCTGCAGAACCTTTCGCAGATTGGCTACGTAGGGAAATTAAAGCCAAATTGCGTTGATGATTTCGGAAGGTCATGACTTTCCATTGCTTCCTATACGTTTTTGATACTGTGAGTTCCTAGAGATGCAACGAATCATACTTCCCGTTTTTCTGGGCTTAGTCCTCGGTTTGGGCATTGGTTGGGTGCAATCTAAAGCCCTGAATCGAGGCGTTGAAGAGCGATTTTCGCTAAGTCGTTCAACGGATGCTGAAGCGAAAGGCGAAATGACTCAGGAGGAGATCATCAAAAAAGCGGTTGGAACGCCACGGGTCGAAGTCGTTGGTGGTACTACTTTTGAATTTGGTAACATGCGACTCGGTGAATCGATGTCGCATGAATTTCCATTTCGTAACACTGGCGACGGGCCGCTGGTTTTGACCATGGGAACATCCACTTGCAAATGCACCATTGGTGACTTGGAGAAGTCGATTCTGGAGCCCGGTGAGCAAACCATGATCAAGCTGACCTGGACTCCCAAAGCTTCCTCAACCGATTTCTCCCAATCGGCGACCATTATCACCAGCGATCCACAGAAGGGCGAAGTTCAGTTGAGCATTGCTGGAAAAGTTGGCCAGAGCATTGTCTTTTCCCCTCCCTCCCTATTGTTAGGTGATTTTTCCAGCACCGAAACATCGACTCACAAACTCCGCGTGTTCTCTCACTTGGAAGGCGTCAACCTCGAGTCGCTTGGTTGGAGCGACACTGAGGGTAGTAAGTATGTGAGCTTTTCGAAAACAGAGATTGATCCTGCCACCGACCCTGCTAACGCGAAAGCATTTAAGGCTTACGACGTTACTGTCACCATCAAGCCAGGCATGCGAATGGGTCCTTTGAATGCGAGGATTCTTGCGACGACGAATATGGAGGAAAAGCTTGACCCTATCGAACTCAATGTAAGTGGTCGAGTAACGGGCGAAACCGAATTGATTGGAGGTCCTTCATTTGATTCGGATAAAGCAATACTGACAATTGGGACCATTAGCCGAAAAGAGGGAACGGAAGTTCGCTTACAGCTTTCTTTGCAGGGTGCCGATCGAGCTGGCGCAATGCCTAAAGTAGTTTCAGTAGTGCCCGCAGGTTCATTGGAAGTGGTAGTCGATGAATCTCGCGACAGTGCGACCCGCCGGTTGTTCCCAATCGTCTTTAGAGTTCCTAAAGGAGCCCCTGTTGCGACCTACCCCGGTTCGAATCCTAAAAATTTTGGAAAAGTCGTTATCAAACCGAGCGAGAATTCTGCTGAGGTTCCGATCTACATAAAGCTGAGTGTTGTCGAATAGAATTTTAGGTTGATTGTGTATGGGTGGCACGCTCTGAGGCTTTCTCTGAGGCTTTGCGAAGGGCCTGGTTTGAGCGAGATTCGCCACGCCCTTCGCAAAGCCTCAGAGCGTGCCGCCCTAAAATTTAATCAGGACTAGCGCTCGCGACTTCGATAAGCAGCCGAAACTGCCGGTTTTTCGCAATGGGCATATCTAGCTAACTTCTATACAATCTACCGCACGGGTGACGACAGCACTCGGCTGAGGGTGATTTTACGCATTGGAGGCAGTGGTGCTCATTAATATTCGAATTCGTCAATCCATAAGATATGTGCTCGTAGGCTTGCTAGCATTTGGAGTGGGGTGCCAGGAGAAAACTCCAAGCGAGAGGACTGCTACAAAAACGACCAAGACGGGAGCGAGTCACGAGGCCACGTCGACCAAAGACACGCCGACGGTGATCGATCCAAACTCTGTCACCGATGATGGAACAGTCGTATTAGCGCCACCCACTCCGCCGAAGGCAGATCCCAAGAAGCCGAATCTGGATGTGATTGTTGATGTCCCTAAAATACCGGACGATGCCAAGTTCGGAACGCCGACTCTAGCGGGGCCGCCTCCAATTGAGTCCGTTCAAGGTGCATCTGGTCAGCCAACATTGCCTGAGCCAAAATTGGCTGTAGAAGATAACTCAGAACCCAAAGCATCAGGCGTGGTCTCGGAGGCTTCGGATGTGCAGCTAATCGATCCAGTTCTAAGTGAACAAGCTTCGGAGAGCAACCTCGCATCGGCAGACGAACTGAATCAGAAGATTGCTGAAGACTGGCCCAAGCCGCGAGCGGTACTATTGCTAACTGGGCAACAGCATGGCTACCTCGAGCCATGTGGATGCACCGGGCTCGATCGACAAAAAGGCGGCATCATTCGTCGTGACACGCTAATCAAGCAACTTTCTGATCGTGGTTGGGCCATGGTCCCGGTCGACATAGGTAATCAGGTGCGTCGAACTGGTAAGCAAGCTGAAATACAGTTCCGCGAGACGGTGAAAGCGTTCAAGAAAATGGACTACAAGGCAGTGACGCTTGGCATCGATGACTTGCGATTAAGCAGTGCCTTCGTCGTACAAGTCGCTGCGTCCGATAACCCTAAAAAGCCAGATATCTTTATTACTGCGAACACAAGTATTTATGACCAATCGTTTTGGCCCAAAGCACAAATTGTAGAAGTTGGCGGTCGCAAGATTGGAATCACCGCTCATCTGGGTGAAGAGTACTTTTCGGATTTGGAATCGAACAAAGACATTACCACAGTTGATTCAGTAAGTTCGGTGCAGACCGCTGTAAAAGAACTCAAGGATGGGGGTTGCGATTACATTGTTTTACTTTCACATGCTAATCAATATGAATCAGAACAGGTGGCCGCGAAAGTCCCAGGGATTGATTTAGTCGTGACTGCTGGGGGGCATGGTGAGCCCCGCAATGTGCTTGATCCAGTTCCGGGTTCTGCCGCAATGATCTCGCAAGTCGGAACCAAAGGCATGTACGCTTGCATTGTCGGTTTGTTCGACGATGCCAAGACACCGGTTCGTTACCAGCGAATTGCTATCAGTTCACAATTCAAAGATTCGCCGCGAATGCTCGATGCTTTTAAACAGTATCAAGAACAGTTGCAGAGCGAAGGGTTTGAAGGATTAGGAGTTAAATTTCGATCGGGTCCGAAGTCGGGCGAGTTCGTAGGTAGCGATGCGTGTGGCGACTGCCATACAAAAGCTTTTGACGTTTGGAAAGACTCAAAACACTTCCATGCAACCGATTCCATCATTCAACCCAATAACGCTCGCGGTGCGATTCCACGACACTTTGATCCCGAATGTGTTAGCTGTCACGTGACAGGTTGGGACCCGCAAAAATTTGAACCCTTTGAGACCGGTTACTGGTCCTTGGAAAAAACTCCTAAATTGGTCGGCAGCGGTTGCGAGAACTGCCACGGCCCAGGCTCAGAACACGTCAAAGCAGAAAATGGTGACATAGAAGCAGACGGCGATTTGCTGAACAAGTTCCGCGAGCAGATGCGATTGCCTTTAAAGGTTGCCGAAGCTAAATGCGTTGAGTGTCACGATTCCGATAACAGTCCAGACTTCAAATTTGCCAAATACTGGGATGAAGTTAAACATGTTGGTAAGGATTAATTACGCGAAGTAGCTGGTTTCGTGAGAGACCGGATGAAGCTATAAACCATCTCCGCCGTAATCCGGTTTCTTACAAAACCAGCTACAAAAAACGGAACACTAGACACTCTGCATGCTCTTTATCGACTCGACCTTGCCGACCGTAGCTGCCAATCTAGCCATTGAAGAAGCCCTCCTTGAATTAGCTGAGCAAGGAAAATGGGATCGCGAATACCTTCGAATCTGGCGAGCCGATGAGGTCTTTGCCGTGATTGGTCGTGGCAGCAAGTATTCGCAGGAAGTGAACGTGTCAGCCTGTGAAGATGCTGGCATTTCTGTATTTCGACGGGCCAGCGGCGGAGCTGCGATTGTGGCCGGACCGGGTTGTTTGCTATACGCAGTAATGCTGTCACTTCGACTTCGCCCTGAGTTGCAGATGGTCGACGTGGCGCATGAGTTTGTGATGCAACAAATGGTCGCGGCACTTAAGCCGGTCGCACCGCAACTAACGTACGCCGGCACCTGTGATTTGGTCATTGAGGGTCGGAAGGTCAGCGGTAATAGTTTGCGAGTGCGCCGCGATTGGCTGTTGTACCACGGCACGCTATTGCTCGACATGGATTTGCAGAACATCGATCGCTACCTGAACCACCCGCCGCGAGAACCTGAATACCGACAACATCGACATCACCATGACTTCGTCGCCAACATCGGATGTTCGGCTGAAGTCGCTTCACAGCGATTGAAGCTGCAATGGCAAGCAGAAGCAGGTGACGTTGAGTTACCCTTGGCGATGGCGGACGAGCTGGTGATAAACAAGTACACACAGGACAGTTGGAACAAGCAGCGTTAACCCAAGTGGCGTATGCTTCCAGCTTGCGAGATTATGAGTGACCTTTGCTTCCAGCTTGCGATCAAGGTAGCTGATTTCATGAGAAACCGAACCCACCGATGGACTATCTCCACCGCATCCGGTTTCTCACGAAACCAGCTACGCCATTACTGGCAGCACTCCCGCATCAGTGACCAATCAAATCAAATTATTGAAGAGGCAAGGATTCGCCCCACGCATGATTAATGTAGTCGACACACCCCCCTCGCTAACGTTCGAAGTGGACTTTAGCCAAGCTTCGCGCCATCTGTTGTCCATTTCGCTATGGATTCCGCAAGCTGCGAACAAAGCCTTAACGGTTGTCTTTCCCGTTTGGACTCCGGGCAGCTACATGGTCCGCGAGTACACTCGCAACATTGAATCATTGGTCGCTTCGTCGCATACATCGTTCCAAGAACCAACCCTTGAGCAGATCGCATCGCGGCGGATTGGTAAGAACAGTTGGCAATTCGACACCGAATCAGCTGCATGGATTCAAGTGCGTTACCAACTCTACTGCCGCGAGATGTCCGTCCGGACCAATTGGGTCGAGCAGGCATTCGGCTTCATCACTGGTGCGGCTGCGTTTCCATACGTTGAAGGTCGCCAATCGGAGTCGATTGATGTTCTTCTGCGAGTGCCGGAGAATTGGGGCAGTGTTGCGACCTCGCTGAAGCAACTGGATCGCACGAAGAGCTCTGTTCGCTTGCGGGCCGAAAACTTTGATGACTTAGTCGATTCGCCGATTGCGATTGGCAGCTTTCCAGTGCGAGGTTTCGAAGTTGGCGATCGGATGCACTATTTAGCCAACGTTGAAGGTGACGAACACGGTGAAGAACTGTGGGACATAGACAAAGCGACCGCGGATGTTGCCAAGATCGTGGCTGAAGAGCAACGCTTTTGGGGCGACGTTCCGTACGACGACTATTGGTTCATCAACTTGTTAACCGAGACTGGTGGCGGCCTCGAGCATGACAATTCCACGGTGCTCATGAGCAGTCGCTGGACGATGCGCAAACGCGATTCCTACCTTAACTGGTTAGCTCTTGTCAGTCACGAGTTCTTTCATACATGGAACGTCCGCCGCCTGCGCCCGAAAGCGCTGATGAACTATGACTATAAGCAAGAGCAATACCTGCGTGAGTTATGGATCGCTGAGGGAATTACCAGCTACTTTGACGATCTGTTCCTGGTCTGGACGGGGCTGTGTACGCGCGAGGAATATCTCTGTCGACTCTCCAAAAATATCCAAGCGGTCCAAACGGCCCCGGGCCGGTTGGTTCAAGGTTTAGCGGATGCATCATGGGATACATGGGTCAAGCACTATCGACCCGATGAAAACGCTCAGAACGCTCGTATTAGTTACTATCTCAAAGGTGCTATGCTCGCGTGGATTCTCGATGGCGAGATGCGGAGGCTTAGCGATGATCAGCACGATCTGGCTGGGGTTATGAAGCAGCTTTGGCAAGAGTTTCGTCACACCGGCTATACGATTTGCGATTTCGAACGCTTGGTTGAGCTGCGGTGTGGCAGGGACTTGCGAGAGTGGTTGCATGCGCAAGTTCGCGA
>JANODD010000049.1:0-35617 GCA_031412515.1 Planctomycetia bacterium | reverse complement strand
CAAGCGATGGGCTCCATTGGTCCACCTGCTGAAATCGCCGTTAAGACGATCTACGAATTGATGCGGAAATGCGACAGTTTGGAGGGTTGCGCTCTCCAATCGCTGTGCAAAATTGGTAACTGGGCAGAAGTTGCCGTCCCCGATTTGGTAAACGACTTGTTGTCGCCAAGTAATTCAGTTCGGCGAAATACTGCGTATATTCTGTCTAGACTAGACTAGGTCACGAAGGCAAGGAAGCGATACCGGCACTTCTAAAGGCGTACATTGATTCGGATAGAGACATCTACCTCAGGCGAGACCTTCGTCATGCGATTTACAGAATTGATTCATCCGTAGCCGAACGTCTTAGAAACGAAATGTGGTCCAATCTACGTTCGAAGTGAGGTCACGCGATCCCTCCGAGCATCTCTGCCGTTATTTGAAAGGCCTGTCTAATGAGCATGGAGGTGGTTTGCCCATCTCTGATAAGGCAACCGGCAGTCGCTGTTCGACGGCGATGCTGAGGCGTGACGACGACTGGCATCCCGCCACCAATTGACGCGTCTGGCCAGTGCCACGGCCCGTGTTGGATTGTTGCAAGCCGGACGCTTACACCATTTTGCAACTCCACCCCGGCTCGGTTGATCGAGTAAACTACTAGTGCTCGACTATAAACTATGAGCTAAGTTGACTTTACTTTAATCCAACCGCTCTGCAAAGTACGAGACCAGACGCTACCCTTTTTGTCGCCGTTATTGAGCCGGGTATATCTCGCGCCGACCCAAGTAGAATAAACGAAAGAAGGTTGCCTTTACGCACCGTCAAACCCTTTTACAGGTTTGTTGAACAAATTCACTCGAAAGATATCGATCAACAGGCCGCCGAGATGTTAATCGCTAAAGCACTAGCATCACTGTCTGATTAAATTTCAAGTGCGACGGTATAGTGACCTCAATGGTCCTCGTTGCTTCGTCTTTAGCGGTGACTTTGCCGAAGTCGATTGCGCTAGCAACTTCTTAAAGCATTCCCGCAAATGATCGACCGACTGAAATTCGCATCGGTCACCCCAACCGGCGCGCGTTAGTAGGCGATAGTTAGGCAACAACGCAGCATTCAGGGGCAGGCAGACTGGAAGTAGTTAGGATATTGTCTAACTAACTAGTTCGCGAATGGGCTCGCCCCGATCAAGCAGCGTTAGCGGGCGATCTGAATAGTCATTAAACGAGGTGGCATGAGCGTCGATGCCGAGATAGTGATAGATGGTAGCAGCAACGTCCTGTGGATCGACGGGGCGGTCGACAACGTTTTCGCCACGGGAGCTGGAGCGTCCGATAGTTTGTCCCATCCGCAGGCCACCGCCACCAAATAGCACACTAAAGGTGTTGCCCCAATGATCACGTCCCCCGTCGGCATTCATTCGCGGCGTGCGTCCGAATTCGCCCATCGCGACGATGAGCGTCTTGTCGTAGAGGCCGCGCTCGATCAAATCCTCGACAAGTACTGCAATCGCGCGGTCCAACGGAGGAATAAGCAGCTTGGCCCCCTCTTCAGTCTTGTACTGTCCAGGCGAACCGTGATGATCCCAGGGAACACAATTAACGGTTACAAAAGACACGCCATGTTCCACTAATCGCCTTGCTACCAAGGCACTTTGTCCAAACGTGTGGCGGCCATATTTATCACGCAAACTCTCAGCTTCACGCGACACATCAAAAGCTCCTCGCGCGCGATTTCCGGTGAGCAAGTCAAACGCCGCTTGTTGATGTTCGTCAATATCTTTCATGTGCAACTCGGCTGTCTGTCGATATCGGTCGAGCGATTGCATTAAATTGCGTCGATCAGTAATCCGTTGCACAGTTAGACCGTTGAGCAGGGTTAGATCCTTAACGCCATATTTGGAATCGTTGGGGTCTGAGTTGACCACGAAAGGATTCCAACCTCCACCTAAGTAAGCTGCATAGTGAAAAAGATTGTCTGTGCCGCCTCGCAGATTTGGAATTGCAACATAAGGCGGCATCCCCGGTTGATTTGCCCCGTGCAGCCGCGCCACAGCGGAACCCATGGCTGGCCGGCGTTGCTGGCGATTGTCTGGTGAATTAAAGGCAGGGCCTTCGAAGCCAGTCAGCATCCAATGGTTGCCCTTGGTGTGATCCCCCGAACCATGATTGACCGTGCGAACGACCGCTAAGTGCTGAGCCAAGCGAGCCTGTTCTGGCATAAGCTCCCCGAACTGGATTCCCGGCACACTGGTCGCGATCGCTCCAAAAGGGCCACGATACTCTGCCGGAGCAAGCGGCTTGGGATCCCAGGTCTCCATGTGTCCAGGGCCGCCGCTTAGCCAAAACAAAATTACGCTTCGTGCAGCAGCAGAAGCACGAACCGCGCCATTGGCTTTTAGCTTTAGCCAGTCCGATAGAGTCAATCCACCTACGCCCAACGCGCCCGCCTGTATAAAACTTCGGCGAGAATTTACTGGCAAGTGCGTGAAATAAGATGATGAATGGAGCATTATGCCGACTTCGCGGGTGTGAGAACGGGAGGGTGCTTCAGGAGTATTTAGTTTATTGCTGTTACTGGGAAATTTAACCCAACACGTTGCGATAGAACCTAATATACGGTGTTGCTCAGAACGAACATTGGAGCATCTAATGTATTCGGCACAACTTCGCTAAGCCAGCATGCTGCTAGCAAGATTGCAACATGTCCCTGTCTAAATTTAGGCACTTTACTACCTCAAAAGCCAACCAGGGTAATATAGTGAATCGTTGCAGTTGCCCCCATCAATTCTTCCTAAGTGATCTTCACTCCGAAGACCTGCATTACTTCAGTCGGCGAGCATCCGAGAAGAATGGAGCCCAATTGTTTGCCGACTATGCTGCTTGCTTCTTCTTTGCGTTTTTCTTCCCTTTCTTTTCAGCAGCGGGTTTGTCGCGAACTGTAGGTTCGGCTTGTTGTGCGCTCCAGGTGTCCCATAGTTTCTGGAGGTCGGCGACACGCTGCGGCTCGGCCGATGCAAGATCTTTTTGTTCACCGACATCCGTTCCTAAGTTATACAATTCAGGCTTGCCGCTGCCTCCCTTAGCGACGACCAGTTTCCAATCACCTTGACGCACGGCCCATTGTTCACCGAAACGCCAGTACAACTGCTCGTGGGGCCGTGCTTCGTTTTTACCAGTTAAGTGCGGAATGAGGTTAACTCCGTCTAGGCCTTCAGAAGCCGCGACGGGAGTACCAGCCGCTGCAAGGCAAGTGGGTAGCACATCCAGATTCATGACGGGCAAGTCGTAATCTTTACCGACAGGAATTGTGCCTTTCCACTGGATAAAAAACGGAACTCGCGGCCCCCCTTCAAAGGTAGTCATCTTGAAACCTCGCAGCGATCCGTTACCGGAAGTTGTCGAAGCGGTAGGACCACCGTTGTCGCCGATGAAAAACACAATCGTGTTCTCTTCTTGGCCGAGCGCTTTTACTTTCCCAAGCACTGCACCGATCGCATCATCCATGCTGGACATCATGGCCGCAAATATCTTGCGTTTCTCATTGGTGATTGATGGAAAGCGGTCCAAATACTTTTTCGGAGCTTGAAGTGGCGCGTGCTGGGCGTTGAATGGGAGGTAAAGAAACCAAGGTTTTTCTTTATTGCGTTCCAACCAATCCACCGCTCGCTCGGCGTACTTATCAGTGGTGTAGAAATTAGGGTCAGTGATTGCCTGTACATCATTTGAGACTCGCGTATCGACAAAATTAATCGGGTTATAAAAAGGAGTGTTCGCGAGCGTCCCAAAGAATTCGTCAAAGCCTCGTTTCGTGGGATGGTACTCGGACGGGTTCCCAAGATGCCATTTTCCGATCGCTGCAGTTGCATAACCCTGTTTCTTCAGACGATCTGCCAAAGTGATTTCCTTCAGCGACAACCCGGAATCTCTTGCGATCGCATTGAATTCGTGTCCAAATCTTGTCGGATACTTACCGGTCATTAATCCGGCCCGAGAAGGACTGCAATAGGTGGCCGCTACGTATCCCTGAGTGCAGCGTAATCCGTTCTTCGCGATCGAATCGATGTTGGGCGTTGGGATGTCTTTGCATCCCTGGACGCCAGTTTCGCCGTATCCTAAATCATCTGCGTAGATGATTAGTACGTTTGGTCGGTCCGCAGCTTGTGCTACATTTGCACACGTGAGTAGCGCAAACATCGCAAACTTCAAATGGTTGTTCATTGACTGATTCCCGTTTGTTGAGGTGAAAAGTTGGATTACCAACTTAACATATCGGCCCCGCTATTGCTCGGCGCACGTGACGCTCGATACGCATCAAGCGTTCTAAGTTGAATTCAAGCCGCTCGAATGCATGCGACACGGTTCATGTTGCGGCGCGCCTATTTACTGCCTGGCTTACACGTCGTCACCTCGAAACGGTTCGAACGCTGTGGCTAGTTAATAAAACGGCGCACCGGTTACCCCAAACGGATTACAGAGTCAAAATCTTCGTCTGCAACACGGACATTCCCCGTCATGACCTCTGATCAGCGATAAGAAAGCCGTCGGCTGCGGAACATTACGCGGATCGTGACCCGCTTGCCTTCCGGGCGATCACTACACTGGTGATTCCTTATTGTAGGGCAATGGTGTCACCAATCTATTTGTGGTTGTGCTTTGACATCTCAAGGCAATTTTTAGCGCAGTCGCGGCAAGATTTGGCACATGCGATCATCTGCTCATCCTTGGGAAACTTTTCACAAGCAGTCGCGCAATCGTCGCAGCACTTTGCACAACACTCGAGCATGTGTTTCGCAAGTGGACTGTTGCGACCGCAGAGCGTGGCACATGCCTTGCAACATTCAGCACAGTCGGCGCACAGCTGAGCCGTTGCTTTATGTTCCGTCTTACCGTCCGCAACCAATTGCAGACAAAAGGCGAAGCAACTATCACATTCAATTTGGCATGTCGAGCATGCCAGTGCACACTTCTTCATCATCTTCGCATCTTCCTTAAGCTGAGCTGACGCGACTAGTGGCATCAATGCGGCTATAGCAAACATGGCAAAGAGGGGTTGGAACTTAAACATGGTAGACCACTTTCGAAACAAGCTAGAAATGACTTCGAACAGCTCGAAATCTTTAGCATGGAGGAAAGCACGTATGGGTCCATTGGATACGATAAGACGATAAAAAGTTGAATTCGCTCGATTTTCAGTAAAACGCCCTGCCTTAGGATGGGCGATATCGCCTTGGTAGCAGATCAATCAGTCGCCTTGGTTGCAAATCGAGCAATAATAGTCGCAGTCGGTCGTTCACGAGTTGCGTGGACCTCTCGCCGCCAGTGTTCTGTTCAAGATCGGCCAGCGCGTCGCGGCAACGCCCCAAAGGCGTGCTATGCCTGCGACAATTGTCCGCGCGAAGCCTTTTCGAACAACTCTTGATCAGCATGAAGCTTGTACTTGATCAAAGATCGTCGCAGCTCCATTTGAACTAGCTGTTTACCGGCGGTCGTATGTGCCAGTCGGGGAATCGGAACTCCGTCTGCTTGAAACCTGGCTTGAGCATCCCAAACCGCGTCACCACAAAGAGAACGCCGTTCAACAATTTACTGAGCAGCTGAAAAGTGAGCAAAGTCGGGGCGACAAGAACGACATCCTCGATCTATCTCGGATCGAGGCCAGCAAGATGGATGTCGACGTTCAATCAAATTGAATTTATAACCAAAGCTCCTGAGTGGATCAAAACAGACTCAACACGTACTGGTACGGTGTCGCAGAAATTGCGGCATCTGATAATGAGCTTCAGGAGTGGGTATTCGGTGATGATCCGCAAGATAACTACATAGACTTTCAGTTCGATGACGGAATGGGAGGATTAGCGAAGCAGATTGTTTGCAAGCGAGTTGCGGATATCTTCCAAGTGTCGTTCTTTGGGCAAAGCCTCTGGGACACTTAACCATATCAACAGCACATCTACCACGGTCCGTCGTTTGTGATCCGACCATACTTAGCTGCCGCAAAGTCCTCGAGAACCATCGAAGGTTGGCTCGCGCCACGAAAGTAGGCAGGATGACTCAGCAATACGGCCTTGGAAACTCGCAGGACACTTCCGCGCCCCCTGGAGCGAAGTCGTGAAGACGGGGAGTTGGTGGCTCCGGTCACCCCCACTTGCCCGGCAGATGCGAGGCCGTCTCGTGCTTACGAACTCAAGCGCAGGTGCCGTAGCAACCCTAGTATTGCCGCAGAGCTCGGATGCTGCGTACACGGCAAGACGAACGTGTCGCGAAGTCTTCACGCACAGCCATCAACTCCCGTTGGAACATGAAATGCTCTGTAGGTTGAAATCGAAGCGAATCATTGCTTCGGGACATGATTTGCCTTCCATACACCTTTTCTCTTTTGGACGTAAAACGGTATGAAACTGAACACAAGTATGCTGCTATTGACCTCAGTGTTGGTAACGCCGACCCTCGGATTTTCGCAGAGTCCTCTTTCAGACGCTTTTAAGGGTGCAGTGGGCGAAGCCGCCCGTTCGTTGTCACCATCAGCTAGTTCAGTGGTGAACAACGCGCTGAACGTTCCTCAGACTAACTCTGCCGTACCGGTTAACCCGCCTTTTAATGCCGGGATCAATCAGAGACCGGGCAATGCAGGTATTATCCCAAGGGGGAACGCTGCTGGCGCATTTACACCTGGAGCAAGTAATGTCAACGGGATCGGTTCTGGTCAATCTGTAGTAGGCAACACGGTTCAAGGCCTAGTTAATGGTCAAAGTTTCGGTACTGCATTGCAGAACTCGCTAGATATGAACGCAAACGGGTATCGCCTCAGCGGTCAGATGAACAACCAGCTGCAGCAGCAATATGGACTTCAACCTGGTGACGTGATCGTGGATCAGAACGGACGGCCTGTTCGCGACGCATCATCTTTGAACCAGTGGCTTCAATCGTCCGATGGCTATCGAGTGCAGCGTGACGGCAGGGTAATTCAATTAGGCAGCCGTGTTAACAACTCCACTTCGATGCAGCCGAATTCTAGTGTTGGCAATGGAAATCCGCGTCGACTTGGCATTACGATGGAGTCGACGCTGAACTCTGCAATTGTCTCCACAGTAGACCAAAACTCGCTAGCTGCCCGATCGGGGCTGCGCGTCGGCGACCGCATTGTATCCTACAACGGCCAGCCTATTACAGGCCCTGATAATTTGATCAACTATGTAGCGGCGAGTGACAACGAAGCGAATATAGTAGTCGACCGTAATGGCCGTCGCGAATCGCTATTTGTTCGCTTCGATGGTCTTCAGTCGGCTACAGGTTCGACCCAACTTGGCCCACAAAACCGAAATTCATCTTCCGATGACTATCAGAGTTTATCACGCCGGATCGATAACATAGAGCGGGCGTTATTTCAGATTCAACAAACCCTCAATGTTCAAGATTCTGCGAATGGTGGTTTGAATGCCGAAGTTCAAAGCAATACCGACGCTCCCAATGAATGACTTTCGAGCGTCATAGGCAACCTTTCACGAATTCCGTAATCTAGCGGAAGTTGACTTTTAGCTAACGTTGGCGAAATCGATTAGTTGGAGTCTTTCCAATGTTGGCTAGCGCGCTCAAGCTGCATCTAAAGCTCTTAGAAAGCAGTTTTCACCGTAATTTAACTCGCACCGGTCACCCCAACCGGTGCGAGTTAGCCGATTCCGCTTCTCGACCGATTTTTGGCCTCGACCAAAACGAGCTAGCACGAACTCGTCTACTTCAACCAGTTGAAGGTCGGACAAAGTCGTCCTTAACTCCCGCTGCCATGGCCAGGAACCCATTCAAGGGCAGCTGCGGATTGCGCAGGGTTATCTTTCGACAAGGAGAACCTCATCCTTTGCGACCTTGTCACTTGCCAAAACGTGGTCACTGATGACCTTGCTTCAAGGGTCGCGCAGGCAGTGCATGTTCGCGATCGAAATTCCGCTGACGATTGCGCCTATGATGCCGACAAAACCTTGATCGGTACCGCACAGAAAGAGATTCTTTAAATGTGTCTTGCCATCGAGCTGCTTGTCGGGGGCCCCGTAGACAGCTCCATTGTCGTGCGACGTGAAGCGACGAATTGTTTTCGGCGTAAACGCATCAGTGTCAATCACGTGTCGGCGGAAGTCTGGAATGAATCGCACAGCGGAGGCAACGCTGCGATCGTACCACCACATCTTTTGCTTCGCGTACTCGGTTTCATCCAGCGCTTGCCAGCGATCAAAGTCGGCGATGGTTGTCAGACGCACGATGCCATCTTCCAAGTTGCCAACTTCCTCTGGATACAAGTAATTGTTCGGGCTGCAGATGACGCCGGTCCGAATATCGCATAAGTCGTTCGTTGGGCGCCGCCATTCAAACTTGTCACTGTCGTTGAAGAAAACGATCGTTTCGCCAAAGCCTGCTTCTTTGGGCTGCCTGTCGAGAACGGAAATCGATTCGATAAACGTTAACTGCCCGGCTCGTTGAGGAGTTACTTCGGTAACGTCTTCACATAATCGCTGAGTCTCGATGATGCCGGCGCTGGAAAGGATTCGCTTGGCTTCGATATGTTCGCCGCTGTCGAGTGTTACGCCGACTGCGCGATCGCCGTCGACCCGAATGCTGGCCACCCCACTTCGCAGTTTCAGTTCCCCGCCTAGCGAACGAAAGCGACGGACGAGGTGCTTGAGAATTAACCGCACGCCCTTGTAGGGCCTTGCAAAGCCTTCCAGGAAGATGCTGCGGAACATGATGCAGAACTGACCAAAGTCCATGTCGTCTTCACGAGCATTGCCATACCACATCAGCGGACAGAGCAGCATCTCGATGAGCAGAGGCTCAGTGAATATCTCGGCGAGAAACTTGCGAGCCGATCCGCCAAAGTTCTCCTGCGTGAGATCGTCGTAATCGGCCAGTCGTCCGAGCAGCTTTTCAAAGTTGTCGCGCTGTTTCGGAAACGCCGCTGCAATTTCACTGCGCAGTAAATCGATGTTGTTGTTGAACCGCAGGCGCACATTGGGGAAAGCCACGGCGCTGCCGACTTGAGGCGACAGTTCAAAATCTTCCCAACGGAAACGCAACTGCCTGAGCAATCGGGCGAGCGGTCCCTTCTTGGTGCCCGGCGGCGTGTAATTGGTGACGGCATGCAAGCCGACATCGTAGTTCCGACCACCGAGTCGATAGAAACCGTTCAATCCACCGATGGTGTAATGGCGTTCGAGGATACAAACTTTTTGATCGTAGTGGGCAAGCCGAATTCCAGCCGCCAACCCAGACATTCCTCCGCCAATGATCAGCGTGTCATACACCAGTTTTCACCTGAGCGATGATTAAAGGTCGCGCATTTTGGGTTCAAGATAATCTACGGTGCTATCCATGCTGGCCAAATTGCCATACTCGTCCTCGGGAATCTGCACGCGGTGACGCTTGCGGAGCTCCATGACAATATCCAGAAAGTCCATGCTGTCCAGCTCAATTTGATCACGAAAAGAAACATCGTCCTTGAGGTTACTTAGGTCCTCGTCGGGTGCAATCTCACTCAGGATGTCGAGAATTTCGCCGCGAATTTCCGCTTTTTCCACTGATCTCTCCTCGAATTTTCTGCTCTTAAGCCAAGCGAAATGCGGTAGCTGGATAGGTGCAATGTCGACAATCGTCACACGAGTATATCGGACCTGAAAGCTTACTCGCGATTCACGTTTTGGGCTAGGGTCTAAGACCGGGCTCAACCGGAGGTTTGTCTAGTAGCAAGTGGTAGCAACTAGAAGCAATTTGCAGGCCAATGCATTTGGAGGCAAAATTATGACGAATTTGAAATTACAAACCACGAACTGGAACGATGCTTGACATTCAGTAAACACAGTTTTGCAGCCGCAGTTTTGGGGGTATTCGTTTGGCCCATCGCCAGCAGAGACTGTTGAGTTAATAGCAACCGTTCATGTGTCGCATAAGTTATGCTAAATAGTTGACCGCTTTTTCGGAGCGCGGGCGTCCCCGCCCAATGTCACTCACTTTATCGACTTTGCGAAATCGCACCTCCTCAGTACGGTTGGACTAATCAGCCGGAACGCGGTAGCGTCCGGTTTGTATCCATTAACCGGACGCTACGGAGAGCGTCCCGCTTAGGAAATGAACTTGAAAACGCGGATTTACAGGTGATTTATTAGCCGGAAGGCGTTAGCCTCCGGTTCAATACACAACCGGAGGCTAATGCCTTCCGGCTGATGAGACTATACCACCGTAATGATCAGCTTCAGTTCAAACTCCTAAGCGGGACGCTCTCTAACGCGTTCCGGCTGATAGACTTTAACCTCGGCAAGCAAATACTATCCTTATTTTGAGTACAGCAATTCGAAAGTGAGTGACATTGGGCGTCCCCGCCCGCTGAACCCGCTAGGTGACTAGCGGCGACAGTAAAGAACCCGTTTACCTTCTACAAAGTGAGCTCGTCAAACTCACCTGCAAGTCACTTAGTCCCGAGCGGGCGAGGACGCCCGCGCACCGAAAAACCGGTCATCCACTTTCGCGGGCTTCTAAGAACGTTTGAGTATTGCTATTAAGTCAACACTCTCCAGCGGAGACTGGTAGCTTTGTAGCAATACTCAAATGTTCTCAGAAAAACCGGTCAACTATTTTGCTTATGCGACACATGAGCAATTGCTATTTAGCCAACACTCTCAAGCGAATTTGGTAAGAAGATAGAGGTAAGAAAATTGGGACCTAGAATCTGAATCTTGAAAATTTTCTTACATCCATTTTCTTACCGTCTTGGTGCATTCGTCCGTGAATGCGATACATTGGCGCCGCCATCCCATCAGCCCACTGCTGCAAAGTCAGCAGTCTCCAACATTGTCGTAATCAGTCTCCGCCCAGACGATGGAACAACCTCAGGTTTATTGGTTCCCAGGAAATCCATTAGGTAACCCGCCAGGAAAACCTCCAGGAAATCCTTGAGGCATACCTGAGCCACCGCCGGGTGACGCGTTCCCAGTTCCCTTTGGAACGATCAGTTGGTCACGAGAAATTTTGAGCTTCTTGTAAGCTGTATCGCTAACGACATAGTACCAATCAGAGAAACGAGCGTTAAGTTCTTGGACTTTCTTCTGTGAAGCGGCAATCTTTTCTTTTCGATCATCCATCTTACGTTGGTTCTCTTTTGCAATACGCTCACGAGCTGCTTCAAGTCGCTCCTTCAACTCTTCTTCGGTCTCTTGCTTTGGAGCAGGCTTAGCTTCGGGCGTTTGCGTAGCAGGTTTTTCGGCAGTTGGCGGTTCAGTCGCTGGCTTGTCGGTGGCCGGTTCTTGCGTCGCGGCTGGTTCCTGAGGATCGCAAGAATTCAAGTCCTTCGGTTCATCAAGCTTTAATGCTTCCTGCTTCGGTTCTTCGGTCTTCGGTTCTTCAGTTTTAGGCTCTTCAGCTGGCTTTTCAGACGCAGCGGGCTCGGGAGTCGTGTTAGGTTTTGTCGACTCTTCGGCCGGTGCAGGTGATGTTTCACTAGGTGCAGCTTCGGCAGGTGCAGTTTCCGTAGCGGTTCCAGCAGTCGCGCCCTTCGCAGCACTTTCAAGTTTCTTCAGGTCTTCGATGGTTTCAGGCAATGGTTGAATATCTGGTAGCGGGAACTTGGATTCATCCAGCTTTGCAGTTACCAAAAGATAACGTTGCAAGCCACCGATCTCTCCGTCTTTTTTGTCATCGCTTTCACCGGTTAGTTTGGCAACAGCTTCGCCGAAACGCAAAACATATTGGACACCGTCTTGGGTTCCAACAATGGTTTCGCCGCCGGTTGCATAAATTTCTGGGCCGTTGGGGCCTTCTTGCGGGAAGAAGCCTTGGTCGTACAAACTCTTTAAGCTCTCTTTGTTTTCCATCAACTTCTTATCGGCCTTGAGGTCCGCAGCAAGGCCCTTTGGCTTGCGGCGTACGTTAACGATTTCAAGACCTTGAACGGCGGTCCGCAGATCGTTCAAGCTGCTCGCTTTGAGCTCTTGTTCCGGTGTAAGTGTGACGGGGGTTCCTTCAGGTCCTTCTTCGAAGGTCAACATTCGATCGAGCGACCAGGTGCTCTTCGCTGGATCAAAGCTTAGGTCGGCATCAAAGTTCTTTCGCATACCGTATCCACCGTTTTGAGTCGGTAGAATGGCGTAGTCTTTGAGCATGATCGAAGTGATGTCAAAAGACTTAACACCCAGCAGCTCGCCTTTGATCCACTTGCGAAATTCGGTTGTGAAGGGTGCAACTGATAGATCAGCGATGTAAACCGCATCTTCGCTTGGCTTTCGCACGAAGCGTTGGTTCTCGCGACCCTTGTCTTCTTTTCCGATAATCAGGTCAGCGATGATCTTGTCGCTGGCATCCTTAACACGGACTAACATTCCGACGCCGCTTTCGCCGACTTTAAGATTCTTATCGTCAGGATTGAGCACTCCGTACATTGCATGTTCGTCGGGTTTGATGGTCACCACATCCAAGCTCTTCAGTCCGATCAGCGGTGTGGCCGCATCGCGAACTTGTTCGGCAGCGTCGGCAGGGTAATCGTCGTGAGATGGAATTTTCCACATACCGCCTTTGTCTTTGCTGATCTCAAATGGATCCAGTTGACCGAGGCTTTCATTGTATTTAACTATCTGCAAGGTAGCCGCCTTCGAGGGTTCATCGAACTTCTCGAAAAGGACCATGTTTTGCATCTTTTTAGCTTCTTCGCTGGTGCTGTTGATCGCCTTCGGCATGCTCCAAAAAGCTAATGCCAAAGTTACAGCAGCAACTCCAGCGAAAATCGCAGTCGTTCTACCTTCGTTCACGGCGACAACTCCTGAATCAGTTGAAATAGTTTTAGGTATGGATCGGTGGGTTCGCGGTCTCGATCGCTTGTCCATCAAGTGATCTTTGGAACCAGTTGCCGACCAAAGTTTTTAAATTGTAACGGTTTTCTAAATCGGACTCTTGAAACTCTAGCGCAAGCGGCTCTTCGAGATCCCTTCGCGTTCACGAACACGGCGGGAAACAAAAACTGCTGCGCCAACCAACAGCGGTGGAATTGGCGGAAGGAAGATTGCTAGATATTTGTAGAGGTTTTGGAGATCAATGACGCGTGCTTCGGATTGGCGACGGCTTTCCTCAACGAGTTCATTCTTTTTGCTTTCAAGTTGCTCGCGTTTTACAGCTAGCTTGCGTTCGAGCGCCGCTTGTTCGACTTGCATCTGCTGGACAAGTCCAATTAGATCCTGGGCTTTGCTTGGATCGGTTGCGCCTTCTCGCTTGAGGGCTTGAACTTTTTCCTGGAATTTTGCAAGTGTTTTTTGGTTCTGCTCTTCAGCCTCGCGAACTTCTTTGTTGAAACTCTCCTGGAATTCTTTCTGGTTCTCGCGTTCGGCTTCGCGGTACTTCTCGGCTTGCTCTTCAAACTCGGCGAGCGTGCTATGTTGCGGTTCGTGGCGACGAATCTCAGGGTACTGAGTCTCACCGGCAAGCACATCGATCACGTTCAGAATGAAGGTCACGTTTTGGAAACGGAAATCGATTTCTTCGTACTGTTCGGGGCGTTTGCGGATCTCGCTAAAAATCGGCAGCATGCAATCGATGTCCGCAATGTAAGCTACCTTCAGAGCACGAGCGTCATTCTTCTCGCCTTCCTTTGCGTCTTTCTTCGCGCCTTCGATGTAGGCAGCAATCACTTGACTGCCAAGTGCGGCTCCTTGAAGGACCTGCAGTTGAGTTGGCGATGCTTGACCGCCACGCATTTGGCCTTGGACGTCTTCAAAACTAATTCGCCCTGAGCTCGCACGCGTTGAGATGAGATCGGTGATCTTTACATCATCACGATTTTCTTCTTTACGGATCGCACCGGCGTATAAGAACATCAGTTCTCTCAGTCCTGCCGTGATAGGAACCTGTTCGCTTAGGTAATCTTCTTGTTCACCTTGATTTTCGCGAATGAAGATCCATTCATCGGTTGCGTTCATGATGTAACGCAACTTTGGATAGGGGTTGTACTGTTGCCAAACAATATCTGGATTGATGCCGGTAAAGCTGGCCTTGATAGGAATATCCAATCCGAGCAATTTCCAAAGCTGTTGGATTTCGCCTTTAGGTTGAGGCCCACCGCCGCCTCCGAACGGACTGCCTCCGGGAGCTTGTTTGGGCTCACCGGTGCCGGGGGTCCCTTGGAATCCGAAAGGCATTGGGTCTTCGAAGATTGCGGTTGGTACGCCAGCTTTAACCACGTCGAGGAAGTTGACCATTTCTTGAGGGCCGAGCGAGGATGGCTGGACGGCCATGATCACGTCAAACTTATCCGTTGAAATCGGTACGCTTGGATCGACTTCTTCGACGTCGTATTGTTTCTCGAGTTCTTCGATGATGGGTTGTTTTGGCAGTTGCGAAAAGCCGCCGCCAGCCATTGAAAAACCACCCATCAGTTGAGCATCGGTCTTGACGACACCAAGCTTTTGACGCGTTGGTTGAGACACAGTATTGATGGACCGAACGAGTTCGTATTCTACGGGAATTCCACTTTCGAAGAATGGAATCACCACTTTCGAAAGACCGCTGCGAATGGCCGCTCCGAGAAGTACCTTTTGATCCTTGTAAGCGCCTCGTTCGCGAACACGGACCATCTGCGGCTCGATGCCGTATTGCTTCACTGCCGTGCGAGCTGCTTCGCTCGAGGGTTCTAAGTCATCATTAATGCGAACTTGCAGTTCGACACCGCGATTGGACGATAGAGCTTGAAATTCCTTCAACAGATTGATCAAGTCATACTTTGTTTTTGCGTACTGAGCCGGCATGTCGGCAGAGATGTAAGCATCAATCACGATTGGGCGTTCTGATTTGAGCTGACGAATCATGGTCTTCGTCGTTGGGCTCAGCGAACTGACTTTATTCTGAGTCGCGTCGTGGCGCCGATCATTGTTTCGAAAAAAGTAGCTGACCGCGAATACAGTTACTGCCAGCAGGATAATTCGCGCGAAGTAGTGCAAGAACATCGTGTTGCCATCTTTACCGCCGCTCCAGTGACGCCGGCCGATAAGGACCATACAGAAATAGAGACCTAGCGTAACGATCAGTGAAAAGTAAGCGACTGACGAGAGACTGATCACACCGCGACCAAAGTTGTCGAACTGTTCTTCGACACTGAACTGGCCAACGTATCGATTGTTGTTTTGGAAAATCACATCCGCGTTCGATGCGAACACAAATGGTGCATTGAAGAGAGCACCGAGAATAAAGCCGACGGTTAGATTGTGGGTCAAGAACGAAGCGACCATTCCAATTGCCAACATCGCAAGACCAACAAACCAATAGCCCAAATAGTTGGCGAAGAACAAGCCAACGTCAACGTCGCCCTTCGACAAAAACAGTAGCACGATGAAGGTCGAGATCTGCGAGAAAAGGAGTGAGACGGTGTAGATGGATGCAGCTGCCAAATACTTGCCGATCACTATATCAAAGTCGTCAGCCGGCAGTGTCAGGAGCAGCTCGTCGGTCCCTTGTCGTTTTTCGTCCGCCCAGATGCTCATCGTGATTGCTGGGATGAAGAAGAGCATGATAATCGGGAACCATTTATTCAACTGATCCAGGGTAGCCAAGTTCGAATTGAAGAACTCGTGTGGCCAGAAAGCGGCCATCGACGTAAGCAGCACGAACAGGCACAAAAAGACATAGCCAGTTGGGCTGCTAAAGTATCCCAAGAAGTTGCGTTTCAGCACTGCGTACGCAGCTCGTTTTTGACTGGATAAACCGAGTACTAACAACAATGCGACAGCGGCAAAGAATAGGTTGGCCAGCAACAGATCAAGCAGGGGTTTTACTAGTAATGCTACGTTCATGATTGGTACGATATGCGGAAGGACGACTAAGTTGGTGAAGATGGGTTTTGACTGAGCACAGTGCTGTGACTGAGCACAGTGCTGTGACTAAGCACGGGGCTCAATCAAACCGCCCCGGTCAGTTTGTGGAAAGCAACATCCAGTTCGCCTTGAACAGCCTTCAGGTCAGCGGTCGTGCCATCGAACACTTTGCGACCCTCGTTAATCAATATCACACGATCCGCCATCGCTTCCACTTCCTGAAGAATGTGGGTCGAAAGCAGAATCGTTTTCGTTTCACGCAGTTTGCGCATCGTCTTACGAACTTCGCGAATTTGGTTCGGATCCAAACCAG
This sequence comes from Planctomycetia bacterium, assembly GCA_031412515.1. Lineage (GTDB taxonomy): Bacteria > Planctomycetota > Planctomycetia > Pirellulales > Pirellulaceae > Aureliella. The sequence goes on along the minus strand of JANODD010000049.1, from coordinate 19,499 downwards.
CGGTCGGTTCGTCGAGAATCAGTACGTCGGGTTCATGCAACAGAGCTTGAGCCATTCCCACGCGCTGTTTAAAACCCTTTGAGAGTTTACTGATCGCCTTGTTGGCCACTGAGCTCAGGTCGCACAAGTCGATCACGGAGGCGATCCGATCTTTTTTGATTTTTGAATCCATTCCTCGTGCTTCGGCGAAAAAGTCGAGCATGGAAAGTGGCGTCATGTCAGGATACAGCGGACCGTTTTCAGGCAGGTATCCCAGATGTCGAGATCCGGCGATCCGGTCGGCCAACATGTTGTGACCTGCGATCCGAGCTTCGCCCTCACTGGGAGCCAAGTAACCGGTCAGCATCTTCATGGTCGTGCTTTTGCCAGCCCCGTTAGGTCCGAGGAAAGCAACCAGTTCGCCTTCGTTGACAGTGAATGTTACATCCCGCGCGGCGGCGAAAGGTCCGTAGAACTTTGAAAGCCCAACCGCCTCGATCATCGGACGGCGATTTTGGTTGGCCACTGGCATAGTTTGCAGGACTCCTACGTGCGAAATCCGGAAGGTGTCCTCCGGACAGAAACTCGATGTCAGATTTTTTTACTTCGGATTAACTTGCAAGCGAGCTTTGTAACGTGCTTTGCTTACGGTATGCGGTTTCTTACGTTGCATCCGAAATCAAGGTTCATGTTTTACACCTCCGCAGCTTGACTACAAGTGGCACAAGCCATCAAAAGAACTGCGATTTGGTAAGTCCCTGGCGTAGCCTAGGCTTCCAGCCTGGGGATTAGCCTAGTGCTTTGTCCAAAATTTGTTTTAGGGTGGCACGATCAACCCTAAAATTAAATCTGGACGGAGCGCTAGAGTTTCGCCTGGGAAGAGCCGCTCTACCCAGGCTGGAAGCCTAGGCTACGCGCTCAAACACACTCAAAACGCTCGGGACAATTGGTCCCAAGCTACAAATTGCTGCAAAACGGCTTGCGAGATCGGGCAAAGCTGTATAAACTTCGGGACTTTCCGCAACAGAACAACTTGGCAACTTCGAGCCCAAAGAACTCGAAATGCGATTTTGGCAGCGAAATGACCGGATTTTGCGATTGAGCTTTGATTGATTGTTTGGACAAACTATGACACATTTTCAAAAAACCTACGTCGCCAAACCGGGTGAAGTGGAACAAAAGTGGTTTCACGTCGACCTGAGCGGACAAATCCTCGGTCGCGTGGCAAGCGATATTGCCATGATTCTCATGGGAAAACATCGTCCTAGCTACACACCGCATGTTGATACAGGCGATTATGTTGTTGTCACGAACGCCGAAAAGGTGGTCATGACGGGCGACAAGCTTGAGCATCGCCATTACGCTTGGTACAACGGTTACCCAGGGCAAAAGATGGAGAGTTATAAGGATCGATTGGCTCGTCGCCCAGAAGATTTGATCCTTCACGCAGTCCGCCGCATGTTGCCAAAGAACAAGCTGGCTCGTCACATGCTCGATAAGCTTAAAATCTACGCCGGACCTGAGCACCCTCATCAAGCTCAGCAAGTTCAGACGATCGAGCTAGGCAAGAAAGCCTCCTAATTTTCGTTCACATAGCTTTTAGTGCGAAGCAAGAGATAACATGGTAGCGGTCAAAAAAGACAAAATCACTGGCGATTCAATTGGTACTGGCCGCCGTAAGTCGTCGGTGGCTCGTGTGCGTCTCCGTCCGGGCAGTGGAAAAATCGTTGTGAACGGGCGTGAACTCCAAGAGTTTTTCCCAACCGTTCAGCATCAGCAAGCGGTTCTGCAGACTCTGGCCCATGTTGGTCATTCTGAATCTGTAGACGTAGTTGTTCGAGTCAACGGCGGTGGGCTTACTGGCCAATCTGGCGCAATTCGTATGGCGATTGCCCGTGCTCTATGCAGTCACAACGAAGCCAACTTTCAGGCATTGCGTGACGACGGCTATCTGACCCGCGATTCCCGTATGAAGGAACGTAAAAAATACGGTCTTCACGGTGCCCGCCGAGGTACGCAGTTCAGCAAGCGATAGTCGACTATACGCAAAAAAGCACATTCAAAGCTCGCATTACTATGCGGGCTTTTTTTGTTCCCTTGCGAGCAATCTCCCCTTATGGGGTGTAGATCTGGAGTTTCTGCGGCTAACCGACAATTTTTGGGCCACCTACGAGGACTTTGATTCGCGTTCGTAGTAGACTATTGCACTAAAACGTACGTGTGGTTTTTACGTTTGGTTTAAGTTTGATTTTGCGTGGTCGAACCTATGCAGCGAGTCAGAAACTTCTTAATCATCAATCAGGATTTGTGTCCCGGGAGCAAATTGCCGGGATCTAGTTTGTCGAATGCCACCCAATGCGAGGGCTGGCATCAAACTTGGGACACTGCTGTCCAGCTTATGGAGACTAACGGTTCGTCAGGTGGATTTCACGGTGGTGGGCCTGCTGTGGCGATTGCGGATGAGGCCGAATCACTGGTAATTGCTATATTCAGTCATAGAAATCTTGAGTCTCTCGAACCGGTTGAAGGAGAAACAAAGTGGCGAAGTGTAAAAATTACCAGCGGGGGTGGCTATTGGTGCAACCTCAACTATTCAGACTATGGGTGGGGATGGGTAAGTGGAGCGAAGCGTGAAGTGCCTTTCCGCCTACGCTTTTTCGAACGCCAAGCAGAGGCAAATCCGAGCAGTTTCGTATCTCGAACCCGGGCTTGGATCCTTGAAGCGCGGGACTGGTTTTATGGCCATGACAAGAAAATTGGCTAAGAATTCCCTCCGAGTCTAGGCTTCCAACGTGAGAAATCAGCAATACTTCCTTGGGTGGTATTTATCCCTAATCTCAAATTAGCGAAGCGATCAATTGCATTAACTGCAAGAATGGGATTATTAAAGTCCTGAATAAGCGCATTGAAGCCAAAACCATAGTGATTTCGAGTTGTCGGAGACCCGTGTGGGCGGTAGTATAAGACGATGTGAACCCCGACATTAGTCCTCATCAAATTTTAAAGTCCCTCCAAGTGTCGGCAGCCCGCTAAAACGCCTGAATTTACTTCGACTATAAATTCAATCGACGCAGGTTGTGCATTTAGCATTACGACAATCCACAAGAACTTTTCCTTGTCAACTAACCTTTTCCGCGTGACGCGTCCATCAGTGGCTCGGCACCACACTTATCCTGCTGTCCTAAATGGACAAACCGATTCGTCGGTGAGGAGTCTGCAATGAGTGGTCAGCGACCGCAGCGATGGCGCGGAGATCGATCACCCCGTCGCCCATACCCGGCTAACCGTAGCCGCAATCCGCAAGTCAGTCCGGAAGTCGAAGAGCGTATTCGGGAACTGGACTCCGAGCGGGAGCCGCTTTCGTTGGCCGAGGAAATCTCCGTTGAAGCCTCGCAAACCGCTCAGAAATCGAGTTTAGCTTCGCCGACCGGTGATTCCCTTAGGGAGGGTCAAACCGATGGATCGCAGACTTCCTTTGCAGCGTTGCAGAAGATGTCGCCTCAGGAGTTATTGACGGTTGCTACAACTGAAAATGTTAAAGACGCCGACCAGTTAAATCCTCAAGATTTAGTATTTCAAATTCTAAAGGCAAGGCTCAAGAATCACGGACTGATGTTTGGTGAAGGAACTCTTGAGATCTTACCGGACGGTTTTGGATTTCTGCGGAGTTCAAAACATCATTACTTATCTTGCCCGGATGATATTTATGTCTCCCCTAGCCAAATCCGGCGTTTCGGTTTGCAGACGGGCGCTAATGTAGCCGGGCAGATCCGTCCGCCCAAAGAAAATGAGCGCTATTTTGCATTGCTGCGGGTTGAAGCAATCAATTATCACGATCCGGATTTGCGGCATCAGCGCATTCCATTCGATAGTCTAACACCGCTCCACCCCGATCAACGGATTGTCATGGAGACGACCGCAGATGTGCTCGAAACGCGTGTCGTTGACTTGATTGCTCCGATTGGCTTTGGTCAGCGGGGGTTGATTGTTAGTCCTCCGCGAGCGGGCAAGACGATCTTAATGCAAAAGATGGCTCGTGCCGTTTTGAAGAATTATCCCAAAGCTTATGTAGTGATTCTTCTGATTGACGAACGACCGGAGGAAGTTACGGATATGGCCAGAGAGGTTCGCGGACCTAACTGTGAGGTCGTTAGCAGCACCTTTGATGAGCCCTCCTCGCGGCACATTCAAGTTGCGCATATGGTCTTGGAAAAAGCTAAGCGGATGGTCGAGCATGGCGTCGATGTCGTCATCTTCCTCGATAGTATTACTCGATTTGCGAGAGCCTGGAACAGTGAATGCCCACAGAGCGGCAAGTTGCTTACCGGTGGATTGGACGCCAATGCGCTCCAACGTCCGAAGTCTTTCTTTGGTTCAGCTCGTAAAGTCGAAGAAGGTGGATCGCTAACCATTATTGCTACTGCGTTGGTGGATACGGGCAGTCGCATGGATGACGTGATCTTTGAAGAGTTCAAAGGAACTGGCAATCTGGAAATAGTCTTGGATCGCTCGATGCTTGAACGCCGTATGTGGCCCGCGATTGATATTAATCGTAGCGGAACGCGGCGTGAGGAAGTGCTCATGGACCCCGAAGAGCACAAGCGCGTTTCGGCTTTGCGACGGGCGATCGGAGAACTGAGCGCACCCGAAGCGATGGAGAAGATCCTACAACGTATGGAAAAAACTAAATCCAATGCCGAGTTTTTGATGAGCTTGCGGCCAAATTCTTAGATGACCAAGTACGCACTAGTTTTTCCTTCCACTCGGTAATTCTGTCTTACTATGGCACACGAAATCCTCTCTCAATCGCAAAACAGTGATGGCCGTTATGCCATTATCGTTTCGACTTACAATGCAAACATTACTAACAAACTCCTGGCCGGTGCGATTGAGACACTGACGACTGCAGGAATTTCCTCAGCTGACATTGTCGTTGTGCGAGTGCCTGGGGCTTGGGAGTTGCCTTTGGCAGCATCCTTGCTTGCCAAAGACTCTTCGATCAGTGCTGTGATAACACTCGGCGCTGTGATCCGCGGTGAGACTTCGCACGATCAACACATCAACCGCGCGGTCAGCAATGCGTTGATGGACCTAATGAATGAAACCGGCAAGCCGATTGCGTTCGGGTTGCTAACCTGCAATACCTTAGAGCAGGCCATTCATCGCGCTGGAGGCAATGTAGGAAACAAAGGTTGCGAAGCGGCCGAAGCGGCCATTGAAATGGTACGCCTTACCCGCGCGATTGCAGTTGAATTCAAGCAGTAATTTGCATTAGAGAATTCTTTTTCGAGCTGCAGAGTCGAAGATCATGCCAACACTGGATTTCTGGCAACTGCTTGCCAACGTGGTTACCGTTTTTGGTTTGCCGTTAGCCATCTACACGTTCGTACTCGAGCAACGAAAAGAGCGCGACAACGAAGATGAAGAGGTTTATCAGCTCCTTTCGGATGCTTACATTGATTTCTTGAAATTGGTACTCGAGCATTCGGATTTAAAACTCCGCACTCAGAAATCGACGCCGAATTTGAACGAAGAACAGCGAGAACGCATGCAAGTTCTGTTCGAGATTTTGATTTCGCTGTTCGAGCGGGCTTACCTTACGGCATACAACGACAGCATGACGCTGCAACAGCGTCGTCGTTGGCATTCGTGGGATGATTTTATGCGGGAGTGGTGTCGACGCGACGACTTTCGGACCGCCTTGCCTTCGCTATTGCACGGTGAGGACGAAGGATTTGCTGAATACATCCGCCAGATATTACGCAACCCTCTAAATACGGATTCATAATGCAAGATTGGCGTGATTTCGCCACTAGGGGTGGCGTCTTCCAAATTCCTTAAGGTGTGAATCGCTTCCCTTGTGAGTACTTAAGGGGCTAGGTGATTGCTGCGAACGTACTGCGAGCGGAGACAAGGGAGATAATGTGGTAAGCCGCTTCCATAAGTAGGGAGGGGAAATCTAGCTAAACCAATCCAGGTAGCTATACTAACCACTCAACACTTGAATGCCTCACTTTGCAACGCCCGATTGCCAACTGGTGATAGCAGTCCATCCATGAACGTAAATACCCAAACTCCCTCGCTAGGATCTGATCCGCTAGATCGATTGGTAGGTTATGACTTAACGCGAGAAGTCGAATTCTTGCCGAGTGAACCGCCGACCTCTAATTTAGTTTGGTCGCGCACGCCTTTGTGGAAACGTTCGATTGATTTGATCGCCTCTGCGATTGCGCTGATACTGCTTTCACCATTATTGATGGTGATTGCTCTTTACATTCGCGCCGTTTCGCGAGGTCCAGCGATCTTTAAGCAGTCGCGATTAGGCGAGATGGGACGACCGTTTACGATTTATAAATTTCGTACGATGCATTCTGGGGATCCTGAACTGGCGACTTCGGAGCATCGCGAATACGTTTCAAGTCGAGCTGAGTTGGATGAAGAAATTTCTAAGCCAGATCTTGCGCATCGATTGATACCCGGCGGAGCCTTCCTTCGTCAACGGTCCCTTGATGAACTTCCGCAATTAGTGAATGTGTTAATCGGTAACATGAGTCTTATTGGGCCTCGACCGGACGTGCTCGACTGGGATGACTATACCGCTTGGCAGCAAAAGCGATTCGAAGTCAAACCGGGCATTTCAGGTTTATGGCAAGTGAGCGGCAAGAATCGTTTGAGTTTCGCGCGGATGATGGAGCTTGATGTCGAGTATATTGAGCGACGCTCGTTCTGGTTTGATATGTGGATCGCAGTTCGCACCATTCGACTGATTATTTCTAAAGACAATTGCTAAGCGCCTTAGTCTTATCAGCTGGAAGGCATTAGAGAGCGTCCCGCTTAGGAGTTTGAACTGAAGCTGGTCATTACGGTGGTACAGTCTTATCAGCCGGAAGGCGTTAGCCTCCGGTTGTATATTGAACCGGAGGCTAATGCCTTCCGGCTGATAAGTCACACGAAACTAGCGTTTTCCTTTGATTCCTAAGCGAGACGCTCTAATGCCTTCCGGCTGATAATGCCTTTCGTAAATCAGCGTATCAGACCGGTAGGTAAGCAAAACCCTACTCCGCTGAGTCCCGTTATCCGTCGGGTTGAATAGCAAGTGACTGCCGAATAGACTTGGGCATTCTTTGAATGTACCGAACGTCCCAACGGAGCTCACGAATGCACCTCTATAGATCAGCTTTGAGTCGACTTTTCGCCCTTGCATCAGTCGTTTCACTTGCTGGGGCTTCATACTCGCAAGACGTGAGCGTTGCTGACTCAAAGAAACTGGATCCCAACCCTGTTCTTCACACGCCGCAGAATAGAGAGCTAACATCCATTGATCGCTACGTGGCCGCCCCGGACGCATCATTCAAATGGGAACTGGTTGGCAGTCAGGAGACGCCGCAGGGAACATTGTTTGTAATCGACCTTAAGAGCCAAACGTGGCTGAAAGCCGATGAAGTCGACCGTCCTGTATGGCAGCACTGGCTAACGATTTTCAAACCAACCGGCGTCACAACCAACAAGGCGATGATGTTTATCGGCGGCGGTGGCAACGGCAAGGAACCGCCAAAGGGCTTGGATGAACGCGTGGCAGGGATTGCTTTGGCAACCAAAAGTGTCGTTGCAGAATTGAAGCAAGTTCCAAACCAGCCGTTGATTTTTCACGGGGATGGCAAGCCTCGAGTCGAAGATGACTTGATTGGCTACACTTGGGACCAGTTCATTAAGACGGGCGATGATCGTTGGCCAGCACGCGGTCCTATGACAAAAGCGGTTGTCCGAGCGATGGATACGGTCGAAGCGTTTCTAGGTAGCGAAGCTGGCGGCAAATTGAAAGTAGATCAGTTCGTCGTTGCTGGTGGATCGAAGCGTGGCTGGACAACATGGATGACCGCAGCAGTCGACAAGCGAGTGATCGCCATCGCACCGCTCGTGATTGACGTGCTCAACATGGATGTATCGATGCGTCATCACTATGGGGCCTATGGTTTCTGGGCGCCAGCGATTGAAGAGTATGTTGATCACCATATCATGCAGCGTCGCGAAACAGCCACCTACGCGAAGCTACTGCAGATCGAAGATCCCTTTGCCTATCGCAATCGATTTACAATGCCTAAGTGCATTATCAACGCTACCGGTGACCAGTTCTTTCTGCCTGATTCATCACAATTCTACTTTGACGAATTACCTGGGGAGAAAAATCTGTGCTACGTCCCCAATACCGAACATTCACTCAAGGATTCTAACGCGCATGAAGCGCTGATCGCATTCCACCACTCCATTGTGAACAACACGGCCCGGCCTGAGTTCACTTGGAAGTATGATGAAAAAAATCGCTTGAGCGTGCAGTGCAAGTCGCGGCCAAAGCGTGTTTTACTTTGGCAGGCAATCAATACGGAAGCTCGTGATTTTCGCGTCGATACAATCGGCAAGGCGTACAAGTCACAGGAGCTGAACGAAATCGGGGATGGTATTTATGAAGTCCAGCTGGTTGCGCCGGAACGTGGGTGGCAGGCTTCGTTTGTTCAGTGCGAGTTCGATATCGGTGCACCAGTCCCACTGCGCCTGACCACAAACGTCAAAGTCCTGCCCGATATCCTGCCGTTCCTAAGCAAGCCCATTCCGAAGGGCTAACCGACGCAATCCAACGAACAGAAGCCGAAATTATCTCCGATCGGTTGTCCAAACCTTCGGCGGATTGTACGCTAATCTGTACCCATAAATCCGTGTTTTACTGTAGAGCGAGGTTTAGCCATGGCACAAGTCATCATTGCTGACGAAAATCGAACGATTTCTGATGTCAACGAGATTCGGTCATTCTTGGAGCCGTTTGGAATTTGGTATGAGCACTGGCCCGTTGAAGGACGATTGCCTGCGGATGCAACCAACGAACAGATTCTCAGCGAGTTTTCCCCCGAGATCGAGTCACTGAAGGCACGCGGCAGTTTCATTACGGCTGATGTAATCAATGTCAATCGCGAAACGCCAAATCTGGACGCGATGCTGGCCAAATTCGACAAGGAGCATACGCATTCGGAAGACGAAGTGCGATTCACTGTGGCGGGCCGTGGCGTGTTTCATATCCATCCTGAATCAGGCCCTGTGTTTGCCGTGGAAGTCGAATCGGGCGATTTGATCAACGTGCCCAATGGAACCAAGCACTGGTTCAATTTGTGCAATGATAAAGCCATTCGATGCATTCGCTTGTTCCAGGATGCTGGAGGTTGGACGCCGACCTACGTAGAGCAGGCGGTGCATTCCAATTACCAACCGCTTTGCTTTGGGCCGAACTATGTTCAGTCAGGCAACCGTGTTGAGTCGGTCATCAAGCTGTAATGAGCCCGTCCGATTCACAACACTTGAACGCCCGTGGAATTTTGCTGGACATCGAGGGAACGACGTCTAGCATTTCGTTTGTGCACGACGTGATGTTTCCGTTTGTGCGCGAGCGACTGGAAGGATTTCTCGACGCCAATTTTGCTCGTCCAAAGGTCGCTGGAGCATGCGAACAGATTGCGTTAGATGCAGGTCGAGTCTCTTTGGCTGAGTGGTCGCAATCAACAGGCAAGCAAGCACAGCAGTTGGTCATTGACGAAGTTCATCGCTTGATGAATGGCGATGTAAAAGCGACTGGCTTGAAGGCTCTGCAAGGTCTGATTTGGGCTGACGGTTTCCATGAAGGGAAGTTGAAAGCCCACGTTTACCCTGAAGTCATCGCCCAAATCAAGCGTTGGCAAGAGAGCGGTTTGGATGTTCGGATCTATTCGTCGGGTAGTATCGCGGCCCAAAAACTATTCTTTGGCCACATTGATGGTCTCGGCAATTGTCTCGACCTATTCACTGGACATTACGACACCACCATAGGTTCAAAGAAAGAGGCAGCCAGCTACCAGCGAGTCGCTGCCGATTGGGGACTTCAGCCTGGCGATATCATTTTTGTTAGCGATGTTGCGGGTGAATTGGTGGCTGCCAATGAAGCCGGTCTGCAAGCGGTTGCCAGTGTGCGGCCCGGGAATACTCCACTCGACCCGGAACTGCCGTTTATTCGAGTGACATCGTTTGACCAACTTAAGATTCGTGCAAAACAATCGCACTAGCAAAACGGACTACCTATGACGGAAGCACCTAAGAAGGCACTTATCACCGGTGTAACGGGACAGGATGGAAGCTATCTGTCGGAATTGCTACTGGCAAAAGGTTATGAAGTACACGGCATTGTGCGGCGCAGCAGTTCGACGGTTCGCCTTAGGCTAGATCACCTCACTGGCGACAGTGAACTTTATAATCAGCGCCTGTTTCTACACTATGCTGACCTGGATGACGTCACAACCATTCGACGCTTGCTAACCAAGTTGCATCCGCACGAAATCTATCACCTTGCTGGTCAGAGCCATGTGGGTGCGAGTTTTGAAATCCCGGAATCGACCTGCGAATTCACCGCGATGGGGACACTAAGACTTCTGGAGATAGTGAGAGATCTGGATCCGTTACCGAAATTCTTGCATGCGGGTAGTTCGGAGATGTTTGGCCATCCAGATGAGCAACCCCAGAATGAGCGGACTCCTTTGTGTCCAATTACGCCTTACGGTGTTGCAAAGACCTTCGCAACGAATATGGTCCGCGTGTATCGCGAAAGCTTCGGCCTTTTCGCTTGTAATGCGATTTGTTTCAATCACGAATCTCCCCGACGCGGTGAATCGTTCGTAACTCGCAAGATTACCCGAGCTGCGGCTCGTATTAAGCTTGGCCTCCAACCGAACGTGACGCTCGGCAACGTCGACGGCCAACGCGACTGGGGATGTGCGATTGATTATGTCGATGCTTTCCACCGAATGTTGCAAATGCCCCAGCCACGTGACTTGGTGCTGGCGACTGGGAAATTGCATCGGGTCAGCGATTGGTTGGAAATTGCCTTTGCCCATGTGGGTTTAGATTACCGCCAGTATCTGGAAACGGATCCGAGATTCTTGCGCAAAGCAGACCCAACTCGGTTGGTTGGCGATCCGTCGCAAGCGTCTCAGTCGATCGATTGGCGGCCAACGACCAGTTTCGAGGAAATGGTAGGAAGCATGGTCGAACATGATTTGCGAGACGGCCGCGAATCGCAGAAAAGTTAATTGCGGGCTCCTCACTAGGGGAATATGATATTCAATAACCGCAACCGGCCTTCACTTTCGATTTCCCCTCTCTGCTTCTGATGTGAGTCACTCATGCAAAACAAAATTCAACGCCGTCATTTTCTTCAGATGACCGCTGCCCTGGGTGCCAGTGCCTTTGGCGCCAGTGCTGCACTAGCGATGCCCTCCTTCAGCTTTGCCCAAGACACGACTAAAGCAAACGGAGACAATCAGCTTCCATTCCGCATTTCATTGGCCGAGTGGTCACTGCATAAAACGCTCTTCGGTGGCAAGCTCGATAACCTTGACTTCGCCAAAACCGCAAAAGAAGAGTTCCAGATCGACGCAGTCGAATATGTGAATCAGTTCTTTAAGGATAAGGCGAAAGATGAGAAGTATCTCGGAGAATTGAAGAAACGCCACGATGACCTAATGGTCAAAGCGGTCCTTATCATGATCGACGGCGAAGGAGCACTCGGTGATGCTGACGAAGCCAAACGAAAAGTTGCCGTCGAGAATCACTACAAGTGGGTCGAAGCAGCGAAGTTCCTTGGTTGCCATTCGATTCGCGTGAACGCTCAATCGACAAACGATTACGAAGAAGCGAAGAAGTTGGCGGCTGACGGACTGCGTCGGCTGAGCGAATTTGCTGCCAAGCACGACATCGGCGTCATTGTCGAGAACCACGGCGGATTGAGTTCGAACGGCAAGTGGTTGGCTGAAACAATCGCTTCAGTCGGCTTGAAGAACTGCGGAACGCTTCCAGATTTTGGTAACTTCCACGATTATGATCGTTACCAAGGAGTGACCGAAACAATGCCTTACGCCAAAGCGGTGAGTGCCAAAAGCCATGACTTTGATGAAAAAGGAAATGAGACAAAAACAGATTACTACAAGATGATGAAAATCGTCACCGATGCCGGATACAAGAGCTGGGTTGGTGTCGAATACGAAGGTAGCAAGCTCGATGAGTACGCTGGCATTCGTGCAACGCGAGATTTGCTTTTGAAAGTTCGCGAGAAAATGATGAAAGAAGTCGCAGCGAAGTAGCTTGGGACCATTTGTACCGAGCGTGTGAATTTCTTGTTTTGGAAAAATGAATACGAGAAAAAAAGACATTTAGGACGGGACAAATGGTCCCGTCCTACGGAACATACATGTCCAACAAAACGCAATTCTCTTGAATGGTAGCTTGTACTTGCGTCATCGCAGCGGGCACGATCGCTGATTGGCCCGTTGCCAGTGGCAGCTCTTCAGTACCGCCCAACAATTCAACACCGCCATACGGTGCGGTTAGCAAATGGAGTCGCCCATCACCTGCTACAGTGTTGGAACTCGTGAGTCGTTCGAAATTGAATTTTTCACAGCTAACCAAGCTTTCACGTCCCGCTTGCCCCGTCGCAGTAGGCTTTTGCAAAAGGCGTGGCCCACTTTCAAAGTCAATGACTTCCAAAGACTGTTCAACGTGTAGAGCTCGGGGCTTTCCGTTCGCATCAACTCGATTCCAATCGAACAAGCGAAAAGTGGTGTTGGATGCTTGCTGAATTTCAGCAACTAGCAACCCGCCTCCGAGTGCGTGCACCGTTCTCGCGGGAATAAAGACGCAGTCGCCCCGTTTTGGCTCAATTCGATGGAGGCAGTTTTCGACAGTGCCCGCTTCAATCGCCTCATGAAGTTGTTTTTTGTTGACGCCTTGCCTTAGCCCAGCATAAAGCACAGAACCTGGATCGGCGTCGACAATATACCAAGCCTCGGTTTTTCCCAAGTCAGGTGGGTTCATGCGAAGGGCGTAACTATCTTCCGGATGCACCTGAACGCTGAGTACCCGCTGGCAATCGAGGTACTTCAAAAGCAAAGGCAACTGCTTGGTTTTCGAATCTCCGAATAACCACTGCGGATGAGCGGCGGAGATCTCGCGAAGCGACCGACCGGCGAATTCTCCATTTTGAACGATACTTTGGTGTTCTGGGTGATCGACGATCTCCCAGCTCTCGGCCCACACACCACTATTTGGTAACGATTTGCCAAGAACCGAGTCGAGCTTTCGGCCTCCCCAGAGATAGTCACGAAAGGCCGGTTCCGTTTGCAAAAAATAGGCCGGTGGCATCCAGTTCCCAATCTATTATTAAGTGTAGCCTGGGGCCATTTGTCCCGGGCTTTAAGTCCCAATCTTCGCATTGATGATACTCTAGGAGCTCGGGGCAGATGGTCCCAAGCTACGAAATCCGAGGCGTAGGTTGGGTCATTTGTCTCGAGCTCTTAGAGTAGTATCCCTGCGAATAATCGAACTTCAATGTATGCTGGTAGAGTATTACCTGTCGGCGTGCGTTCGTTAACAGGAGTAGCCAAACGCAGGCCACCCTTCCGGCGTAGTAACCTAGCCAGCCGACCCAGAAAAGGAAAGCGTCGATGCTCAAAAAGTCGAAACAACTGGTCGATGACCTATTCGAAAAAAGCTCGATGTCGTTCGGCGAGCATTTAGATGAACTTCGCAAAGCGCTCACGAAGGCCTTTATCTGGTTGGGTGTTGGTACGGCGATCGGTTTGTACTTTGGCACGAGCGTAGTGAAGTTTGTCGAAGCGCCGCTGCGAGGTAAGTTAAGTGAGTTTAAGATCGAGCAGGCCAAGCGGCTGTTTTATAAAGCAAACGGTGTTGCCCCGTCATCCAAGATGGCGACCTGGATGGAAACCAACGGAGTTGTTCCAGAACGGATATTCATCGATCCAAACGAAATTAAGTCTCCGGTTCCTGAGGAAGTTTCCGACACTTCTGCGACCGCTCCAGGACTTCCTCCAACTGAATCTGCCGATAAAGTGGAGAAGGAAGCAGTTACGCAAAGCACACTGAATCCATGGAAGGATGTTGACGTGGCCAGACTTGAGCGACTGCAACCGCTTTTACTTTGGCGACCGATCGAGAATAAATTGCTAACCTTCAACGTGCTCGAAGGCTTTATGATTTGGCTGAAAGCCGGCTTGGTAGTAGGCGCGATGATCGGAAGTCCTGGAATCTTCTTTCATGTTTGGCAATTCCTGGCTGCAGGTTTGTATCCTCACGAGCGAAGATACGTGTATTGGTACATGCCGCTCAGTTTGGCTCTATTTTTCGCGGGCATCTCGCTTGCCTTTTTTGTTGTCTTCCCGCTGATGTTAGCCTTCATGCTGACATACAACTTAGAGATGGAAATTGACATGGCACCTCGTTTGAACGAATACATGTCATTGGCACTGATGATACCTTTGGGCTTCGGAATCGCATTTCAGCTGCCGCTTGTCATGCTTGCGCTCCATCGGTTTGGAATTGTCAGCGTCGAGATGTTCATCAACCAATGGCGAATGGCTGTTCTGGTAATTGCTTTTCTCGCCATGGTGCTCACACCGGCGGACGTATACACGATGCTCGGACTTTTCTTCCCAATGGTTGGACTTTACTTTTTTGGGATTTTCTTGTGCCGCTTTATGCCCGCGGGTCGCGGGATCGGGTCGCAAGCTCTCGATCCACAGGGTTGAACCACTTTTCTTTGCATAACCGTTACATTCGTCCCGTGAACCGGACGAATGTTAGGAACTTTGAGTCGCCATTGGCTGAAATTTGCTCAATGCAATACTAGGTTTCTGAACAGTAGAGCCCCTTTTTAGGGCTCGCGTGAAATCTAATTATGGCGAAGTGTTGATGGCGAAGTTCACCCCATCTCGAAATCGGCAAACCAATCGACGCGGTATTGCCGTGGTCGAGCTTGCGATTACGCTGCCCGTGTTTGTTCTGATTCTATTTGGAACCATTGAAACAACGCGCATGATATTCCTTCAGCAGTCGCTGGAGATTTGCGCCTACCAAGGGGCTCGCGTCGCACTGATTCCAAGTTCGAATCCCACAAAAGTTAGCAACGCCTGCGCGACGATTTTATCAGACCGCAATATCAGGTCTGCCAGTGTTACTGTATCGCCTGCAAATTATGAAACGATGCCATACGGGACGCTGGTGCAAGTTCAAGTTACTGCACCGTGCAGTATAAACAGTCCATTCTCGCCTTGGTTTTACGGTGGACGGGCACTGACTGCGGACGTGACATTAATGAAAGAATACTAGGGCTTTGTCCAGGTTTCATTTTAAGGTGGCACGCTCTGAGGCTTTGCGAAGGGCGTGCTCCATGTCGCTCAAACCACGCCCTTCGCAAAGCCTCAGAGCGTGCCTCCCAAACACAACCTAGACGCTGCCCCCCACTTCTTTGAGTCCTCAATGATCACTAATTCTCGCTTAAAAAGACAACATGCAGTTCGTCGCGGCGCCGTTATTATTCTGATGGTGCTTTTGTTACCAGTCGCAGTGCTTGTCTCGGCGATTGCAATCAATCTCGCCTACATTGAACTTTCTCGCACAGAGATGGTAATTGCTACCGACGCGGCGGCTCGCGCTGGTGGCCGCGAGCTTATTACAACCGATAGCACGACCGCTGCTCGGACTCGAGCTAAACAACTTGCGCTTATGAATACCGTTGCCGGTCGCGGTTTGAACTTGGCGTCGAGCGATATTCAGTTTGGCACATCGACCCGTTCAGCTGGAGCGCGTTATAACTTCAGCCCAATCTTTTTGACTACGCCTAACGCAGTGCGGGTAGTTGCACATCGTGATAGCCTGAACGCCGACGGTAAAATCCCGCTCCTGATGCCTAGCGTCCTTGGAACCAGTTCGGTTGCGACCACCCAAGAAGCTGTCTCAACTCAGATGGAAGTGGACGTAAACTTGGTTATTGACCGCTCTGGATCTATGGCCTATGCAGCCAACGAGATCAATGGCTTGCTACCAGTTCCAGCTCTTGCACCTCCGGGGTGGGTATGGGGCAATCCGGTTCCGCCGGGGTCACGCTGGCTTGATGTTGTCGCCGCTGTAAATGTTTTTGCGAATGAACTTGCGAATTCCCCGGGGGCAGAGCAACTCTCCCTAAGCACCTATGCCGACACAGCACTGACGAACGTCAGTTTGACGACAAATTATGCGAGTGTTGCCGGTGCGATGAATATCTACAGCATGAGCTTCGCACAGGGCATGACGAACATCGGTGGCGGGCTATCTGAAGGCGCCGCGTCCCTGATGTACAGTCCGAGTCAGCGTCCAGGAGCAGCAAAAGTGCTAATTGTGATGACTGATGGAATTCATAACACAGGCCTTGACCCAACATTTGCCGCGCAAGCAGCTGCTAGTTCTGGAATAATGATCTTCACCGTAACTTTCTCGGATGAAGCCGAGCAGACTCGCATGCAGCAAGTGGCGGCAATCGGAAACGGACGGCATTATCACGCCACCAACTCCACTCAGCTCTCCGCCGTCTTTCGAGATATCGCCGCTTCACTTCCAACTTTATTGACGAAGTAGTTTGCCCATGCTATCCAACTCACCAAGTAATAGAGGCCGACAGGGAGCGACAGTCGTCGAATTCGCGTTAGCACTACCCATTTTGATGCTGTTCTTTTGGGCAGCCCTTGAGTTTGGACGCGCTGCGATTCTTCAACATGCTGTCGACAACGCTGCTTATGAAGCATGTCGAATCGTGATCGTCCCGGGGGGCACGACTTCGGAAGCCACGGTCGCCGCCAACAACATACTCAACACCTTCAGCATTCGTGGGGCGACGGTCGCGGTAACCCCCAACCCCATCACCGAGCAGACAACGCAAATAACCTGCCAAGTTTCCGCTCCCGCATCGAGTAGCATGTGGGGATCACCTCGATTTTTCAGCGGCAAGGTGCTTAGCGGTAAATCGACACTTATCGCTGAACGTACTCCGTCTCTGCAAGCCACTGTGCTGGGGCCATAAGGCGAAACGGAACTTTTGAGCTAACAATGGCAAGCTGGAAGCGAACCGGCGCTAGGCTTCGTCAGGCGTTCGGAGAGCCGGTGTGATTAGCAGCTCGTGCTCGCACAATTCATTCGGCTTGAAGTACAGTGCCAACTCGCGTGTGGCGCTTTCAGGACTATCGGAAGCATGCACCAAGTTCATTTGCCGTGAACTGGAGAGATCGCCGCGAATAGTACCCGGTGCTGCCTTGATTCCGTTGGTGGCTCCAAGCATATCGCGAATCAGTTGAATCACTTCAACACCTTCGACAGCTAGTGCTACGATCGGTGCCGATGTAATAAATGTTTCTAAGCTTGGATAGAAGGGCTTTGAAACGTGCTCAGCGTAATGCTGCTTCGATAGTTCAGGAGCAACACGGAGCATCTTCATGGCGACAATGTTCAGGCCTTTGGCTTCAAATCTCGCAATGATCTGGCCCATCAATCGGCGTTCAACACAATCTGGTTTGAGCAAAACAAGGCTTCTTTGCAGCATTTCGGTTCGTTCTCCAAGTTAGTTTATCGAGTAATTCAGCGAATTCGCTAGGGTTCGGCATCTTATAGAAATCGGTCGGATTGGCCAGTGCCAGCAGCTCTTTAAGAACCCTGCAGCCGATGTGCATGGGCCATCGCATCTTCTGCCATCTGGATGTACTTCCGCTCCTGCGTGCCCGCGAACACTCGCTGGTAGGTAACGCTCAACGCAGTGAAGTTAAACGACTGTTCCGGCTCCAATTCACAGGCTTTTAACCCATGTTCAATCGCCTTGTCGTACTTTCCCTGTAACGTAAAAATCCGGCCCAACGTCAAATGGGTCAGAACGTGCGCGGGGTTTTCGGTCAGGATTTCTTCGAGAAGGACGACAGCTTCGTCGTGCTTTCCCTCGTCCTTGAGCTTCTCGGCTTGGTTGTATTTCTTGACTATGTCGCTCATGAGATTCTCTAGCTGTTGTGAGGTTCGTTTTTTAGTCTAGTTTTTTAATCTAGTTGGGCAGTCGGCTTGGTATGTTTTCGATCGGTATATCAATGCAAAAACGCTCGGAGTTCATCACTTCGAGCGTTCCAATTGTAGCTAAATTAGCTGGTTGCGAAACCGCGTCTCGACCTACTCGCGAGGACGAATAACGCCGGTCAATCCAGCGTAATCAACACGATCATCGCGATGCCAAAGTGGTTGACCACGTTCAACGCGTCGACGAAGTATTTCGATCTTCTCGGCAGATCCAGCAGGAGCATCCGTAGGGAAGAAAAGATCATTCACTTCTGGATCAAAATCCTCGTCGTGACCGTACTTCAAAATCGCTTCAAAAACATTCTTGCAAACATCACCCATCGGGCACCTCACCTTTAAAGTGGAAACGTTATATCAGTAGTGCGACAATATTTCGCGAATACAGTTAAGTCATCAAACGCATGTTGCGTTGGCTAAAATGGCATTTCTGCAAGCGTACAACCAGTCTCAACTCATCCCTCGAGCGACAATGCTAGCGACATCCTTCGAAATCAACTTTTATGAAATTCTGATTTCACAGCGCCAAAACCGCACGACAGGTTAACGACTTCTTATGAATTGCTCATGCAAATCATTCTGTCTCATTCAAATCACACTGTCTCATTTAAATCACACTATGCGGCTAACTTGGTGTACAACTTAGATGGTCTACTTGACGAGCTCATGCTCCTTGCTCAACGACCAGATTATTAACTCGTAATTCATAAAGTCAAGCATTTTCTTTCAAAGAAATCGGTCATCTCCCAGTCTGACGACATTGTGCCGCAGTGTACGACAACTGGCGTTATCCCGACCGATTGGGCAAGCTGTGTTGTTCAAGCCGCAGAGCCAATATCGCAGTGATCAAGGGGCGGTTATCCTGCCGCTGGAAACGTCTCAAGGGGACTCTGGCATATCCACATAAAATTAGTCGCATGTGCGCCAACAAAGTCCCCACAAATGGCCTCTTTAGATGGCGCATTCATGCCATGCAAAAAGACTTGTTGATAATAAATTTTTCTTTTTTACATCGCCGCGTAACTGCTGTAGAGGTGGACACTTTGTAACTTGCAAATCCTTGGCTCCGATGTAGCTTGGCACCATTGGTCGTAGTTTGGGACCCTTTGTACCCAGCGTGTGATCTTCTTAAAGCTGTTTCCAAGATATAATGGAGTTAGGAATGAAAAAATTGTTCGGTAAGTAGGTCTGAAACTGGTAAGTAGCTTGGGACCATCTTTCCCGAGCGTTTTATTCCTCTGAAATCGCCCGGTGGCCGAAGTGCCATAGAGAGCGTCCAGCTTAGGAGTTTGAACTGAAGCTGATCATTACGGTGGTATAGTCTTATCAGCCGGAAGGCATTAGCCTCCGGTTGTGTATTGAACCGGAGGCTAACGAGAGCGTCCAGCTTAGGAGTTTGAACTGAAGCTGACCATTACGGTGGTATAGTCTTATCAGCCGGAAGGCGTTAGCCTCCGGTTGTGTATTGAACCGGAGGCTAACGAGAGCGTCCCGCGTAGGAGTTTGAACCGAAGCTGGGCATTACGGGGGAGAGTCTAAACAGCCGGAGGGCCTGAGCCTCCGGGGGTGTCTGG
>JANODD010000048.1:0-7543 GCA_031412515.1 Planctomycetia bacterium | reverse complement strand
CAGCGCCGGGCGCTCAACTCTCTCGATCTCATTCGCAAGGTATTTTAGTGACACTGACACTGGCACTGGTACTGGCAACGGATCCAATGACTCATTCGGTGATGGCGCAGTGACTTTGTCGTATCGGGTTCGAGGTTGGAAAGCCAAATAGATCACTGAACTCACGAGGACGATTGCAAATGCAGCGGTCCAGCGGAGTCGTCTTAAGGAACTCATGTTGGTTGGCAATTTGAAAAATTCTTAATTGCGGCGTTGAAGTTAGTGACCAAATCGGGCAACATATTGTTTATGACAGAAAAATAGCCTTCAAGCAATCGTGAGGTAGAAATGCAAGCCGAAACACACCCCGTAGATTTGAGTCAAGAAGCTTCGAGCCGCGCAGAGACGGGTTGGCCGCCAAAGTTGCCGCAGGCAGTTCTAGGAGCGTTGGTTGCCGTTGGAATTGCCTGTTTGATCATGAAGACCATGTATCCATTATTCGTTGTTCCTGAGGATATTGCCATTCTTCCTAACCCACCACCGACTGCCGCGGTATTGAAACTTGAAAAGGCTCAGTTCAGTGTCGACACAAAAAACTTCTCAATCCTGTTCGGCTTAATAGGAGCTGTTTTCGGCGCCTCTTGCGCTCTTTTCACTTTCGGTACTCGCTCCATTAAAGCGGTCATAGTCGGTGCGTTCGCAGCCGGAGCATTGGGTGTTGTTGGTGCCAACCTGAGTAACTTAATATTTACGAGGCTTCGGGCGACGAGCAATGGCGACCTCTTAGTTTTGGGCCTAAAAATCGATGGCATGACCCAAAATATTTTAGGCTACGGAGTCCTCTGGGGATTAATCGGTTTGGGCGTTGGCATTGGAATTGGGTCCGCGCGAACAGTTGGCAAATCGGTGGTTGCAGGGACGGCTGGCTTGGTTGGCGGTCTGCTAGCAGCAATGGTCTATGTGCTGCTGGTTGCCCAACTCACACCGAATGCTGTAATGAGCCATGTGTTTCCGCTTGACATCACCTCTCAGGCAATTTGGCTATTGATGTTTATGGTTCTAATCGCCGCATCAATCTCACTTGGCACAGGTGAGAAGCGAGCCAAAGTTCCGAAATAGTTTCCGTAGTGCGAAGGGCCAGCTCTATCGATTTGAAATAAATGACAATTCTCGCGGATCGCCACCATCCTAGTGCTTTGTGCAGATTAGATTTTTGGGTTGAGTGTCGCACAATTGTCTCAATTGTTGCAGCTACGATTGGGACAATCGTGCGACAATCAAATTGCAACCCCAAAATCTAATCTGGACATGATCAAGCCAAGATGCTGGTGACCACCTGCCCGTGCACGTCGGTCAAGCGATATCGGCGACCTTGGTACTTGTATGTCAGTCGCTCATGATCGATGCCAAGCACATGCAACAATGTAGCGTTGAGATCGTGAATGTGGACGGGGTTCTCGATGTTGTTGTAACTGTATTCGTCCGTTTTCCCAAATGTGATTCCAGGCTTGATTCCGCCGCCCGCCATCCACATGGAAAAACACCGTGGATGATGATCGCGGCCATAATTCTTTTCGGTCAATTTGCCTTGACTGTAAGCCGTGCGACCGAACTCGCCACCCCAAACTACCAACGTATCGTCGAGCAATCCGCGACGTTTGAGATCGGTCACAAGAGCGGCTGAAGCTTGATCAATGTCGCGGCACTGGGTCGAAATGCCGGCAGGCAGTCCACCATGTTGATCCCAACCTTTATGAAACAATTGTACGCACCGCACATCGCGTTCAATCAGACGCCGCGCCAGTAAACAGTTAGCGGCAAACGTTCCAGGCACTCGCGAATCGGGACCATACATTCGAAAGACTTCTTCAGGTTCCTTGCTCACATCGGCAACCTCGGGAACAGACGACTGCATCCGAAACGCCATCTCGCTCTGCGCGACACGAGCTTCAATCACTGGGTCCAAACGCTCAGCCAGCTCAATCGCATGCAACTCGTTGATGCGGTCCAGCATCTTACGACGACTGGCTGAACTAATGCCCTCGGGGTTACTTAAATAGAGGACCGGGTCTGCGCCGGCACGAAACTGAACACCTTGATGATTCGATGGCAGAAAGCCGCTCCCCCAAAGCCGTGCATAAAGCGGCTGGTCAGCTTTGTTCTTCGTGACCAACACACAGAAAGATGGCAAGTTTTCATTGGTCGAACCGAGACCATAATCCAACCACGAGCCGAGCGACGGACGGCCTGCAATCTGCGATCCCGTTTGAATGAATGTGATGGCCGGATCGTGATTGATGGCTTCGGTGAAGACCGAGTTGATGATGCATAAGTCATCAGCAATGCCGGCGGTGTGAGGCAACAGATCGCTAATCCATGCGCCCGAATTGCCGTGCTGATGAAAATTAAACGCTGATCCCGCAATGGGCAGGGTCGCTTGATTGCCCGACATGCCAGTCAAACGCTGCCCCATCCGGACGCTCGCGGGCAACTCTTTACCATTGTCGACTCGCAGTTGCGGTTTGTAGTCAAAGGTTTCGATTTGAGACGGCCCGCCACTCATGAACAGATAAACAATCCGCTTTGCACGCGGTTTGTGGTGGATTGTCGGAACGCTTACGACGTTATCGTCACCAAGGCCAATCGAAGAGAGCAGACCTGCAAGGGCCGCGGTCCCAACTCCTAGGCTTGTCTTGCCGAAAAAGTGACGTCGCGTAAGCTGCGCATTCATCTGAGAAAATGTGTCTTGAGTCATTTTTCAACTTTTATCTTTCGGAGGCTTTGTTCGCCGATTCAACGTTTCACAACCGTTTCGTCGTAGGACATAAGCCCTTCGGCGACGACGGTCATTGCAGCGAGTTCATTAGCGTCAAGTTCGCTGCTTGCTGAATGATCGCCAATCTTGAGCAGCTTGGCGGATTGTTCCGGCTGCTGCTTAAACTCAGCTAACTGTTCATCAAATAGAGAATTCAGAACTGCTTTCTCTTTTTCGTTCGGTGTACGGCCGGTCAGGGAGCGAAACACAAATTGCAGTTGCTGCGCTCGCTCGCCCGGTTGTTTCATGGCCCGCTCAGCCAGTGCTCGTGCGGCTTCGACGTATTGCGGATCATTGAGCAGAACAAGCATTTGCAACGGAGTCAAAGTCGATTGGCGGCGGACCGTACAAACTTCGCGACTGGTGGCATCGAAAGACATCATCGAAGGGGGCGGAGAGGTACGTTTCCAAAAAGTGTAAAGGCTGCGGCGATGACTACCGGCACCGTGATCGCGGGAATACTTTTCGCCCGATTTTTCTTCCCACAAACCCTCAGGTTGATAAGGCTTTACCGGCGCTCCGCCCATCGTATCAACCAACAAACCACTGCTCGCGAGTGCCAGATCGCGAATCATTTCAGCTGACAATCGATGCGATGGACCGCGTGCAAATAGCCGGTTCTCCGGATCATCTCGCAGCAGTTCTGGGGTTGGATTCGATTGTTGACGATAGGTAGCCGACGTAACGATCAGCTTGATCAGTTGCTTGACGTTCCAGCCTGACTTTACAAATTGACTCGCCAGACCGTCGAGCAATTCAGCGTTCGAAGGCGCGGCACCTTGTAGTCCAAAGTCTTCAGCGGTCGCAACCAGACCAGTACCAAACGTTGATTGCCAAAAGCGGTTCACAGCCACACGAGCGGTCAGTGGGTGATTGGGATCGACCAACCACCTGGCTAAGCCCAAACGGTTCTTAGGCCAATCGGCTTCCATTCGCAACATGCTTTTCGGCGTGTCGCGTTCAACGACCTCTAGCGGCGCGTCGTAAGCTCCGCGAACCAATATATACGTGGGGCGTGGCGCAGTCTCTTTCATCACCATGATCTCTTGAATTGGGTCGTTCAGCTCGCTGAAGCGATCTCTCAATTGACGCAGCTTAGATAACTCTTGTTTGTATTCCTCGTCTTGAGTTTGCAGATAAAAAGCCGCAACTGCTTTTTCAGAAATTGCTTCCATGTCGACCGGACGTTGGACGTCGCTTGCAAAGAGTTGTTGAACTTCCAAGCCGGTCAAGTCACGATCAAAGACTTTAAATTCGTCAACGCGTCCATCCTTGAATCCAACATCACGAAATCGCTGGCCGATGGTCAGTTCCTTGACTCCTGCATCGTGTATGTTCTTTGTCAAACAATCGCGGATAACTTCGCAAGCAACCCGCTCACCATCGACATAAAGGGTCACGCCACTGGCTCGGCTTGATCCGTCGTAGGTGATTGCAACTTGCTTCCATTCATTGATGGGAAGTTTCTCTTTTGCGACAACACGAATGGCATTGCCTGGGTAGAAATGAATCAACCCTACACTCAGTCGACCGCCTTCCAGCAACAATTCATAGCCGCGACTGCCCGAATCGGTCCAAGCTTGCGAACGATGAAAGATCACGGCTCGATCAAAGTGACGCGGTGCGTTGAGCCAAAGCGAGATCGAAAACGCTTGATTGCGAGTAAAATCGCCGCCCGTCTTGAACGACACATTGTCTTCACCACTGAGCAGCAGACCATTACCTACTTTTCCAGCTTCAATTTTCGGATTCTCCGATGTGCTCCCTTTCAGTTCGGCTTTTGCCCGGTTGGCAACTTTATTTCCATCGAGTGCTTCGAAGGGATAGTCGCCGATCAAATTTGATTTGATTGAGCCGGAAGCCAGTTGTACCAGCGAACCCTCCGCTGACTGTGGCAACTTGGATCGCCATTCTTGGATTGTCGGAAGCTTGCTTGCGGCCAACTCAACAAGTTTAGATTCTTGCTCGCTGACTTCCTGACGGAGTGCTTCGAGTTCCGTTGCTTGTTGATCAGTGGACAATTGCAGCGTTGGCGTTGGCGTCGCGTCAGTGAAGTGTGAGTACAGTCCAGATTCATCGATGCTGTTAAAGAACGAAGCGAATTGATAGTAGTCTCGCTGCGAAAGCGGGTCGTATTTATGATCGTGACAGCGGCAGCATTCGAGTGTCAGTCCTAGGAAGGCGGCTCCAAAAGTGTTTACACGGTCAGCAACGTATTCGGCCCTGAACTCCTCTTCGACGCTACCACCTTCGTTCGTTTGGCGATGATTGCGATTGAAGGCCGTTGCTAGAATCTGCTTACGAGTCGCATTGGGCAGCAAATCACCGGCGATTTGCCAAGTGATAAATTGATCGTAGGACAAGTTCTTATTAAAAGCCTGCACAACCCAGTCACGCCACGGCCACATGGCTCGATATCGATCATTCTGATAGCCGTAGGTATCCGCATAGCGCGCGACATCGAGCCACTCGACGGCCATCCGCTCGCCATACCGATCGCTTTGTAGCAACCGATCCACCAAGCGTTCGTAGGCTCCGGGTTCTTTATCAGCTACATAAGCGTCAATCTCTAAGACCGTTGGAGGCAAGCCGGTCAGGTCCAGCGTCACGCGGCGTATCAAGGTCTCACGATCCGCTTCGGCTGATGGATGCATACCTTGCCGTTCAAGCTGCGAAAGTACCCAGTAATCGACTTCATTTCTGCACCACGCGGCGTGCTTCACTTGAGGCAATCCCATCGCTTTCGGCGCAACAAATGCCCAGTGCTGTGAATACTCTGCGCCTTGTTCAATCCAGAATCGCAGTTTTCGTTTTTCTGAATCACTCAATGACAGCTTAGAGGATGGCGGAGGCATGATTGTGTCGGAGTCATCCGAGAAAATGCGTTTGATCAGTTCACTTTGGTCGGGCCTTCCCGCTGTGATAGAATTCTCCTTTGCAGAGCTTTCAACATCCAAACGCAAGTCGGCTTTCCGTTCTTTGGCATCTGGACCATGACAAAAATAACACTTGTCCGACAGAATGGGCCGGATGTCGCGATCGAAACTAATTTTGTCTTCCGCCCCCGAGGTTGCGGCGAGCAAGATCGCAAATACGAAAGTGCCGACACTAAAAGAGAGAGGACAGGTGAACATTGGTGAGACCATACAGGCAATAACCTACGGGCAGGACCATCGGGTGAGAAGTCTTAACTTGACAGTACTATTATAGCTAATTGCAATGGAATCGTTTAACCGGCCTACCGCGAGTTTTGACTTGATATTGGAGACAAACGTTTTCAGAAGTTAGCCAAAGTGGATGACCGGTTTTCGGAGAGCGAGCGTCCTCGCCCAATGTCACTCACTTTCTCGACTTTGCGAAATCGCAACACCTCACTACGGTTGGACTAATCAGCCGGAACGCGATAGAGAGCGTCCTGCTTAGGAACGAACTTGAAAACGCGGATTTACAGGTTATTTATCAGCCGGAAGGCGTTAGCCTCCGGTTCAAGACACAACCGGTGGCTAACGCCTTCCGGCTGATAAGACTAAACCACCGTAATGACCAACTTCAGTTCAAACTCCTAAGCGGGACGCTCTCGATAGCGTCCGGTTTGTATCCATTAATCGGACGCTAACGCTTTCCGGCTAATAGACTTTAACCTCGGCAAGCAAATACTATCCTTATCTTATATTGAGTACAGCAATTCGAAAGTGAGTGACATTGGGCGTGCTCGCCCGCGCTCCGAAAAACCGGTCAACTATTTTGCATAACTTATGCGACACATGAGCAGTGGCAATTAAGTCAACAGTCTCCAAGCTGGTCGGCGAACCATAGAACAGACTCATTGAAAAGAACTTATGTCAGATCAAAAGAAAATTGCCATCACCGGTTCAAGCGGATTTGTGGGCTCGCGATTGGTTGCTGCACTTAAAATTCGCGGGTACGAAGTGATCCGGTTGCTGCACGCATCCACGAAGGCGTTGCAACCCGATGAGCTGCTTTGGAACTCCGAACGTGGACTCGCAAAGCCAGAATCACTCAACGGGATCGGTGCGGTGATTCATCTTGCTGGCCGGAGTATTGCTGCGGGGCGTTGGACTGAGATGGAAAAGAATCGCATCTACGATTCCCGAGTTACGGCAACCAAGCGATTGGTCAAGCAATTACTGGAGCTCGGGGATCGCCCGCCAGTTTTTATAGGTGCTTCCGCAGTTGGCCTCTATGGTGAATGCGGTGACAAGATCGTGGATGAATCTCAACCTGCTGGGAGTGATTTTCTGTCAGAAGTCGCTCGCGATTGGGAAGCTGCGACTTTGCCGCTGATCGATGCCGGAGTCCGGGTGGCTCATGCAAGACTTGGCGTTGTGCTTGATCGAAACGAAGGTGCACTAGCTAAAATGCTACCCCTGTTTCGTTGGGGCCTAGGCGGTCGACTGGGCAGTGGTAAACAGTATTGGAGCTGGATTGCAATCGATGACGTGATCGAAGGTCTCTGCTGGTTGCTTGAACATGCGCAGGCAAGCGGACCTTACAACTTCGTTTCGCCAGAACCGGTAACGAATGCCGAGTTCACAACCAAGTTGGCCAACGCGATCGGCCGGCCAGCCATTTTCCCTGCTCCCAAGTTTGCACTCCGGTTAGCGCTCGGTGAAATGGCGGACGGGCTACTTCTAACTAGTTGTCGCGCAGTGCCCAAGAAACTGCAGGCTGCCGAGTTTCAATTTCACAACCCGGATCTATCCGCCTTTTTCGAGCAAAAACTTTGAA
>JANODD010000047.1:0-11891 GCA_031412515.1 Planctomycetia bacterium | reverse complement strand
TTTTTTTTTTTTCATATTTTTTTTTTTTTTGTTTTCCACATTTTGCTCCCCCCACTATCTCATAAACCCCCCCGACACTCACCTGC
Source organism: Planctomycetia bacterium (assembly GCA_031412515.1). Taxonomy (GTDB): domain Bacteria; phylum Planctomycetota; class Planctomycetia; order Pirellulales; family Pirellulaceae; genus Aureliella. The sequence goes on along the minus strand of JANODD010000047.1, from coordinate 11,805 downwards.
TCAATAGGCAGGCTGTAACAGTTCAAACAAATTGTTGTAATCATCTGTCCAAGCTGAAAATCCCGGCCAACTCTTTGGGGGCTTACCAGTTGCTTGGAGCTCTGGACGTTGAAACGATTGTGGATCAGCAGCAAGCAAAATCCACTCCGAAGCAGCCAGTTCGAGATACATCGCTCCCGTTTGAGCGATTAACAACTGATGCAAACCATTTATCGCTGCCAATCGATCGACTACCGGCCCGAGGTCCACATAACGATTGCTTACATGGATCGCGATGATGCCATCGGGTTTCATATGACGCAGGTAGATGTCCATCGCTTCGCGAGTTAATTGCGATTGCTGAAGTAAAAGCCATCGACGTCGACGCCTTGGTAAAATAAAGTGCACCGCATGCATTTCGGTGGAATTCGTGTAGCTGGTTTCGTGAGAAACCGGATGCGCCGCAAACCAACTTCAAACTCTCCGGTTTCTCACGAAACCAGCTACCACATTCGCTAGTTCGTTTTGCGAGTTTGCATGATAGCTGGTGCGTTCGCCGCTTACACCCTCTGAATATCAAATCCAGAACGATATTATTCGACAGCGGGGATTTCTTCGCCTGAGGCGATTGTTCCCATTGCGCCCCAAATGCCGTAGGGACTTGCGAGTCGTTCACCAGCGCGTTGTGCGGCGTCCGGCGCGGCTGAAGTAATCGTCCCACAATCGATGCTATTTGAAATCGTTCGAATAGACCCGTCGAGCATCGCGACTTGGACGACACCGGTATGATTGCTGCTGGCTGAGTAGATGCCCCAAGTTCCATCGTCATCAGTCGGCGAGCAAGAAAGCGAATTAGGCGGCAAAACCGTTGTGAAACCAGTATAGAAAGGCCGGCCGTCGCACCACCGTCCGCCGCGTCGCTGGGCACTGCTCACAAAAGTCGCTCCTTTAACAAATCTACTTCCATCGAATTGTGCAAGACAGAACGATGGATTCTGGTCGATGCCGTGAACGACTGCGACGACTCCATGCTTTGGGCTCGCGGACTTCCTGGCGATTTCGCCCATAGCAACGGTATTCGAAAGACCATCGCTGACATCCGCAAACCGCTTGTAGACTCGGGCTTGAAATGGACCACGCGTTGGCAATGCGTCTGGCACGTCTAAGATGCTCGCAACGCTATCGCCCCAGCAAAACGCATAATTTGTAGGCCCATATTGCCCTGTGCTTGCTGTCGATCCGGCTGAAGAGTCAGATAAACAAACCAAATAGGGGAAACGTGTTTCCCACACATCAAACATGGTTGTACGCTGAATCCAGGGCGCTGTACCGCCGGGCGGCCTGCCGGAAACTATACGGTTGTAAATGGCAGAGCAATCCATGTAAGGAATCATGCCCACAAAACCAGTGATAGAACTTGCGTTACTTACAAGCGGCCCTCCATCAGTTCCACCCATCGCACAAGGCAATGATTTGTTAACGTCGTGGTAGTTGTGAATGGCCAGCCCAAGTTGCTTTAGGAAGTTTGCACATTGCATGCGTCGCGCTTCTTCACGAGCGTGCGTGACGAACAGAACAAGCAACACAAACAAAACTCCAACTGCGAATGTGAGTACAAAGATATCGCGAAGTTTAAGATGCACGATTGAACCCCTTAGGCTAGGCCGCTAGCTGTATTTCCCCTATGAGCTTAGCCTAATCAATCGAACTTGTCACAATCCGCGCTACATTCCAACTCGCTTCAGAACTGTCTCCAGTGTTGGGCGTAGGGCCGAAGCGCTGCTCCGTAGGCCTTGCATTTCTTTCGGCCATAGATCGAGTTCGATACGATCAGTTGCACCCGTGCGGCCTACCACAGTTGGAACGGACAGTGCAACGTCTCGGATACCGTAGCCGCCTGTCTGAATCGTGCTAACTGGAAGAATACGGCGTGAATCGAGGATCACTGATTCGATGACGTCGCGAATGGCGATGCCGACCGCGAAACCAGCTCCGCCTTTCTTGCTAATACACTCTGCTCCAGACCCCTTTGTCCGTGTGAAGATCTGGTTAGCGGTGTTGGTTGTCCAACCAGGATACTTTTCCAGCGGCAAACAACCGACTGTGGCACTCGACCATATTGGCACCATGCTGTCACCATGTTCGCCGAGTATCAGGGCTCGCGTCTGAGTCGCTGGTGCCTTCAAATTTTCTGCAATTAAGCTGCAGAAACGAATCGTGTCAAGCTGCGTACCGAGACCGATGACTTGCAGTTCGGGTAATCCCAAGTACTTGGCCGCAACGTAAGTCAAAATGTCGACGGGGTTGCTGACGACTACGACCTTGGCACATTTCTTCAGTCCAGCCGCTTTGACTTGTTGCAGGATGGACATAAATAAGTCGGTGTTACGGTTAATCAAGTCCAATCGCGATTCGTCAGGCTTGCGACGCAGACCAGCGGTGATGCAGACGATGTCGCTCGATGGAATATGCTCGTAAGACCCTGAACTGATGATCTGATCAGCCACACTGGGAGTGCCATGCATCAGGTCAAGTGCTTGACCAGCGGCCAAGTTTTCGTTCACGTCGAGGATTGCGATCTCTTTAGCGATGCCACCGCACTGGAGTGCAAAGCCTGCGCAAGAACCCACCAAACCGCCACCGCCGATAATGCTAACTTTCATCTTCTGTTTCCCGTGATTCGTTGCTGTTTCGATTTTTGTCCCGACACAGCGGCGCAGCCGCTGTGTCCTGTGAGCCGACGGCGCTAGCCGCGGGTCTCGGAGGAGCAATCGCACATGAGGTGACGACTGTCCAATGGTTAGTTAGTTCTGGATGGTAAGCTGTTCGATACGATGTAAAAGATTGGTGTTGGAACGTCTTGTTTAATTCGATCCGCCCAACCTCGAAACCCGCGGCTAGCGCCGTCGGCTCACCCAACCCGCGGCTAGCGCGGGGGTTCACACGACCTGCTTACTTCCCCTTCAGCTGAAGCATCACTTGTTCTGTAATCAGCTTGATCAGCCGTTCTTCATCCATGCCCGCAGGAGCCGATTGAACAGCGGCTGCGGCGGCACTGGCGACTGCAGCGGCTGGCTTCATAGCCGGAGGTGCATCGAAGGCTTTACGTTCTACGCCTGACGATGCCCAGCTTTCGCGGAAGATGTCGTTCGCACAAATATCGCAGTTCTTGTAGTCTTCGGTATTGCGAGGGTCAGCGAATCCCCACTTATCCTTGAGTGCGAGCAACTCACGGCTTTCATTTTCGCTCAAGTAATTAACCCGACCCAATGAACGCGACAGCAACAGCATCCGGCAATAAGCGTCGAGGATTTCTGTCCACCAATAAGCGCGTTCGACGTTCTCGCCAAAGCTGACCGTGCCGTGGTTCGCCAGAATCATGACGTTGCACTTGTCGACGAACGGAATGATTGTGTCGGCGAAGGCTTGACCGCCAGGTGTTTCGTAACGCGTGATGGGCACATCGCCAAGAAACACTTCAACTTCAGGCAGAACGCATTGAGGAATCGGCTCACGAGCGATCGCAAACGCAGTCGCATGTGGCGGATGGCAGTGAACAACAGACTTAATGTCAGGTCGTTGCTTGTAAATTTCGAGGTGCAGCAAAGCTTCACTGCTACGTTTCTTGCGACCGGAGATCTGCTTGCCAGTCATATCGATCGAAGAAATATCGTCAGGTTTGAGAAAGCCTTTGGAGTGCATGGTCGGCGTACAGAGAACTTCGTTCTCGCTGATGCGGACGGTGATGTTTCCGTCGTTCGCGGCGGCGAAGCCTTTGTTATAAATCCGCTGGCCAATCTCGCAGATGTCTTTCTTGATTTGATGCGCGTTAATCATGGGTACCTCAGGTTATGTTGAATTGGGTTAGTGTTTGATTTGTTTGAAGGCGGCTGGGTCGATGTGAATCGTGTCTAAGATCGCGGAGCAGTAGGCGTCCACCGCTTTCATTTCGGGTTTAAATGGCTGGGCGGCTTCGGCTCCGTCAGCGACAGCGATCCTTGCATGCATCCCAGCGCCGAGGTCGTCCCACACGACGACCAAATCTGGATCTTTGGTCGGTGGACCGCCGATCGCTTCGGCGCCCAGCGGCACAGTGGCCAGTAGTCTTGCAGAATTAAAGCTTGGATGGCAACGACTGAGCGTCACGCTTCCGATCACTTTGTAGATATGCATTAGCAAATACTCCTGTACCAGTTACCGACCAGGTTCGCGATTGAAGGCGCATTCCATTTGCGACAGTCGAGAACAAGAACGTTTGGTTGAGCTTGTTCGATAGCTTGGGACAAGCCTTGCAAATCAAACAACTGAATCGCTCGCAGGCTTGCATGGCCATAAGTGGCTGCAACGCTCGCGAACGGTTGGTCTGAACACCAAACAGCGCCGAGTTTTCCAGCGGCCAGGTTCTGACCGATGACCGAAGCCGTAGTCGCTGCATCACTTGCGGCAATCGTGGTTGCTTGCTGTGAACAGATTCGTTTACTTAGCATCGAATGTTGCTTATCACTCGTTACCAGCATCAGTGGGGCTGGTTTAGTCGTTTTTGAAGTCGCGTTTGGCAGTTGTCGTACTAGTCGAATACTCTGCTGGCGTAGGAGGTCCTTTACCGCCGGTGTCACAACCGCTTTCGGATGGACCACGATGGACTTCGCGCCGCTAAGTTGATCTTTGAGCGATTCGAGCGTTATGACCCGATCGCTCAAATGCACTTCGCCGACCGTAGGCTCAGCGGCTTTAGGTGGTGCAACTTGAATCGAAGGCGCAGCAACACCCACCCGCAGTCGTTCTACCACGACGCGTACGATGTCTTCGATTTGTGTTGCTGTAAGGTTCATTAAATAGGCTGTAGGGGCTTAGGCTGTAGGCTGTAGGTTAAGAAGTTCTCTTTTGGTCGACGATGCCTAGGACGGCCCAGCGGATGGGTGAGTTTTGGACGCCGAAAATTTCGCGAATGGCGGCTCCATCGCTGGTTAGTATCACACGATCACCAGCACCAGCTCCGCAGCGGTCTACGGCCAGCAGTGGTGCACCATCGGCGGACACATCGTCCGCGGCCAAAGGTTGCGCAATGAGCAACTTGTTCGCGGTAAGTGTTGGATGTTTCACGGTCGCATGAGCGTGACCGACTATCAAAGCTACCTGCATTGTTTTCCTTTCGACCTTAAGCCTTAAGCCTTTAGTCTTTAGCCTGCACCTACATATTTGGATTGCCGAGGATCCATAGGTCGTCAATCAAGCTGCAGCGGCGTTCGCGAGTAAAGGTCAGCGGTGTGGTAACTCCTTCGCCGGTGGGTCCAGCGATAGAGAACGATGGGTAGCCTTCACCACCCAAACCTAGTGACGCCATGCATGGACCGTTCTTAACGAACAAGGTTGTGTCCATCGCTCGGGCCATCTTGGTCATGTTGCGAACGTCGCGCGAATGGATCATGCTCGTGTGACGATAGCCATGTTCGTAATGCTTTGCCAACTCGATACCATGATCGATATTGCGGCAACGAACGAACGGCACAAAGGGCATCATCTGCTCGACGTACACGAATGGATGCTCAGCTACAGTTTCACCGAATAGCAACAGAGTTTTTGGATCGATGGTCATGCCAGCGGCTTGAGCAAGCTTTACGGCATCTTGTCCTAGCAGGGTTTTAGTGGGCGACAGATGTTTATGAGCACCTTCGCCGACTTCAGCAAAGGCAGCTTCGGTCAGCTTGGCGACTTGCGAACTGTTCAATCGAACAGCGCCGGCGCGATCCATAGCAGCCATCATCGCATCGAAAACGGATTCAACAACAAAGACTTCTTTCTCAGCGATACATAGCAGATTGTTATCAAACGATCCGCCTTCGATGATACAGCGAGCCGCGTTGTCGAGGTCAGCGGTCTCATCGACGACGACTGGTGGGTTGCCTGGTCCGGCGACGATCGCCCGCTTGCCGCTGTTAAGAGCCGCACGAGCTACCGCTGGACCGCCCGTAACACAGATCAATGCCACGTCGCGATTCTTAAAAATTGCGGCAGCGGATTCGAGTGTCGGGTTGCGAACAACACAAATCAGGTTTTCGATGCCGATGTCAGCAGCGATGGCTTGATTGAATCGTTTGACACCTTCCGCAGCAACCAACCGGCCGCTTGGGTGCGGATTAACAACCAGCGTGTTACCGGCGGCGATCATGTTGATCGCGTTGCCGGTGATGGTTGGCAGCGAGTGTGTTACCGGAGTGATGGCGCCGATCACGCCGAACGGAGCATGCTCGATGACTGCCAGTCCGCGGTCACCGCTGTAGGCTTGCGTCGTAAGAAATTCAGTTCCTGGAACGCGTTCGCCAAGCGTTCGCAGTTTGCCGATCTTGTGTTCCAGTCGACCGATCTTGGTCTCGTTCATTTCCATCGTACCAAGTTCCACCGATTGATCGATGGAGATGCGGCGGATGTGATCGATGGCTTTCTTGCGGTCGGAGATTGGACGCTCGCGCAGTTGCTCGAAGGCTTGTCGAGCGGCCGCGACGGCTTGATCTGCGTCGTCAAAAATGCCAAAGTGCCCGCTCAGGCTTGAAGCTGTGCTGCCATTGAGTTGGCCGCTGCCACGAACTTCTTTGATGACCTGAGTGACCAAGCTGCGGATGAGTTCTTCGCTTATTTGCATGATTGATTTTTAAGTGGTTGGTGTTATGTGATCGTAGCTTGGCTCTCCAGAGCCGAGTGTTTTGTATTTATTTTTAGGTCGGCTCTGGAGAGCCAACCTACGGAGCCAACCCACGCTACAGAGCGTGCAGGGAATTCAAGCTCTAACCCGCAATCGGTCGCAACTTCAAGTCGTAAAACTAGCAAGTTAGAGCTTGAACTCCCGCACGCTTTAGCGTGCCAACGTTACTGCGATGCAGCGTTATTGGCTTCGGCGTCACTGGTCAGTCGGTTGTAAACGGATTTCTTTTCGATGTTGACGGAATCGACGATGCCGATGACGACACAATCGATCGGTAATTTGTTGGTTTCAGGGGTGAATCGAGCGCTGCTGCCTTGAACGATCAAGACCATATCGCCGACACCAGCGCCGAGCATATCGACGGCGATGAACGTCCGACCGGTCGTGACCAAGCTGTCACGATTGGCCGTTTCGATTCGATACGGTTCGACGACGAGCAGCTTTTGACCGCGCATCGATTCGACTTTTTCAGTCGACACAACAGAACCTGTAACTTTGGCTACAAACATGATCACTTAGTCCTTGAGCGCGCTGGCGGTTTGGCGAGCGACGATAAGTTCTTCGTTGGTCGGAATGATCCAGATCTGAGCGCGGCTATCGGCTGCATCCAAACGCACTTCACCTTTAGACGAACGATTCTTGGCATCATCCAGCGAGATACCCAATTCGCTTAGTCCATCGCAAACAGCGGCGCGAATGTTCGCTCCGTTTTCGCCGATGCCGCCAGTGAACACGAGCGCATCCAGGCCACCAAGGGCGACCAGCATGCTACCGAGTTGTCGTCGAATCTCAGCCACATAAACATCCAGAGCCAATTGCGCATCGGCATTGCCACTGGCTGCTGCGTTTTCGAGATCGCGAATATCACCGCTGACCCCGCCTGACAACCCAAGCAGTCCGGCTTCGGTCGACAGGGACTTCAGCATCTCTTCCAGGTTCATACCCGTGTGCTGCATGAGCATGGGTAGGCAGAACGGATCCAAGTCGCCGATACGATTGTTCTGCGGCAAACCGGTTTGTGGACTCATCCCCATCGTAGTCGCGACACTCTTGCCGGAGCGGATCGCGGTTAGACTGCTCGAGCCGCCGAGGTGACACGAGATCACTCGCGTATCGGTACGACCAAGCAACTGAGCACTGCGCGTCGCGATGAAGCGATGGCTGGCGCCGTGAAAGCCCCACTTGCGAATCGGCAATGCATCCGCCCAAGCTTTGGGAAGTGCATAACGCCGGCGAGCTTCGGGGATCGTCAAATGAAAATCCGTTTCAAAGGCTGCTACGAGCGGAATGTCGGGAACGGTCTCAGCCAACTGACGCATCGCAGCCAAGTAAGGCGGATTGTGGGCCGGCGCGACTGAACTGACCTCTTCCATCGCAGTTAACACCGAATCATCGATGCGAAAAACACCTGCCAGTCGCCCCCCGTGGACGGCTTTGAAGCCGATGGCGGAGATCTCTGACGCACTGCTTATGCAACCATGCTGCGGATCGGTCAATTGCTGTACGCAAGCGCGCACGGCAACACCGTGATGCGGCACGGGCATTTCCGTTTCGCCGCGATAGTCACCGATCTCAACATTGCAACGACTCATCGGCGAGCCAATTCGCTCGACGCCGCCTCGCGCAAGTTGTGTTTCGGTCGACATATCGAACAAGCGATATTTAAAGCTTGTTGAGCCGAGGTTTGCGACTAGGACCTTCATCCCTGCTCCTACGTTGGGTGTTGAAAACAGTGGTTTGACGGCTTCAGCCGTCAATCTGTGAGCCGACGGCGCTAGCAGTCATTCAGTGATCCGACGGCGCTAGCCGCCATTCAGTGAGCCGACGGCGCTAGCCGCGGGTCTCGAAGTAAACGTCATTCAGAACTCGAAGTCCTCTTTAAGCCAATCTCACTGAGCCAACTCTCGCTACGCCAATAAAGCCGATCGATTCGCAGTCGCTCGATGTTGGAAAGACGATGGTAATGTTACCGCCATCCTTCGTCACCCGCGGCTAGCGCCGACGGCTCACTGAACCGACAAGTCGGTTCAGGTTTAGCTTACGAGAAAAAAGCGGTTTCGAGTCCTTCAGCGGGACGTGCGATCACGTGGCTGCTGATCAACTCGCCAACCTGAGCTGCTGCGGATGCTCCTGCTTCCACGGCTGCGCGAACGCTGCCAACATCGCCGCTGACAACAGTCGTGACCAAGCCGCCACCGATATCAATACGCTTAACGATTTCAACACTCGCTGCTTTGACCATTGCGTCGGTCGCTTCGATGAGCGCGAGCAGTCCCTTCGTTTCTACTAGTCCAATTGCTTTTTGCATGTTCTTCTTTCAGTACTTTTAAATGCGGTGTATGAGTTGTTGAATCTTAGGTCGTTAGACTTTAAGAATCTTGGACAGATCTTCGTGCGGACGAGCGATCACTTGAACACTGACAACTTCGCCAACGCGACCAGCGGCTGCAGCACCAGCGTCCGTGGCAGCTTTAACAGCCGCAACGTCACCAGTGACAAAAGCAGACACGAGTCCACTACCGACTTTGTCCCAACCCAAAAACTGCACATTGGCAGCTTTCATCATGGCATCGACCGCTTCAACCAAAGAGATGAACCCCTTGGTTTCGATCATTCCCAGTGCTTCCGTTATTTTAGCCATACTCGATTTTCTCCTCGCTTTTGGCAGTTGTTATTACGGGCTTTACAGCCCCAGTTGTCGGTCATGTTGCCACGCTCTGGTACACAGAGTGGAACCTCTTTTTAAGCAACGTCGTGTTGCTGTCTGTTTTTGTTGGTCCTGCGTAGCTGGATTTGTGAGAATCCGGAGCCCCCAGTCCCAATGAGTGTGCATCCGGATTCTCACGAATCCAGCTACATGGCGATTTTTTCACAGGCTGGAAGCCTATGCTAAGGTCAATGATCTTTACACTTGCAGCCTGAATTAGGTTTCAGGGTGACTTCGGTGGCGGCGTCCAAGTTGCAGGCGTTGCCCTCGTCGGTATCAATATGCACTTCTAACTTTGCGTGTTCGTCAGCTCGAACTAAAACATCTTCGAACGACACACTGCAATTGGGGCTCTTGATCGACAGTGTCATGAAGTCACCGTTCTTGACACCGTAGTATTCGGCTTCTTTAAAGCTCATGTGAACATGGCGCGCAGCGCGGATCACACCTTCGCTGAGCTCCACGGCACCCGCAGGCCCAACCAGCACACAGCCTGGGGTGCCAGCGATATCGCCCGAATGCTTTACCGGTGCATCGATGCCGAGCGAGATCGCATCGGTGATCGCAAGTTCGACTTGACTAAATTTTCGAGTTGGTCCGAGCACTCGAACTTCGGGAAGCATGCGACGTCGCGGGCCGACGATCATGACTGTCTCTTTGGCGGCATAGAATCCATCTTGATAAAGATCTTTGCCAGGAGTCAGCACATGACCTTTACCGAACAGTCGCTCGACGTGTTCATCGGTCAAGTGCACGTGACGCGCGGATATGCTAACGAGTAGCTTCGGAATGGCAGGTGCGGTCGGCTTTGCGATGCTGTCGCCACTCGCGATACGACGCACGATTTGACGCACAAGTTGTTCGACTTGGGTTCGATCGATTGAGGTTGCTGACATATCAATATCACTCGGGGGTGGAATCGGTATTGGTTGGTTCGGGTTTGACTTCAGCCGCCAAGTGCAATTGCACTCCGGCGTTTTGCAGCTGGCTGCGCCATACTTCGCTTAGTCCATCGTCGGTGACGACAGTATGCACTTGATTCAATTCGCAGAGCCTGGCAAGTGAGCTCTTTCCGAACTTGCTGCTATCAGCGACCACAATCGTTTGGTCAGCGGAGTTCATCATGGCTCGTTCAGTTTCAACCAGCAGTAAGTTGCTGTTGTAGTAGCCGCGTTCGTTCGCGCCGGCGATACTCAACACCGCTTTTTGTACGTTGAGCGAAGCGAGCATTTGATTCGCATAAGGTCCAAGCGAAACGCCAGTGCGACTGTGCACATAGCCACCCAGCAGAACGAGATCCGCTTGGTCGCTCGAGGCAAAGAGGTTCGCGAGTGGCAGTGAGTTGGTCACAATTTGGAGAGGTCGTCCAACGAGCTGTCGAGCCAATTCGTAAGTCGTACTGCCTCCGTCGAGCAGCACGGTGTCATGATTCTCAATCAAACGGCTGGCTTCGATCGCGATCTGGCGTTTTAGATCCCACTGGCTCGACCGTCGGTCTTCGAACAATCGAAGAGCCGCTGCGCCGCCTGTGAAAAAGACCCCGCCATGTGTTCGTTGCGCTTCGCCTTCGGATTCCAGGTGGTCCAGATCTCGCCGGATCGTCGATTCGCTGACATCAAGTGCCGAACGGAGGTCAGGGATGGAAACGAAGCCTTGGCTGCGGATCAGTTCCCGCAACTTTGCCCTTCGCTGGTCCGTAGCCTGCCCATTGCTCAAAATCTATCACCCTAAAGTCGATCTGGATGGAATTCTTTCACAAGTATGACTCGATTCAGTCATTTGTCTACTGTTAGGCTTGTGTAGGCATGTCTTATTTTACTTAAAAGGCATATTTTTCCAATTGTAATGATTGAATGACGGAAAGCTGTCACGCTTCGCTCATTAACGAACGTCCCGCCGCCGTACCGAGAGCGTCCCGCTTAGGAATGAACTTGAAAACGCGGATTTACAGGGGATTTATCAGCCGGAAGGCGTTAGCCTCCGGTTCAATACACAACCGGAGGCTAACGCCTTCCGGCTGATGAGACTATACCACCGTAATGACCAGCTTCAGTTCAAACTCCTAAGCGGGACGCTCTCTACAGCTATCCGGGCTCGACGGCAGCAACGGCGGGCTGGGAGTAAGTGCTTTTGGACTCGGGCTTTAGCCGCATTCGTTTCTTCGTTTGACCCGTAGCCAGCGTAGAGTGCTGGCTTAATAGCAATTGCTCAAGTGTCACACAAGTGTTTGCAAAATAGTTGACCGGTTTTTCGGAGCGCGGGCGTCCCCGCCCAATGTCACTCACTTTATCGACTTTGCGAAATCGCACCTCCTCAGTACGGTTGGACTAATCAGCCGGAACGCGGTAGCGTCCGGTTTGTATCCATTAACCGGACGCTACCGAGAGCGTCCCGCTTAGGAATGAACTTGAAAACGCGG
>JANODD010000046.1:0-16517 GCA_031412515.1 Planctomycetia bacterium | reverse complement strand
AATTTCCCATTGTGTTGCTTAACCCCCCCCCTTTAACCCTGCAATTAGCCCCTTTCCGCCCCGCTAATGGGGCTTACAACACCGCACTTTTCGCGGAGCTAAAGGCGACTATAGAACCGTAGCCTGCGCATCCTGCCTGGGTCGAGCATTGTTGCACTTAAATAGCAACTCCAGCAACAATCACTTTTTGAACCTGCAACCGCCGATTTAGCAAAACTAGATCGGCGCGTTTGCCTGCTGCAATACTGCCTGTTTCACTTGCGATACCAACTCGCTCCGCAGGTGTCAGGCTAGCCATACGCACCACCTCGGGCAGACAAGCTGAAGTAGCTTTCTTCATGTGCCGTACCATGTGATCCATGCCGACAATGGAACTCGCCAGGCTGCCATTCGGTGCCCAACCTACCTTGCCGTCACTTTCGAACCAACTGCCATCCGATTCGTTGCCAAAACGATATTTTCCAGTTGGTAAATCAAGTCCGCGGTTGCAATCCGTCACCAAACACAACCTTTGTGGACCGACCATGCGATAAGCGAACTCGAGCAACTCAGGAGCCAGATGAACTCCGTCGGCAATCACTTCGGTGCTCATCTCGGGATTCATCAACACGAACTCTGCCATGCTGGCTTGCATCGGTACACCGAACCGCTGACGCATCGATGGCACAGAGCTCATCGCGCACCAAAAATGATCGACATGCCGCATACCGGCTTTGAAGGCTTGCTGCATTTCAGTGAAGCTGGCGTTCGAATGGCCGCAAGTAATCAAACAGCGACGACGTTTGGCGGCCTTGTAAAACGCCGCTGCGCCCGGCAACTCGGCTGCGCAAGTGGCAACTTTGATTACGCCAGTTGCGAAGTATTGATTGAACTCGTCGGCCAGCGGTTCGCGTCTACCCGACTTTGAATGGCAACCTACTTTATCTTCGGCAAAGTAGGGTCCATACAGGTGCACACCAGCCAAGTTGGTCGCAACACCTTGCTGCTGTGCGAGGCGACAAGCATCGATCATCGTGAGTATCTGCTCATGCGATCCCGTAGTCGTCGTTGGAAAGATGGTTGTCGTGCCATGTTTTGCATGAGCCAAGCAAGCGGTCTGTACGGCTGCGACAGTGCCATCCATGAAGTCAGCGCCATTGCCACCATGAACGTGAATATCAACAAAGCCTGGTGCGATGAAACCGCCGCGAGCATCGATCACTTCAACGGCTTTAGGGTCTCTGGCTCCCCTTGCCCCGGTACTCCGGGGAAAGGGGCTGGGGGTGAGGGGACCGCGAGTCACGCGCACAATTCGGTCGCCCTCGCAAAGGATGTACGCATCCTCAAGCAATTCATTTTCGAGAATCACGGTACCGTTCACGATTGCAAGCTGGCTAGTCATCGCGCGTCAAACATTTCAATCTTGGAGATGATCCGGGTCCGGTGCCGACTGACCAGTGATCTTCAAATAGTAGTCCCACTTCAGCATCAAGCACCCGACGATGAAATAACCCATGGTCCAGTTCATGACGGTTCCAAAATGCTCCGCGGGTAATGTGAGCGTTTCAGGAATGCCCGGGATTGCCGTCGGGAACAGGAGCGGTGCACTCGGTAGCGGCGAGTGAATGATTCCAAACAGCGTACATACTGCGGCTACAAAGTAGAACACCGCTGCGGCACTCAGGCGACGATCAATAACCATGGCCAGCGCCGACGACCAAAACACGCTTGTCAATATAAACCCATTCTTGAGCAAACCGGTTGTTATGATCGCTGGAGTGATGTTTGTTTCGGGCCCAACAAAGAACATCGCTAGAAAGGCCAGCGCCGGAACGCACGCCATCGCAACGGCTGGATAGTGTCTTCGCGGCGTCGCAAGAAAACTCTGAGCTGAAATTTCCAAGCCTACAAACATCAAAATCGGATACACGGTCGCTTTGGGTACTAGTAAGTAAAAGTAACCAAACAAACCTGTCGTTCCCAGCAAGCCGAATGCAATGGCGGTTGCCAAAGTAAACGCGGCTCGACCACCCATTGCTTTATAAGCCGGGTGACCGATGTAAGGAGTCGTCTGAATCACGGCGCCGCAGAAACTTGCTAGTAGCGTAGCGACGGCCTCGATGCCAATGACTGAGCCTGTCGAATAGTGGTCGCCCACTGCCGATGCACTTTCCGCGCAGTCGATCCCACCCACGATGGTTGCAATTGCAAAGGGAATCACGATGGGAATGTACTTCACCGTTTCGCCCATGGCGGACCACCAACTGAAGCTGAGAGCTTGCGACCATTCTGTCGGCCAAAGCCCAGCGGCTGCGTTGAACGCAGGTTCTTCACTCGGCCCCAGCAAACCCGCAACCTGCATGATTCCATAAATACCACCAGCGACCACTAAACCGCCTACTGCCCCAGGCAACTTGAAAGGCAACGGAACTCGACCAACAAGGGCCGTTAGGATGATCGACATCGCAACTAAACCGACCAGCGGATAATGCAAAATCTCTAGCAGTGGAAGAAAACTGATGATCACCAGCGCGATCGCGGCTAACGAACCCAGCAGACCCGCCCTCGGAATCGAACGTCTAATCCAATCGCTGCCAAACGAGCAGACCAGCTTGAAGACACCACTAATAAATATGCAGCAAATGCCAATCTGCCATGCGTGCGTCGCCGCCGCGTTGACCTCCATGCCACTTTTTAATGCCAATTGATAAGCTGGCCCGAGCACAAAGAAAATCATGCCAAACGTACTGGGCGTGTCGAGTCCCAGTGGCATTGCAGTCACCGTAGTACTGCCGCTCTTCTTTGCTAATTGCAAAGCCAACAGAAAGAACGCCAAGTCACCGATCAACACGCCGATGGCTGTACCGGGAACCATGTACCGCAGTGCAAACTCCACGGGAAAAGCGAAAACCTGATTCATCAGACTGACAAGCAGAAACAGCCCGGCGATATTATCCAGCATCAATCCAAAGAACGAATTGATGTCGCCCACTGAAGCCCAACGGTATTTTCCTTGCATTCAATTCTCCACGAGTAAAGCCTCGAACTCACCGCGTTGCGTTCGAACCCATTGATTTCGCAATCAAAGCATTAGAGAATAGCACATTCACGAGTTCCCATAGGTCTCAACTGAGGTCGCCAACAGGCAGCTTTGTTGTTAAAGTGGCCTAAGTTTCCCGGTGGCGCAAGCGTCCAACTTGCGTTTTCGAAACCCGCGTTTTTCGGTATGAACTCGCTGGCAAGCAGCATGCGTACTCCACTGCCAAATTCTATGCTCGCACCTTGTAGCTCTCCACAAAAAGACTCGCAACATGCGTCCGTCAGCCGGTGGTTTGCGCGACCCTCATCAGCCTTCCTGCTCGCGGCTTTAATCATTGGCGGCGTTTGTCCATTGGCAATGCAATTTGACAAACCAATTTCGAACTATTTACGGCAAATCAAACTCCCAGGCGATCTTCAAAAAGCGATCTCACTCAGTGAAGCCTTCGCACATGGTTTGGGAGTCGCTTTTATCCTGACCACTGTTTTGGTAGTCGCTGTCAACCGGCGTCGCGCGGTCCTCGTCGCGATCTTTATCACCGCCCTCAGCGGCGTGACAGCAAATGTCATGAAAGCGACAGTAGTGCGGATTCGTCCGCACGCCGAAGGCCTTCAAGTAATCGGCCACAATGAATTGGCAAGCGACGCTGCCGATGCCGTCGAACGCAGCTTTTGGGATGCTCGTCAACGCAGTTTTCCCTCAGGTCACGCAGCCACCGCGTGGGGGCTAGCAATCGGCCTTAGTCTCGTCTTTTTGCGAGGTTGGTGGATCTTTGCCATCTTAGCTGTATTGGCGAGTCTGCAACGCATTGAAAGCGGAGCACATTACCCTAGCGATGTATTGGCGGGCATGGCGGTCGCTTTCCTCATCGCCGCTTGCTCACTGGCATCCCCCAGCATTCGTAAGCCCCGCAAAAGTTAGCACATTCAAGTGCAACGCCATCGACCAAGGACAGGCTGCAATTGACGCGCGGGCGGTTGGGGCCAGCCTCCGTCGAAATCAGCGTGGATATCAATCATTTCAGCGGCTCGTCTAGATCCTGCATAAAGGATTCAACTTGCTTTTCAAGTTTCGACAACAATTCTTCTATACCGTCGAAGGACTCTAATCGGCCTAGATTTTCAAGTGTTTGAGCCAACTGCGCCAGCGAGTCTGCACCAAAAAGGCTCACTGAACTTTTCATGGTGTGTGCGGACCGTCGCAATGTTCTTGAATCGCGAGCTACGATTGATTGTTGAATACTAGCCAATAAATTTGGCGTTTCAATTTTTACGAGCCCTACTAATTCGTTCATCGTCAGGGCTCCCTCGGGCAACCGTGCTCGCGCCAATTTCCAGTCGATTATCTTCGGAGCTCGAGGCGTTTCAGGGAGTGCAATGGAGTCTACCGACTCGGAACTTTGCACAACCGTTTTATCTACTAAGTTCGGACTGCGTGTAGGAACTGGCGAACAGAGTGCCGGAAAACTTTCAACGGCTCGATATAATTCCGACTGCGAGATGGGTTTGGCAACATAGTCATCCATGCCAACGGCCAAGCAACGCTCGCGGTCGCCCTTTAGTGCTTCGGCAGTCATTGCAACAATCGGCATATGGCCTCCCACTTCATGCTCGAGTGCTCGAATTGCGGTCGTCGCCTCGTAACCATCCATAACGGGCATTTGCATATCCATTAGCACGACATCAAACTCATGCGTCTCCAACATGTTCAATGCCTCTTGTCCGTTCTCAGCGATCTCCACTAGGTGACCGCGCGATCGCAACAATCCCAGTGCGACTCGTCGATTGATTTCGTTATCCTCGACCAGTAGTACTCGTCGTGAGGGAACGGATACAGTCGTCGAAACGGTGTTCGCAAGGATCTCGTCCGTGTGACCGAATTGTCGTAGAACTTCGTTTAATAGCTCCGATGCAATCACTGGTTTTGACATGAATCGGGCAATTCCATGTCGGGCGCATTCATCAACGTCAATGGGAGCCGAGCCCGACGAAATCATAATGATTGGGCAATGCTTAGTACTTGCTTGTTTCAATGAATCCGCAAAGTGAAATCCATCTTCGGACGGCATGTGATGGTCGAGCAAAATGAGTCGAATTGGCTGATGATTCTCTGCAGCTTTGCGCAGCGCCGAGCGGGCTGCCACAGCTGAATCGGCCAGTATCGGCCGCATATTCCAGTAACGCAACATTTCGCTTAGTATCTTGCGATTCGTGAGATTGTCATCAACAACTAACACAGGTACATCGGCCAATGAGCTGAGTTCCGCCGGTTCATGGTGAAGTTGCGCCGCGGCGACTCCGAACTCGGCTGTGAAATGAAAGCTTGAACCGCGTCCCATCTCACTTTCGACGAACATATTGCCGTGCATCATATCGACCAGTTGCTTTGAAATGGTCAGTCCTAGGCCTGTGCCGCCAAACCGTCTTGTAGTTGACGATTCTGCTTGTTCAAACGGGCGAAATACTTGCTCCAGTTTGTTGGGGGGTATGCCAATTCCAGTATCACTTACGGAAAAATGGAGCCGAACCTGGTCAGCGGTGATCCGCTCTGGATTGACGTTGACATAGATCTCGCCTGCTTCTGTGAACTTGACCGCGTTGCCCAGCAAATTGACCAGAACTTGTTGGACGCGCCCCGGATCGCCGCGCAAGTGATCGGGAATCTCTGGCGCGATTCGACACGCAAGCTCTAGCCCCTTTTCAGCGGCCTTCAGTAAAATCAATTGCGAAGCTCGAGCGACGCACTCCGAAAGTCGAAATTCCACAATGTCTAACTCGAGCTTGCCGGCTTCGATTTTCGAAAAGTCGAGAATATCGTTCAGCAAGCGGAGCAGGATATGCGCCGACTGCTCTATCGTTTCCAGGTAATCGCGCTGATTGGAGCGTAAGTTCGTTTGCGCTAACAACTGCGACATGCCGATAATGCCGTTCATCGGAGTGCGAATTTCGTGGCTCATGTTGGCCAAGAATGAGCTCTTCGCGCGGCTGGCCGATTCGGCTGCTTCTTTCGCAGCTCGCAAATTCTCGACCGCTAGAATTTGGTTCGTGGTATTGAACACACCACAAATTACGGCGGGGCCATCTTCCGTTTCAATTGGGCTAAGCCCAACTTTCAGCGGGAATTCTGTGCCATCTCTCTTGCGACCAAATAGTTCGAGGGCGGCCCCCATGTCACGCTGAACGGGATTGCGAAAAAAACTGTCGCGATGCGCCGGATGCGTCGCTCGAAATCGTTCGGGAATCAGCATCTCGACCTTTTGCCCAATCATCTCCGCACGTTCATAACCAAACATCTCCACCGCTTGATTATTGGCAAGCGAAATTTTGCCCACAGCGCTGACGACTAAAATGGCGGTTGGCGCAGCATCAACTGTAGCACAGAGACGTTCCATCATTCGTTTGCGCTCGGTAATATCCTCAGCTACGCCGAGGAATCCGGTGATTTCGCCAGCTTGATTCTTTACGGCTGTAACAACTAGGCTTACTGGAAATGTGCGTCCGTCTTTGCGGACATAAGTCCATTCGCGATGATCAAAGCGCCCTTGTCTTGCATAGGCTACGAATACTTCAAACGCTTCAACTGGATAACCCAATTCACTCGTCAATGCTTCGCCACGAGCAATTACCTCCTCTGCCACGTGAAGGATCTGCGGCGTCTGCTTTCCGACAATCTCCTCCTCGGTGTAGCCCAGCATATTCTGCGCGCCGGAATTGAAAACGGTTATGATTCCGTCGACGCTCGTTGCGATAATGGAGATCTGAGTCGCAGCATCCAACACACCTTCGAGCTGCGCGTTGACTGCGGCGAGGGCAAGCTCCGATTGCTTGCGTTCGGTGATATCCCAACAGACCCCAGTCATTTGCAGCGGCAGACCATCGATATCGCGATAAACTTTTCCGCGAGAGCCGAGAATATGAACACTTTCGTCGGGCCAAATAACTCGAAACTCCGTATCGAATGGAGCGTCATTTTCGATTGTGTTTCGGACCTCGTGAGCGACACGCCCGCGATCGTCGGGGTGTAACATCTCTTCAAAGTTCTCGTATTTACCTGCAAATGTACCAGGTTCTAGCCCATACAGCGGATGGATGTAATCATCCCAGATAATGGTGCCTTCAGCGATATTCCAGTTCCATGTTCCAACCCGAGATGACTTTAAGGCCAAGTTCAATCGCTCTTCGACCTGTGCAGCTTTTCGCTGCGCTTCAGCCACGGCAACTGCAAGCGCTGATTCGGACGCCAGTTGTGAGGTGGCGGATTTTTCAGCGGCTTTGAGCTTCGCGCTCATATCCACAAGCGTGCCGAACATCAAACTCGCACCTGCCAATTTCAGCGGCTTAAAGCAAACCTCAACCGGAAATTCGAAGCCGTCTTTGCGAACTGCATTGCATTCGAGGCTGGCCAGAACGCTGCTGCTGGGGTCCGCAAAATAACTGTCTTGCAAAAAAGGAATTCCCACATAAGTTTGTTCAGGGAATAAAGCTCTTACGTTTTGTCGCAGCAATTCATTCCGCTCATATCCCAAAAGCCGTTCCGTCTCGGCATTGGCAAACACGATCGTTGCCGAAAAATCAACCACAACAATGCATAGCGGAATCGATTCAATCGCCAACTTAAGTGCATCGTTGCTGTTGACTGAGGTGGTGCTTTCAGCATTCATGACATGTTCCGCTTCCTCTGTTGCCCATCGACTGGACCCGCAACAGGAATCTTAGAATTGATGAATTTCCCCAATCGAGCCCGATGGATCACCCAGGCGCAGAACAAACAGCCGCAAACATTATATTCCTTGACTTGCAGCCGGCCCATCGTAGTATTTAAAGTAGCGCAAAGTGGCGCGAATGCAAATTGAAGGAATCCAAATTGAAGTTAGCTGACGCCCGTATCACGTTTCATTAGATGGGGAACGCCCGGTAGGCTTGCAAAGCTGAACTGGCGAACTCAAGCCCCGCGCATTTGTTTTCGTAACACTGGTTGCGTACTAGATATCCTGTCGGCCACCGCCTCAGTTCATACTAATGCGGCTCAAGCAAGCTCCATTGTCATACCGAGCAAGCTCCACCGGGACTCGATCCCCCTGGCAATTAGAATTGCCCGATTGATCGCGCCGAATTTTGGGAGAATAAGAAATGTCCGTCACTCGCATTAGTATCATTGACGATTCTCCTGTCGATCGACTGTTGATTATCGGCCTATTGAAAGCTGCCGAAGGCTCGTATGACATTTTCAGTTACGAGAATCCTCGTACGGCACTGGATGCGCTTTTGGCAAATCCACCGGGGCTAGTAATCACCGACATGATCATGCCTGACATGGACGGCTTTGAAGTCGTAAGCGAGATGCGGAAACTACTGCCGCAAGTTCCTGTCATTTTGATGACCGCCTATGGAAACGAATTGATCGCCGTTCGAGCGCTTGAAGCGGGTGCGGCAAGCTACGTCCCAAAAATGCGGCAAGCCGAACTGTTGGCTGACGCAGTTCAACGGGTGCTTGCTCGCTCGCAAGTTGAACAACAACGGCAGGATTTTGCAAAAAATTTAAACGAGTTGCAATGTAAGTTCACTTTGGACAACGATCCGAGCTTGATCGCTCCGCTGGTGAACTGGCTGCAAAACTTTATCGGCCAAATCTGCATTTCTGATCACAACGAACGTGTTCGGGCAATGGTCGCACTCGAAGAGGCTATACTACAAGCTATGTACCACGGGAACCTCGAGTTTACCGAAGACGAACTGGATGAAATGCGCCGCGATCCGAAATCTGGACAATTCTCATCACTTGTTCAACATCGACGCGGAGCACCCGAGATTTGCAATCGTCGAGTAAAGGTTGCTGTTTCCATCACCAATGAGGGGGCGAGGTTTACAATTCGCTGTGAAGGAGCAGGACTTCAAAAACCAGTCCTAGAAGATTACGCAGATGGCGGCTGCTTTGAAAACGGCCTTGGCAGAAGCCCAATGTTATTACGCGGGCTGATGGACGAAGCATTTTACACTGACGACGGAAATGAGATTACGCTTGTTAAATATGCGCGCTGATGAACGCGTTGTCAGGAACCGAAATGTCGACCATCAATGATAATGAACCTGTCAAACCGCAACGGATTTTGCTCGCTGAGGACAGCCTGACCTATCAGCGGCTGACGGTCGGTTTGCTTGAGAAGCTTGGACATTCGGTTGTCGTTGTTGAAAACGGAGCCCAGGCACTGGAGGTTTTTGAAACGGATTCGAAACTGGACTTAGTTTTGATGGATGTTTTAATGCCCATCATGGACGGACTCGAAGCGACTCGTGAAATAAGACGTCGTGAGCGAGCGAAGGGCGCTCACATGTCAATCATTGCAATAACGGGAAATACTGCGGACGATGATCGCAATGAGTGCTTCGCCGCTGGAATGGACGATTTTGTATTGAAACCAATTCGCCCACAGGAACTCCAACAAGCTATCTTGCGAGTTGCACAGTTACAGAATGCAAGCACCGGTGCACCGTCAAAATCGAATCAGCTTGCGACGGACGATGCCATGGCCAGTAACCTGAATCGACATTACTCAGTGGCGATCAAAGCGGTTGCAGGTGACGTAGTTCTTTTACGTCAAGTGGTTTTAGCATCGCTCGAACAGTTCCCAGAGTTGCTCGCTAAGATGAGCAGCGCATTAGCGGCAGGATGTATCGCTGACCTTCGACGTGCCGCGCACACAATGAAAGGCTCGCTGCGACTCTTCGACGCGCGGCAAGCGTCGTCACTCGCGATGCTCCTATCGACCTCAAATGACCAATCAAGCATCGACGGACTTCGAGAAACGCTCGACAAGCTGAAATCCGAGGTTGCAATTCTTCGCCCTCAGTTGAGGCTTCTCGCCAGTTCACTGACGGATGAAATTGAAAAAGAAAGCCATTCGCACGATACCGACTTTCGAATGATCCCTAACGAAACTTCTTCAAGCATTGAACTATGATGGCCTTCTTACCGCGTTGCCCAACTTGCGATCAAACCGTGAGGTCGACTACTGATTCCAAGTTCATGCCGTTTTGTAGTGAACGCTGTCAGCTCATCGATCTCGGTCGTTGGCTCTCCGAAGAAAATGCCATCACGGCAGACAGCAGCGCCGAAGACGTACACGAACTGCTCGATCCACAGCCTAATCAAATCAAGCTTCCACCAGGTTGGCACGACGCTTAGCCGAGTGCTTTGTATGACTTTAATTTTGGGATCAACATCAGTTAGCCGACGGCACAAGCCGCGGGTGAGCGAAGTGGTTGTCGTGCAAGATTAAAAGTCCGTCCAACGTTAAACTGTCGACCGTAAATCGTTGGTCATTAGATTGTTAATAATTCACGTCGAGTCAAGCACTTCGTTCACCCGCGGCTAGCGCCGTCGGCTTACCTCTACGACCCTAAATTAAAGTTGGACAAAGCACTAGGTTATTAGCCTGGGGAAAGGCCGCTACCTATTTCGAGGGTCATTTTCCGACCTTTTTAAAAAGTCAAACGACTTTTATCTGCTGACTTTGCGGCTTTTGTTACCAACTAGAACGCATCTTCTTGCTACGCCGCCGAAGCTCTCTCGCCGCTAGTCTCTAAATTCTCACTAACCGTTGCTGGTTCAGGTATGCTCGCAAGGATCGGCGCTTCGAACGAAGACCCGTTAGGGCGAAGGCCAAGAACACGCAGGCCAATGGATGTGACCTTGGCGACCACGACTGGACGATGCGAGAGCAAGTACACGAGTGCTACACAACGGCCGATGCTCGATAGATAGAACAGTGCATGGTAACCTTGCATCGATGCATTAAAGGAATTTAGCACTAACGCGCCTACTGTCGCGCCCAGGCACCAAGAAGCTGTATTAGCAAAGTTGTAATAGGTCAACATTTTAACCCGCTGCGATTGTGGCAAGGCTTCAAAAAAGAGCAGTAAAAAACCCAGCTCATAAGCGGCCCACATGCATCCGTTGATGGCCTGAATGAATATCAACCAAGGCAATGATTCGGACACGGTCCAGAGCGAAGATAGTGGAACAATGGCGACCGCGCCAAAGGTCAACAACCAAGCCGCCCCACGATTCTTGGCAACCTTGCCCCATGCAGCTAAAGAGACAACTTTGGCTGTAAAAGCTACCGCAACCAGCAAGGTGAACACCACATACGACATCTCAAGCTTCTTCAGCATAAACGGCGTGAAGAATGGTCCCGATATCTGCACGAACCCTTGAACCATGACCAAGTAAATCAATAGATGCCGACCGTTCAATGTGTTCGCAGTGGAATTAGTTGTGGCAATGCGAGTGGCAGGCACTGGTTTCGTTGGCGGCGTTTTGTGCGCGGCCAACATGACGACCGAGATCATTCGAAACAAAAACGCAACCAAGAACAAAACCGCGAACGCAGTGGTTACCCATCCGGCTCCGCGACCGTATTGCAGTAGCAATCCACCGCCGACGAAACCGCAAAGTGTGGCGATCTGCGTAGCTCGAGTCCGCTTGGCAAAATAGCCTGCTCGAACGTTTCGCGGAACAAGCTGTTCAATCCAACTGTTCCAAGCTGGTCCGCCCGCAAGACCGCCCGCCCAGTAGACAGATGCGACCAACAGTAAACCCCACCCGCTGATCGAACCGACACAGGCAGCGATGATCAATGGCACAAATGCGAGCGCTTGAACGGTCGAAGCCCCGACGACCCAGGCTTGCCGATGATTGAATCTGCTCAACACCCAAGGAGTTGCTAACTGAAGCAATCCACCAGCCAACAGCGGAACACTTGCAACCAAGCCCGCCATCACTTCGCCAAGCCCAACGGCTAGTGCAAAAGCAGGCAAAAACGTTTCGCCGATGCCGACCATCACTCCAAAAGTCGCCGCGTCCGCCGTGCTAACCGCCAAATTACGATTGAGTTGACGGGAAGTGTATTTGGGTCGAGGGTTCAAGGAAGTAGGCTGCGAGTTGTCCTCAACCACCGAACTTGCTTGTTGCGAGTCGGCGACGAGTCTAGGTAAAGAAGTCAATGTTCCGGTTCATCCATGAATTGCGTAATGGTCTTCTGCATCCAGGCTCGCTTCATGCAAGCAATTGCGAACATGAGACGTTTTCACATCCGCTTTGGTTCATCAATTATGCATACTTGTTCGAACATTTTGCAGGTCAAAATCAATTCCTTCGCAAAATCATCACAACGCCAAAACAAAGGTTTCGTGTTGACCGGTAAGCTTGCGCAATGGTGCCGAACGGGCCTTTCGGGCCACAAGTTAGGGCAGTTTAGGCAAACGGACAATAAAAAAATACCAGCGAACCCACTAGTATTGATATCAATGGCTGTAGCAGCGGCGGAGTCGACCTGCAACTGTCCAAGAGCTGGCCGCCGCTGTTACAGCCGTTGATTTCAATACTTTACGCGGTCGTGCGAGTTCTGTTCGCCGCAGCGTATTTTCTTTTCGCGACATCCCGTGAAGATAGAAGCAGCGAACGACTTCCAGGGGGGCTTGGGAGTTTAGTCATGGCAATATTCGACACAGGGCTTGTTGCTGGTATTCGTAAAGCTGCGAGACAACTTACCGGAGCCACGAAGCGCAACTTGTTTGCTTGGGCATGCAGAACTTATGCCGGAGGCAGTCCGCGAGCCGCAGAAACGCTTCTTCGGTTATCATCGAGCCGCAACTGTCCCACTTGACCTCAGGGCCTTTGCATCTAGGCTGCAATTCGCAGATTGTGGGTTCGCTGGTATTTTTTTATTGTCCGTTTGCCTTAACTGAAATGCAGAATGTCGTTCTCGGACACTCGCACCAAAACCTGCTCGCCAACTTGCAAAGTCTGACCACCAGTCAAGATTTTTATTCTTTGCAGAGTGCCAAGCGAAGTGACCGAAAGCTCAAACTCAATAATTGCCAGCGTCGCGAACCCAACAAATTGCAACTGCTTCACAAAGCCTTTGAAGACTACATCGGTTTGCTCGCATTCGGTATGCGACACCATTAGTTTCCCTGATTCAGTGCGAAAGCAGACTTGCCCGATTTGGTTGATGCCGAACGGGCTAAGTGTTTCTGCTATGGAACGCGACTTCGGTTGGCTATAGACGACTTGCGGACTGTCGACCTGAACCAACTTGCCAGCCTCAAGCACTGCTAACCGATCCGCGAGACGCATCGCATCGAGCGAATCGTGCGTGACCATCAAAAGTGTGGTACCGAATTGCTCCGTCATTGAAAGTAACAGCTCTCGACTCTCTTCGCGCAGCGTTGGGTCGAGTTGACTGAGCGGTTCGTCGAGCACTAGCAGTTGAGGCCGCCGAACAAGAGCCTTGGCAAGCGCCGCCCGTTGCATCTGTCCACCCGACAATTGACCCGGTCGCCTATCGCGTAACGGAGTTAGCCCAAACCAATTCAATGCCACTTCGATTCGCTCTCGCTGTTCTTGCGTCGCCAGTCGTAGCGGTTCGAGAGCAGCCAATAAATTTTTTTCTACAGTTAAGTGCGGGTAAATCGCGTAATCTTGCGACAGCATCGCGATCCCACGCTGATGAGCCGGAGCAAGGGTAATGTCGGTCTCACCACAGTAGATCGAACCTTGATCAGGCGACTCAAGTCCCGCCAAAATTCGAATTAGAGTCGTTTTGCCTGCGCCGCTGCCACCGACGAGCACCAGACGCTTGCCCGCTTCGATCTCAAGGTGAATATCTACCAGCGCTTGGATAGTTCCAAAGCTCTTCGAGATACCTTTTAATGTCATCGACTGCATTGAATCGCATTCAAAATTTTAACCGAGCTCCCATTTCAATTGATTATCGCTATTGCTAGCAACCAGCATTCTACTTTGTTCATGATATATCGATTGTACAGCGGCCCTAGAACATTCTGATGCAGCCAGCCGATTGAGCCGAATTTACTTTGGATGCTTGCGATAGCGATTTTTCGCAAGCAGCCGATTCTGATCCTTAGTCACAGCATGGAAGCTGGAGTAATCAAATGTCAAAAATGAACTTGGTCATTCGCACGACGAAGGAACGTCAGCCGCGCCAACTTCAGCCGCGACTGTTTGTTGCAGTCTGTTGTATGTTACTCATGGCTTGCGTTTCCACCGAATCAGTAAACGCTCAAGTAGTGCAAACGGCTGGCGAAAATCAGAATGAAGTTTTTGGCATTTCGGCGCAGTTAACTGCCAGTGATTCTGGCAGGTTATCTTCGCGTCGCGTCTTGGTTAAGACTCCGCAAAAAGGCGAACCGAGCCCCAGTGACGCCAAAAAAGTTGACGACGCTGCGGACGATAAAAGAACCGATGATCAGAAGGATGACGAAAAGCTCGTCAACCAAAGTGCTGATGACAAAAAAGCCGGCGACAAGACCGACGATAATTCCGATCAGAAGGCAGGCGAAGTCAAGCAAGAAGCCGGCAAGGGTATCACCCCTGTCCAAGCTTTTGGTTTAAAAATGAACGTTGATCGAGTCAACATTTCAACAGATAAAATCGGCACCGGCGTGCTTCCCGACGATACCGCCGCCAAGCGGGCGCCGCCATCGATGGGACTACTCGATGGCCAGTCGCGTGGCATTGTCTCGCAACAAGTGAACTGGAGGCCTGCTAACATTTGCCACTTCCCGTTGTACTTTGAAGACGCAATGCTCGAACGCCATGGTCATGTTCGATGGGGCCATGCACAACCGCTTGTTTCAGGCACCAAGTTCCTGACGACAATACCATTGTTGCCGTACCTCAAGACCATGCATCCACCTTGCGAGCTGCGTTACTCATTGGGGCACTTCCGTCCTGGCAGCTGTGCACCAGCACTTAAAGATCACCTACCTTGGGATCAGCGGGCCGCGACAGTTGAAGCAGTTTCCCTCGGCGCATTCTTCTGGGCCGCTCCAATTTTTTAGTGCACTTTATGTTGAACGCCACCTAGCTTGGAGGACGCTACGCATAGGAACCATTAGAAAACTCACAATTGCCGGCGACTAACCAGCCGGAAGGCGTTAGCCTCCGGTTCATTACAAAACCGGAGGCTAACGCCTTCCGGCTGATAAGACTATACCACTGTAATGACCAGCTTCAGTTCAAACTCCTAAGCGGGACGCTCTCTAATGCCTTCCGGCTGATTAGTCTAAACTACCGTAGCAACCACACTTATTTCGATGTTCTAAGTGAGGCGTCCTCCTTGCTAGGTGGTGATCGGCGACAAGTGTCAGGAATTCGCATTCCACGTTAACCGTTCTTCCCAAATCGAAACTCTCGCGGCTTTGCAACTTCCTTCCAATCACTCGCTGTCATAATCATCGATCGAGTCAGTGAACCAGCATTAAACGCGACCTTGTCTTCCTTTACGCCAATCATCGTATCAGCGTACAACTCAAACGGCAAAACTGGTTTTCCAAACGGTGGCACGTTGCCAGGAACAAGCCCAGTTAACTCGAACAGTTCTTCTCGCGTCGCAAAACGCAGCTTCTTTAAACTGAGTTCATTCTTGACTGCCCCAGAGTCGAGCTTTTCGTCAGCGGGCAACACAAACAGCCGAAAGACATCATCGGTTTTCAATAGCAGGGCTTTGGCACCCACATGCAACGATTCGCCGCGAGCCAAAGCTGATTCTTCGGACGTCTCTGTTGGCGGATGTTCAACTTCGCGGGCCGTTAGACCAGCTCGCTGCAAGCACTCGCGGATTCTTGATAACGTCGCGTCACTACCAAGCTGCATTGGGTTCTCCACATCGGTTCTAGCTATTTGCATTGCGAACCAACTCCCGAAAAGTCTTGCGCAGCGATTTATGGAGAAGGCTAGCGAATGAACCATCAAGGTGACGAACAGCAATCAGCTCGACAACATCGGCGAAATCTCTATGCGTCCGACGAAGATTGCCTTGGCCACTAGCGAGTTTCATTTCTATCAGTCGTGAAAGCCGAACAACCCAAAGGCCTTCTCGAATCTCGACATTCGCCTCACCGATCGGCTCAGGGATCTTCACTTCAGCTTCTTTACCGGCAGGCTCGCCACTGATCAAACACTGAACCGCAATGCCGCTTTCGGAACGAAATTCAACAGATTCACTATCCCACCGGAAGCCAGCCGCAACGAGCGCATTGAAAACAGAGTCTTGGTCATCCGCTTTGATGATTATGTCGATGTCGGTTGTGTTACGTTGGTAGCCGTGCAAGCATACCGCCACGCCTCCACAAATCGAATACGGTAAATTCTCTCGTTGCAATACGGAGTTACAGTACTCTGCCGCTTGCCAAAGATCTTCGTTACCAAGCATGTGATATACTTGCTTTGCTAACAACATTTAACCGCTACCCTGGAAACAAAATTGTACATGTGGAACAGTCGCTGATTTTAATCTATTTTAAAAATCGGTACTCATTGGTAATCGATAAAATCGCAAGCTGGAAGCTGGTATGGCGAAAAGTCGGTAGCGGAATGCGTCAAGCATTTCGTGCATGCAACTTTGGCCCGCAATATCAACTCCCGAAAGCCTTGACGGCTTCCGCTACTGCGTTTGTTCACGACTTTCCGACAG